>JAGXAO010000047.1 GCA_018971565.1 Rhodospirillales bacterium
CGCCTGGGTCAAACAGCGGTTGACGCCCAACGGCGATGCTTGGCAGCAGGGAAAGCGATGCCTGCGCTCCCGAAGCCGTCTCCCGTTCTTAAACGCCGCCTTGGCCGCACTTGGGCGGTGGCGCGGGTGCTTGTCATGTTGGGCATCTGGGGCGCGGTGGGGGCAGGGCTGGCGGCGCTGTGGTTTACCTGGAATATGCCGAACCCCGCTATCGCCATTACCCAGGCGCGCCGCCCGGCGATACGGCTGCTGGACCCGGCGGGACACCTGGTGGCCCGGTTTGGTGATGTTTCGGGCCGGGTGGTGCTGCCTTCTGCGCTGCCGGCCTATGTACCAGCGGCTTTTATCGCCATTGAGGACCGTCGGTTCTATGAGCATGGCGCGTTTGACGGCCGGGGTATTTTTCGTGCTTTGGTTTCGGACGTAATTCACCGCCACGTGGTGCAGGGTGGCTCCACCCTTACCCAGCAGGTGGCAAAAACTCTGTTCCTTGGCAACCAGAGGACGCTACGCCGCAAGGTGCAGGAGGCTTTTCTCTCACTCTGGCTTTGGCGGCACTACAGCCGGGCGCAGATTCTGGGTATTTATCTCAACCGGGTTTATCTCGGTGGCGGGGCTTATGGGGTGGACGCGGCGGCGCGGCTTTATTTCAACAAGCCAGCGTCGCGCCTGACACTTGCCCAGGCCGCCATTCTGGCCGGGCTGCCTAAGGCGCCCTCCAGCCTTAACCCGCTGGTGAATGCCCAGGCCGCCGCCGGCCGCGCCGCCAAGGTGCTGGATGCGATGGTGGCCACAGGCGCCATCTCCCCCGCGCAGGAGAATGCGGCGGAGGCGCAATTGGGTGATGTCGCCTCGCCTATCTCTCGCAGCTCCTGGTTCGCGCTTTGGACGATGCAGCGCGAGGCGTCGCTGATCCCAGAGGGTGAGGATGTGAGCTTCACCACCACCATGAATCCCGGGCTGCAAACCGCTGCCCAGGCGGCGCTGGATTCCGCCATTGAGACACAAGGTGCCAAATATCGGGTTTCCCAGGGTGCGGTGGTGGTCCTGGATGCGCGAACTGGCGCGGTGCGCGCCATTGTCGGCGGGGTGGGCGACCGCGAAGGTTATAACCGCGCCGTTCTCGCCCGGCGGCAGACCGGTTCGGCCATCAAACCCATCGTCTGGCTGGCCGGGCTGATGGCGGGCATGCCGCCGGACAGCATGGTGCTGGATGCACCGCTGAACCTGCGCGGCTATCGCCCGCACGATTACGAGCGCGGGTATCATGGCGAGGTGAGCATGACCGAGGCGCTGGCGGATTCCATGAACACCGCCGCCATCCGCATTCTGCTACGTGCCGGCGGGCCGCGCCGGGTTATCGCCGTGGCGCGCAGCCTTGGGTTGGAAGATCATTTCCCCGATGACGCCACCATGGCGCTGGGCACGGGGGCGGTGGGCGTTATGCAACTCGCCAGCGCCTATGCCGCGTTTTTCAACGGTGGTGAGCGGATAACGCCCTATGGTGTTACCGCCATCAATGGAGTTGGCGCGCAGGTTCAGGCCCCCGTGCCAGCGGTGCCCTCGGGCGATGCGCGGGCGGTGGCGGCAATGATGCGCCAGGTGGTGCTTTCCGGCACTGCCACGGCGGCTTTCATCCCCGGGGTTTATACGGCGGGCAAAACCGGCACCACGCAGGACTACCGGGATGGTTGGTTTGTGGGTTACGCAAAAGGGGATATTATCGCCGTGTGGCTCGGCAATGACGATAACGCGCCGGGCAAGAACCTGCTCGGCGGCAGCTTGCCCGCGCAAATTTTCAGGGAAGTGGCGCAAGCATTGTAGTCAGGCCGGGGTGCTTGTCTCGTCCTCGTCGAAATCGCTCTGGTCGGTTTCAAACAAATCCTGCAATTCCTTCGCGGCGTCCTGCGCGGTCTGGATCAACCGGCCCTCATCGTTGCCGAATGCGTAGGTTTCGTGAAGAATCCGGTCGTCGTGCTCGCGGAACAGCTCGATCGCGCGTTTGGCCCGCGCTTCGGGAATATTCAGCTCCTCCATTACGATTTCGGTTAACCGCAGCGAGGAGAAAAACGTTTCGCGCACAAAAAGGTCAACGCCCGCGCTCATCAGCCGGTGCACATGGTGGCGGTTGCGCGCGCGTGCCACCACGCGCAATTGCGGGAATTTGCGCCGCACCATCTCCGCCACGGCCACGCTCGCTTCCATATCATCCAGTGCCAGCACAAGCACTTTCGCGCTCTCCGCCCCGGCTGAGCGCATCAGTTCTTCACGTGTTGGGTCGCCGTAAAACACTTTCACGCCGAAGCGGCGAATGAAATCCACCTGGGTGGAACTGCGGTCCAGCGCGGTGAAGCGGATTTTCTGCATCGCCAGTACCCGCCCGATAATTTGCCCCACGCGGCCAAACCCGCAGATGATGACCGGGGTTGCCTGCAAATCTTCCAGCCTGTCGAACGGGCGCTGCTGCTTTCTGGCTTCCAGCAGTGGCATCATGAAGCGCTCTGAGAGTGAAAACAGAACGGGGGCGACCATCATAGAAAGTGCTATGACCAAAGTTGCCTCCGCCGCCAGGGTTTTATCCAGCGTGCCTTCCGCCACGGCGGCGGCGAACAGCACGAACCCGAATTCACTGCCTTCTGGCAGGGCCAGGGCAAACCGCAAAGCCGCCCCGGCCAGCCGCCGGCGCAAATAGCTGACCGCGAAGGCAATGCCCGCTTTCACCATTGTAAGCCCGATCACCAGCAGCAAAATCTCCAGCGGCCGGCTTAATAACAGGCCAACATCCGCGGACATGCCGACAGAGATAAAGAAAAACCCAAGAAGCAACCCCTCGAAAGGTTCGATATCGGCCTGCAACTCGTGCCGGTAATCGGAATCGGAAACCATTACCCCCGCCAGGAACGCGCCCAGAGAGGCGGAAAGCCCAGCCCAATTAGCGAGCGCCGCCGTGCCCACCACCAGCAATAACGCCGTGGCGGTGAACACTTCTGGTGCTTTGGCCGCCGCCACGATGCGGAAGACATACGGCACCAGCAGAATGCCGCCGCCTAAAATCACCGCCACCACCGCGGCACCCCGCCCCACATCCTCCCACGAAAAATGCGGCAGGCCGCTGCCCGCGAGAATGGGCAGCAGGGCCAGAACAGGAATCGCTGCCATATCCTGAAACAGCAGCACGGCAAAAGCATCGCGCCCAGGTATGGTGGGCAGCAGGCTGCGCTCAGACAGCAAGGGCAGAGCTATGGCAGTGGAAGAGAGCGCCAGCCCGATACCCAGCACCGCAGCATCTCGCCCCGGCACCCCGAACAGCATGATAAAGCCCGCCAGTACCAGAGATGTCGGGATCATCTGCCCCAGCCCCATGCCAAACACCGCCTTGCGCAGTACCCACAGGCGATGCGGCCGCAGCTCCAGCCCGATAAGAAACAGCAGCATGGTCACGCCGAGCTCGGAGACATCGCTGATCTCATTCACATTGGTAATCAACCCGGTTACGGAGGGGCCGATGACCACCCCCACGACGAGGTAGCCCAGAATGCTTCCCAGCCCCGCGTAACGGGACAAAGGCACGGCGAGCACAATGGCGGCGAGGAGGATCAGCAGCGTGAGGAACATGCCCGCTTCCTTACATAAAAACCGCCCTTTCGGGCGGGTTTACGGATTTATTCCTGCCGTTTTACCGGCCCATCGCCGCTAGCATGAACCGCCGCTTCAAGCGCGGCATCCGTTCCACTGCCGCCAGGCCGAGATCCCGCGCCAGCCGCACTGGTGGGAAATTGGTGGAAAAAAGCCGGTCCAGTGCATCCATACCCAGCAGCATCGCCATGTTGATGGGGCGCTGCCGGGCCTGGTAGGCGCGCAGCACGGAATCCGCGCCGGGGTCCTCTGCCGCGGCCAATAATTCCAGCAGCGCCGCTGCATCCCGCAGGCCAAGATTCAAGCCTTGCCCCGCGATGGGGTGCACGCCGTGTGCTGCATCCCCCGCCAGGGCCAGGCGTGTATCGAAATAGCGTTGCGCGTACATGGCCTGGAGCGGGTAAATCCAGCGCCGCCCGGCGAGGGTAAAGCCCCCCAGCCGGTCACCCAGCCGGGCGTGCACCTGCCCGGCCAGTGCGGCGTCGTCCATGCCGTAAAGCAGCTTGGCGTTGGCATCGCTTTCGGTGAACACGATGGCGGAAACATTGGGGTGCTCGGCCGTACCGGTCATTGGCAGCACGGCAAGCGGCCCGGCAGGCAGAAAATGCTCCAGCGCCACATTATTATGGGGCCGTTCATGGGCCAGGGCGAAAATTACCGCCGTCTGCTTATAAGGTAGGCGTGTTATGCCTATGCCGGCCTGCTCACGCAGGGGCGATTGCCGGCCTTCCGCCGCCACCACCAGTTTTGCGGTAAAGGTCTCGCTGCCCACCCGCACAACCGCCTCCGCTTCGTTCCGCGCCACCTCGGCCTCCGCCGGAGCGCGGACGATCACGCTGGATTGTGCCAGCGCGGCATTTAATGCCACCCGTACGGAGCGGGCCTCGATGATCCAGCCAAACGGATCATCCCCCACGGCTTTGTGGTCGAAATGCAGCCGCAGCGGGGAGGGCGCGCGGCCGGGTTTGCCGTCCGTCACGTCGATATCCTTGATCGGGCAGGGGGCAAAGGGCAGGCGTTCCCACAAACCGGCTTCCCGCAGCAAAGGCTGGCACCCGTGCGCGATGGCATAGGCCCGGCCGTCGAAATCTGGATGTTCCATGGGTTTCAGCCCGGCTTTATCGACCAGGAGAACCTTGCGGCCCCGTGCCGCCAGGGCCAAGGCGAGGGTGCCACCCACCGGGCCGGCGCCCACCACAGCGATGTCGCATGAATTCGTCATATTCGCAGACTGCCAGAATATCGCGCCACCGGGAACAGGCCGAGACGGGGGAAGATAACAGGCCGTTCATCCATTTCGTCGTGTGAAGAAAAAATGAACATGTTTGTGCCTATATTTTAGGCGTAAGGTTTTAAGTCCGTTCCTGAAGCCAGTGCCGGCCCGGCTCGGAGCGCCCATATCCCTGCGCCTCCTGGTCTCGTGAATTTATTGTCCGAACTGGCATGCTCCTTGCTCCTGATGAACTGCCGAAACGCACTGAGCTTTCATGACCACGCGCCGCCGGCCTGTTCGGGCTCCGGGCCTTCAAGGCAGCGCAATGAGGAACGAGGACTTGATGACGAAAAGATCCCTTTTAGGCGTGCCCGTGGGCCTCGGCCTGGCAGCTTTGGGCTGTGCGCCCGCCCTGGCGCAGACCGCTGCTCCCACCCCGACCCTGAACTCGGGCGACACCGCCTGGATGCTGACCTCTTCCGCCCTCGTGCTGATGATGACGGTGCCGGGGCTGGCTCTGTATTATGCGGGCCTGCTGCGGAAGAAGAACATGCTGGCTATGCTGATGCAGTGTTTCTTCACCACCGCCCTTGTCACCGTTCTATGGTGCGTCGTTGGCTACAGCCTCGCCTTCACGGCTGGTTCCGGCCCGCTGGCGCCGCTGTTCGGCGGCTTCTCCCGCGTGATGCTGATGGGCACCGGGCTTAACGGGCTTTCCGGCACCATACCCGAAACGGTGTTCGCCTTCTTCCAGTGCACCTTCGCCATCATCACCCCGGCTTTGTTCCTGGGTGGCCCGGCTGACCGCCTCAAATTCTCCTCCTCCATGGTGTTCGTGGGCATCTGGCTGCTGGCGGTATATTGCCCGATCGCACATATGGTCTGGGGCCCTGGCGGCTTCCTCGCCAATCTTGGCGTGCTGGATTTCGCGGGCGGCACCGTGGTGCATATCGACAGCGCCGTGCCCGGCCTGATCGCTGCCATCATGGTTGGCAAGCGCGCTGGTTACGGGCGTGACAACATGGCCCCCGCCAACATGGCTTACACCATGGTCGGCGCTTCCCTGCTGTGGGTGGGCTGGTTCGGTTTCAATGCTGGCTCCGCGCTCACCGCTGGTGGTCTGGCTGGCATGGCCGCCATCAATACCCAGCTCGCCACCTCCGCTGCGGTGCTTTCCTGGGTCATCGTGGAATGGATGGTTAAGGGCAAGCCGAGCATGCTGGGCGGTGTTTCCGGCGCTGTCGCGGGTCTTGTTGCCATCACTCCGGCTTGCGGCTTCGTTGGGGTTAGCGGCGCGCTGGTTATCGGTCTTGCGGCTGGTGTCGTCTGCTTCTGGGGCGTTACCGGCTTTAAGGGCATGTTCGGTTATGACGACGCGCTGGATGTTTGGGGCGTGCACGGCCTTGGCGGCATCCTGGGCGCGCTGCTCACCGGCGTATTCGCGTTGAAGGCTGTTGGCGGCCACTCCGGTCTGATAGAGGGCAACCCCGGTCAGGTTCTCATCCAGCTCGAAGGCATCATCGTTACCATCGTCTACGACGCAGTGGTCAGCTACATCATTCTGAAGCTGATCGACCTTACCATGGGCCTGCGCGTGACCAAGGAAGACGAGATCGAAGGGTTGGATATCACCCAGCACGGCGAGGTTGTCTCCCACGGCTAAACCTTTCGCGTAGATAAGGTTCTGGACCCTCCCGGTGTGCGCCGGGAGGGTTTTTTCTTACCCGGTTCGCTGGCGCGGCGGGCCATTTCGGCCTTCGCGCAATCCTGCCCCTTGCGGCACCGGGTTGATGGCAATCACGTGAAGTATTATGCACGCGCCCATTACCAAGCGTGCGATCGGTCTGGGATGAGCTGGGGTCAGCTGCCTGGATTGTGAATCGCCCGCTTAACCTGTGCGAGGGGGACACGGTTCAAGTTTTGCCGATTAGCTAGGCAATCTGGACCATGTCCGTCGGGGATTGGCGGAATATGGCGAGCATAGCGGATACAAATAACGAGGCGGCACTGAAGCGCCAGGCGGAAATCCTGGCCCAGCAGCCCGGCGAGGACCGGATTATGGCGAACGCCATCCGCGCGTTGGCGATTGATGCCGTGGAGGCCGCCAAATCCGGCCATCCTGGCATGCCGATGGGCATGGCTGACGCCGCCACGGCGCTGTACCGCAAATTCATGAAGTTCGACGCCGCCGCGCCGGATTGGGCGGACCGTGACCGCTTCGTGCTCTCTGCCGGGCATGGCTCCATGCTGCTCTACGCGCTGCTGCATCTCACCGGCCATGAGGGCATGGGAATCGAGCAGTTGAAAACCTTTCGCCAGCTGCATTCCCGCGCCGCCGGGCACCCGGAATATCATGAGCATCCCGCCATTGAGATGACCACCGGCCCGCTCGGCCAGGGCTTCGCCACCTCTGTTGGCATGGCGCTGGCGGAGCGCATGCTGGCCGCCAAATTCGGCAAGTCGTTGGTTGACCACCGCACCTGGGTGATCGCGGGTGATGGCTGCCTGATGGAAGGCGTCTCCCACGAGGCGGCGGCGCTGGCGGGCCACCTGAAGCTGAACAAGCTCACCGTATTGTGGGACGATAATTCCATCTCCATCGACGGCGCTACCTCTATGTCCACCTCCGAGGATACGCTGAAGCGCTTTGCCGCCTATGGCTGGGCGACGCGCCGGATCGATGGGCATGATTTCGAGCAACTCGCCGCCGCCCTGGCTTTCGCGCAGAAATCCGCCAGGCCCACCATCATTGCCTGCAAAACCATCATCGGGCTGGGCGCGCCCACCAAGGCGGGTACGGCGGGTGTGCATGGCGCAGCCCTTGGCGGGGCCGAGGCCGAGGGTGCCAAGAAGGCGTTGGGCTGGAACCACCTGCCCTTCGTGGTGCCGGATGAGATTTATGCCTCTTGGCGCGAGGCTGGCGCGCGTGGCAGCACAGCCCGCCGCGCCTGGCTGAAGCGCCTGGCAAAGCACCCGATGCGCGCCGAGTTCGAGCGCGTGATGCAGGGCAAGCTGCCCGAGGGCTGGGCCGAGGCGATGAGCGCCTACAAGGTTAGCCTCGCTGAGAGCAAGCCTAAGCTCGCCACCCGCCAGGCCAGCCAGAAGGCGCTGGAGGTGCTGGTGCAGGCGCTGCCGGAGCTGGTTGGCGGCTCGGCGGACCTCACCGGCTCCAACCTCACCCTCATCAAGGGCATGGGCGATGTAACACCTGATAA
Source organism: Rhodospirillales bacterium (assembly GCA_018971565.1). GTDB lineage: Bacteria > Pseudomonadota > Alphaproteobacteria > Acetobacterales > Acetobacteraceae > Acidocella. Next base: position 8,065 of record JAGXAO010000047.1, read on the forward strand.
TTACGCGGGCCGTTACATTTATTACGGTATCCGCGAGTTTGGCATGGCGGCGGCGATGAACGGCATCGCCCTGCATGGCGGGCTTATCCCTTATGGTGGCACGTTCTTCGTATTTTCAGACTATATGCGCCCGGCCATCCGCCTCGCGGCGCTGATGGGCACCCGCGCCATCCATGTGCTCACACACGATTCCATCGGGCTGGGCGAGGATGGCCCGACGCATCAGCCCATCGAGCATCTGGCCTCGCTCCGCGCCATGCCGAACGTGCTGGTGTTGCGCCCGGCGGATGCCATAGAGACCGCCGAGGCCTGGGAGATCGCCATCAAAAACGCCAAGGGCCCGAGCCTGCTGGTGCTCTCCCGCCAGGGCGTACCCGCTTTACGGGATACCGCCAATGGCAACAAAACCGCGCGCGGCGCTTATGTGCTGGCCGAGGCCAATGGCCCTCGTGCGGCCACCATCATTGCCACCGGCACTGAGGTTTCTCTGGCCATGGGGGCGAAAAAGAAGCTGGCGGAGCAGGGCATTGAGGTGGCGGTGGTTTCCGCCCCGTGCTTCGAACTGTTCGCCCAGCAATCGCCTGAATACCGCAAGGAGGTTCTGGGCACCGCGCCGCGCATTGGCGTGGAAGCCGCCGCTGGTTTCGGCTGGGAACGCTGGCTCGGGCCTGACGGAATTTTCATCGGCATGGAAGGCTTTGGCGCTAGTGCCCCGGCTGAAACCCTGTACGAGCATTTCGGCATTACGGAAGCGGCAGTTATGGCTGCGGTTAAGAAAGAAGGAAACTGAAAATGGCTGTGAAAATCGCGATTAACGGCTTTGGCCGCATTGGCCGCCTGGTTCTGCGCGCGCTCATCGAAAGCGGCCGTACCGATGTGGTGCCGGTGCTGATCAATGATCTGGGCTCGGTCGAGGACAACGCGCATTTGCTCCGTTATGATTCGGTTCATGGCCGCTTCCCCGGCACTGTGGCGGTTGAGGGCGACAGCCTCGTCATCACTTGCGGCGGCCGCACCTATGCGCCAATTAAAGTGGTGGCCGAGCGCGACCCCGCCAAGCTGCCGCTTTCCGGCATTGATGTTGCCATGGAATGCACGGGTTTGTTCACCAAGCGTGAATCCGCTGCGGCACTCCTTACCGCCGGTGCCCGCAAGGTTATTGTTTCCGCCCCGGCTGACGGCGTGGATGCGACCATCGTTTACGGCGTTAACCACAAGACATTGACCAAGGAGATGGAGGTGATCTCCAACGCCTCCTGCACCACCAACTGCCTGGTGCCGATGGCCAAGGTGCTGCACGACGCATTCGGCATCGAGCGCGGCTATATGGTGACCATCCATTCCTATACCGGCGACCAGAAAACGGTCGACACGTTGCATAAAGACCGCCACCGCGCCCGCGCGGCGGCACTTTCGATGATCCCGACCTCAACGGGTGCGGCAAAGGCTGTCGGCCTGGTGCTGCCGGAGCTGGCGGGCAAGCTGGATGGTACGTCCATCCGCGTGCCGACGCCGGATGTCTCGCTGGTCTCCTTCGACGTGGTGCTGAAGAAGCAGGCGACCAAGGAAGAAGTTAATGCCGCGATGAAGGCCGCCGCTGAAGGCCCGCTGAAAGGCGTGCTGGATTATTCCACCGAGGCCCTGGTGAGCACCGATTTTATCCACCAGCCAGCCTCCTGCACCTTCGACGCTCCGCAGACCGCGGTGGTCGATAAAGGGCTTGTCCGCGTCATGGGTTGGTACGACAATGAATGGGGCTTCTCCAGCCGTATGTCTGACACTGCCGCCTATTTTGGTGCGCTATGAACAAGACGCTTGATGATGTGAATGTCGCCGGGCAGCGCGTGCTGCTCCGTGCCGATTTGAACGTGCCCCTGCGGGACGGCAAGGTAACAGACGCAACCCGGCTGGAACGCCTGCTGCCGACCATCAGGGAGCTTTCCGATAAGGGTGCGAAGGTGATCGTGCTCAGCCATTTCGACCGGCCGGAAGGCAAGGTGGTGCCGGAGCTGTCGCTGAAGCCGATCGCGGATTCACTGGGCCGAATCCTCGGCAAGCCGGTTGCCTTCGCGGCGAGCTGCGTGGGGCCGGAGGCTGAAAATGCTGTCGCCAGCCTGAACAATGGCGATGTGCTTGTGCTGGAGAATACCCGCTTCCATGCGGGCGAAGAAAAGAACGACCCGGCCTTCGCCGCGGCCTTGGCGAAGCTGGGCGATATTTTTGTGAACGACGCGTTCTCCGCGGCGCATCGCGCCCATGCCTCTACGGAGGGCGTGGCCAGGCATATGCCCTCCTTCGCCGGGCGGCTGATGCAGGCGGAGCTGCACGCGCTGGAGAAGGCTCTTGGCAACCCGCAGCGTCCGGTCGCGGCCATTGTCGCGGGCTCCAAGGTTTCCACCAAGCTTGAGCTTTTGAACAATCTCGTCACCAAGGTGGATATTCTGGTGATCGGCGGCGCCATGGCCAACACGTTCCTGGCGGCGCAGGGGCATAATGTCGGCAGATCCTTGCAGGAGGCCGATCTGCACGGCACCGCGCTGGAGATTATAAAAACCGCCGCCGCCAAAGGCTGCGAGATATTTCTGCCGCTGGATGTTGTGGTGGCCGAGAAATTCGAGGCCGATGCCCCCACCCATGTGGTGAAAATTGATGCCATCCCCCCCGGCGCCATGGCGCTGGATGTGGGCCCGGCCACAGTTGATGCGTTCATCAGCCGCCTGCCGGAGATCAAGACGATCATCTGGAACGGCCCCCTTGGCGCGTTCGAGACCAAGCCGTTTGATGCCTCCACCAACACGCTGGCGCAGGCGATTGCCCAGGCCACGAAGGATGGCAAGGTGATTTCTGTGGGCGGCGGCGGCGATACTGTTTCCGCCCTGAAGCTGGCCGGGGTGCATCACGACCTTACCTATCTCTCCTCCGCCGGCGGAGCATTTCTGGAATGGATGGAGGGTAAAGTTCTGCCTGGTGTTGAAGTGTTGAGCAAAGGCTTCTCCAACCTCGGTTGATCAACGAAGGCCCGCAAAGCCACCTTTCTCCGGAAAGGTGGTGTTTTTTCCATGCGCGCATATATGCCCAGCGTCTGAAGCGGATGGACGGAGGCAAGGAGGCCGATTAGTTCAGTGTTGGCCCTGAATTTTGGGCGAACCAGTGAATATTTTTTACCCCATCATTCGCGGCGGCGTGCATGAGCCTGTCAGTCGTTTCCGGTCGGTTTTTTGCGCCCCGGGCGCGGGCATTCCTGCTCGTGCTGGCGTCTGTGGTGCTGTGGGGGATGGCCCCCATCGGCAACCGCTACTTCATAGGCAATAATCATCTGGCGATGCCTGGTGCTGCCTATATGGCGCTACGTTACTCCATCGCTTCCATCTGTTTTCTGCCTGGCGTGGTGCGGGCATTGCAGAGCTGGTCCGCGCGGGATTGGCTGCGTGGTGCCTTCTGCGGATGGGCTGGTGTGGCGGGTTATAACCTGTTTGGCAGTATAGCGGCCCGCACGGTATCTGCTGGGATGACCGGACTGCTCAATTCCTCAGAGTCGCTAATGATCCTGCTTTTGTCCTGCCTCATCGTTCGGCGGGCACCAGGTGCGAGGAGCATTTTCGCCGCCTTGCTTGGCGGGGGCGGCATTGTGCTGCTGGCCACCTCCGCAGGCCCGGCCGAAGGCGATGTGCACGGCATATTGTTGCTTCTTCTGGGGGCCTTCGGCTGGGCGGTTTATTGCGTGGCGATTCCGCCGCTCATCAAAAAACACGGCGCGCTGCAAAGTTCGGCGGTCACGATGTTTCTGGGCACATTGCCGCTGCTTGTTGCGGGCGGGCCGGGGGTGGGGGAAATGATGGCGGCGATGTCCCGCCAGGAATGGGGGCTCATGCTGTTCATGGGCGTATGCATTTCGGTGGTGCCGCTGGTTGCCTGGAATAAAGGGGTAGCGGTGCTGGGCGCGCAGAATGCGAGCTGGTTTCTGTATCTGTTGCCCTTATTCAGCGCAGTGGGCGGATTTCTGTTGCTGGGCGAACCGTTGACCTTAGGCGAACTGGCCGGAGGGGCGATGATCCTGGGCTCTGTCTACATCGCGCAGCGGCGCAGATAAACGCTGTCTGGCCAGCAGATGAGGATCGCGTTAGCTGGGTTGGATTCATAGCGCGCCTGCATACCTTTTGTTCGGCCCACAAGAAGCGGCTTGGCCGCTATCGAAAGGAGAACAAAATGAGCAATCTTAGCAAACTCAAAATTGCCGTACTGGCGACCGACGGTTTCGAGCAGTCGGAGCTGACCGAGCCTGTGCGTGCCTTGCGCGAAGCCGGAGCACAGCCGATGGTGGTAGCGCCGCATGGCGGCCAGATTCAGGGCATGAAGCACCATGATAAGGACGATATGACCGACGTGGACCAGACGCTCGACCACGCGGATGCGAAAAATTTCGACGCGCTGGTGCTACCGGGCGGGGTTGCCAACCCGGATACGTTGCGCGTGAACAAGGAGGCTGTGGCCTTCATCCGGCATTTCGTCCAATCCGGCAAACCGGTAGCGGCAATCTGCCATGGGCCGTGGAGCCTGATCGAGGCTGGCGGGGTTAAGGGCAGGAAGGTCACATCTTGGCCGTCTTTGCGTACCGACCTGAAAAATGCGGGCGCAGATTGGGTGGACCAGGAGGTGGTGGTGGATGGTCATCTCGTGACCTCACGCAAGCCAGATGATCTGCCGGCGTTCAACCGGGAGTTCCTGAAACTGCTAGCCTCCCATGCGGCCCATCACGCCGCGTAAACAAACGGGAGGGGAGGCTAGTTCTCCTCTCCTTCTTCATTCTCCTCCGCCGAGACCGGCAGCCTGTAGCTGTCATTCAGCCAATGGCCAAGGTCGATATCGGCGCAGCGTTTCGAGCAGAAGGGTTCCTGTTCGGGCGCGGCAGGTTTGCCGCAGATGGGGCATTTCATCCGTGCAGAATCTCATGCAAAGGTGGGCGGGTGCGCCGCCGGTTGATCTCAGCAAAGCCTAGATGCGAGAGGCCGAGCAGATTTGGTGAAAGCGGGTCGTGGTTCAATGCCTCACGCAAGGGCGGCAGGAGTTTTTGCCGTTGTGCGGTTTTAAGGCCCGCAAAGTCGATGAGGATGCCTCCGGAGAGATTGCGCAGCACAATCTGCCGGCAAATTTCCGGGATAATGGCGGTGTTCAGCGCAAGCGGCGGCAGGTGGCTGGCTGATGCGGAGTCCACATCCAGCAATGTGGCGGCGGGGGCTGGGGTAATGTGCAGCCGGGCGCCGTGGGGCAGGATTGCCAGCGGTTCAGCCAAGCTTGCAACCTCATCTTCCAGCACAGGGTCGAACGCTTTTGCATTGTAATGCATCCGCCCTTCCAACGCGGGGCGAAGGTCAGCCATAAGCGCGTAGTCATCCAGAATGATCTCGTCTGAGGCAAAGCGCCGTGCTAGCTCGACCAACGGCCCCGGACCGGCGGCGATAAGGCCGGGTGTGCCCGCTGCCGGTGCTTGCGCCAAACTAAGGCGTGGCCCTTTGCCGCCCTGCGCGGCGCGGGTGATGCAGACACTGATATATTGGCCTTCGGTGAGGTTTTTGCCTCCGGCGCTGTCTGGCATAAAGCCCGAGATCTCACCGCCCAAGGCAACAAAACATCCCGCCAACGCCTTTTCCACAGATACCACCCGGCCGGTATAAAGGTCGCCCACACAATCCGGCGCATTCCGGTTCCATAGGTAAAATTCCGCCAGTTCGTCTCCACGCAGCAGGGCGATACGCACCAGTTCGCCGCGTACGGAGGCCGCGATCAATGCCAGCCCAAGCCGCGCAGCAAGGCGCTGGTTTCATGCAAAGGCAGCCCAACCACGCCGGAGTAAGAGCCGGAAATAAAATCGATGAAACTGGCGGCCTGCCCCTGGATGGCATAGCCACCGGCCTTGCCTTGCCATTCGCCGCTTTCCAGATAGGCGCGCAACTGCGGCTCATCGAGCCTGGCGAACCCCACCACCGATTCCACCACCCGGCAGGATATGCGGCCATCCGGGGCGGCCACGGCTACGGCGCTGTGCACCTTGTGGCGGCGGCCGGAGAGCAGGCGCAGATACGCCTCTGCCGCTTCGCGCGATTCGGTTTTGTGCAAAATACGCCGTCCGGCAGCGACCACGGTATCCGCCGCGATCACGAACGCATC
>JAGXAO010000048.1 GCA_018971565.1 Rhodospirillales bacterium
ACGATATCGCCCTGGCGGAGATCGGGTGCGGCTTTGGGCATATAAAGCGCGCGCTCGGGCGGGTTGGTGAGCAGCTTGGCCATGGTGTCCGATCGCGCGCGGCGCAGCGTTTCCGCCCGTGCGCGCCCGCGCCCTTCCGCCACGGCTTCCGCAAAGGTGGCGAATACGACAGTTAGCCACAGCCAGGCTGCGATGACCAGTGGGAATTCCGCTGGCTGGTGCTTGAGCAGAGCCTCGATGCCCGTTGCCGTTACCAGCGCCGAGACGATCTCGGTGACGAAGATCACCGGGTTACGCATCAGCGTGATGGGGTTGAGTTTGGCGAGGGCATCCAGCGATGCGCGGCGGATGATCTTTGCCTCGAACAGGGAGATGGAATCAGCTTGTGACATTGTTAGAACGTCTTTCCAGCATGCAGGAGGAAATGTTCGGCGAGAGGACCCAGCGTGTCAGCGGGCAGGAATTGCAGACCGCCGAGGATGACGATGACGCCGATTAAAAGCCCGATGAACAGCGGGCCGGTGGTAGGGAAGGTGCCCGCACTTTCCGGCAGGCGAGGCTTGGCGGCGAGCGAGCCGGCAATGGCCAGAACCGGCACCATGAAGGCAAAACGCCCGAACAGCATGGCGGCACCCAGCCCGTAATCCAGCAGGTTTGTGTCAGCGGAAAGCCCGGCGAAGGCGCTGCCGTTATTTTCGGTGGCGGAGGTCCAGGCGTAGAGCATTTCAGTCAAGCCGTGCGGCCCGGCATTGGCGAGTGAGCCTAAGCCCGATCTGGTGACCAGCGAGAAGCCAGCCCCCGCCAGGATGAACAAAGTGAGGATGAGCACGCCCAGCATGGCGAGCTTGATCTCCTTTGCCTGCACCTTTTTGCCGAGATATTCCGGCGTGCGGCCCACCATAAGCCCCGCCACGAACACCGAGAGCAGCGCGAAGACGATGATGGTGTAGAAGCCTGAGCCGACACCGCCGGGCGTGACCTCGCCAAGCTGCATCAGGAATAGCGGGATGGCGCCACCAAGCGGGGTGTAGCTGTCGGTGAAACTATCCACAGCACCAGTGGAGGTGCCGGTGGCGGAGACGTTGAAGGTGGTGCTTGGCGCGATGCCGAAGCGAACCTCCTTGCCCTCCCAGTTGCCGTCATGCGCCACACCTGCGGCGGTTTGCAGCGGGTTGCCGGAAGCCTCGGCCGCGTAGGCGCCGATGCAGCCAAGGGCAAGAATAATCGCCATTGCCGCCATCAAAGCGCGGCCCTGGCGCGGGTTTTTCACCATATGGCCGAAGGCGATGGGAAGGGCAAAGCCGATGACCAGCAGCAGGAAGTTTTCCAGCAGGTTGGTCCAGGCGTTTGGATTCTCGAACGGATGCGCGGAGTTGGCGTTGAAGAAGCCGCCGCCATTGGTGCCGAGCTCTTTTATTGCCTCTTGTAGCGCCACGGGGCCGATGGCGATGCTTTGAGCGCCGCCTTGCAGCGTATGCGCGGTGATGAAGGGGCTGAAGGTTTGCGGGCTGCCAGCCAGCACCAGCAGTACGCCCGCCACGATGGTAATGGGCAGCAACAGATACAGCGTGATGCGGGTGAGATCGGCGTAGAAATTCCCGAGCGCCTTCAGCCCGCTGCCGGTGAAGGCGCGCATGACCGCCGCCGCTGCTGCAATGCCCGCCGCCGCGGAGATAAACATGTGCACAACCAGGCCAAAGACCTGCGCGCCGTTGGAGATCTGCGCTTCTGGCACATAGGCCTGCCAGTTGGTGTTGGTGGCGAAGCTGGCGGCGGTGTTGAAGGCGAGGCGCGGGGACATGCCTGAGATATGTTGTGGATTGAACGGCAGATAATATTGCAGCCGCAGGATGGCATAAAGCAGTGCGAAGTGAATGACACTGAGCAGCAGTAGGGCGATGGCATAACTCTGCCAGCGCATCTGCCGCACTTCATCCACACCCGCCAGGCGGTAGAAGCCGGCTTCTACCGGGCGCAAAAAATGCACGCGGCCTTCGAAAATTGCGGCAAGATAACGCCCGAGCGGGAATGCCGCGCCCAGCACCAGAATAAAAACCAGCGCGATATACGCGATGCCTTGGATTGTCATGGAATTTTCTCAGAAATCTTCCGGGCGCAGCATTGCCCAGACAAGATAAACCAGCAGGATGGCGGAAACGGCGGCACCGAGCGCGAGGTCCAGCATCACACGCGCTCGCAAGCTGGCACGTAGAGGATCAACAGCGCGAAGATTGCCGCACCGGACAGAATGGAGATGGCATCGCCCATCGGGAAACTCCTTATTGGAGTATTCCGTTTAAGCCTGTGCGTATAAAGCCGCGACGCGGGAAAATGGCCGCCCGCATAAAGGCGGCATAAAGATTAGCGGCGCTGTGGCAGCATCCGGCGCAGCACGCCGTCCTTCAGATAAAAATGGTGCAGCAATGAAGCTGCCGCGTGAACACCGGCCAGAATGATGATGGCCCAGGCCAGATAATCGTGGATTTGATCGACAAAATGCCCGGTTGCCCTGGAAAAACTGCCGAGGGGTGAGGGGATCAACAGGCCGAAAAAGCTGAGAGGCTTATTGTCGGTCCAGCGCGTGAGGAAACCAAAAGCAACCACGGCGGCAAGCAGGGCATAGAGCAGCCAGTGCGTAAGCCGCGCGGCGGTGTGCAGCAATGCCGTACCATCATCAAAAAATGTATGGCCGGGCCGCAGGCGCCATCCCAGGCGCAGCACCAGCAAGGCGGTAAGGACCAAGCCGAAGGACATATGCGTTACGATCATCAAGGAATGTACCGGACGCGGGAAATATCCCCAGAACTCCGCGAGTAAAAATTGTACCACAACAAGCAAGGCGGTAAGCCAATGCAGAATGATGGTCAGCCTGTCGTGACTGGTTATGCCAGGCAGGGCTGGTTCGAGAGCTTTGTTCATCCCCCTTAGTTTGAGGAATGGCACAGAAAGTGTAAATGCTTTTATTTTATCGCGGAGGCTATCCGTGTGTACGATTAAATGATTTTAAAAAATCCAGAAAAATGCAAGCAAAAATAAAAATTTCAATTGAGAATAGGTGATTAACTGAATGCGAATAAATAATGAAATTGGTAAAATTACAGGAACTTAATTTTCTGCGTTAGACATATGGGGCGATCTGAGGCCATATCCGTAAAATGCCTCAATGTCCGCTTCTTCCCGCCCTTTCACGGGACTGCGCCCTGTTTCTAGACATTGATGGGACGCTGCTCGATTTCTCCCTCTCGCCGGATGGAGTTATTGTTCCGCCCGGCCTGCTGGCGCTTCTTCAGAATCTTAAAATATGGCTTGGTGGTGCTCTTGCGCTGCTGTCAGGCCGTAAGCTTGCTGATATTGAGGCGTTGTTCGGCTCAAACTTCGCGGCGGGGGCTGAACACGGCGCGTTTTTGCGGAACGCGGACGGGGCGGTTCTCGCCGAGACCCAGCCTAACCCGGCCCTGGCGGCCTTGGTTGTGCCGCTGCGCGAGGCGGTGGCGGCGAGATCCGGCACGCTGCTGGAGGAGAAGCGGTTTGGTCTTACTTTGCATTGGCGCGCCGCCCCCGCGATGGCGGGGGAATTGACCGCGCTTGCGGGCCGGCTTGCAGCCCCGCACCCAGGGCTGCTGCTGCTGCCCGCCCATTCGGCGCTGGAAATTCGCCCCGGCGGGACGGATAAGGGTAGCGCGCTTGAGGCATTCATGCGCCGGCCGCCTTTCAGCGGGCGGCGGCCGGTGTTCATCGGCGACGATATAACGGATGAGCCCGCCATCGCCCGTGCCAATGAACTGGGCGGCGTTGGGTTGCATGTGGCGCGGGATTTTGGCGGCACCACCCAGGCAGTACGAAACTGGCTGACGGAAAATCTGGAACGGAAGGAGGCTGGCGATGCGACAGCCTGATCTCAACCTCGCTGTAATCGGCAATGGCGCGATTGCCTCTCTGATTGATCGCGACGGCGCGCATGTATGGTGCTGCTGGCCGCGGCTTGATGGTGACCCGGTTTTCCACACCTTGCTGGGCGAGGCTGGCGGCAAGGGCGAGCTGGGCGTGGAATTGGCGGATCAGGTGGATTCCACCCAGACCTATTTGCCGAACACGCCCATTGTGGAGACGATCCTGCGGGATATTCACGGCAACAGCCTGCGGGTGGTGGATTTCTGCCCGCGCTTCCGGCTCTATGGCCGGGTGTTCCGGCCGCCGATGCTGGTGCGCCGGTTGGAGCCGCTAACCGGCAGGCCGCGGGTGACCGTGCGGGTGCGGCCGGGCTTTGGGTATGGCGAACAGCACCCGGCACCTGCCATCGGCAGCAACCATTTGCGCTTTACCGGGCCGGAATTTTCGCTGCGAGCCACAACGGATATGCCGATTGCTCATATTGTGCATGAGCAGGCCTTCACGCTTGGGCGGCCGGGCACGCTGGTGCTCAGCGCCGATGAGCCGCTCGGCCAGTCCCCCGAATCCCTCTACGCGCATTTCCTGGAGGAAACGCGAACCTATTGGGAGGAATGGGTCGCCAACCTGAACGTGCCGTTCGATTGGCAGGACGCGGTGATCCGCGCGGCTATCACGCTTAAACTCTGCTCTTATGACGACACCGGCGGCATTGTGGCCGCGTTGACAACCTCCATCCCCGAGGCGCCGGGCTCGGGCCGCAACTGGGATTACCGGTTTTGCTGGCTGCGGGATTCGATGTTCACAATCTCCGCGCTCAACCGGCTTTCCGCCACCCGCACAATGGAGACGTTTCTCAGCTTTGTGCTGGATACGATTACCGGCTCCGGCCCGCGTGAGCTGCCGCCGTTGTTTCCCATAGCGCCTGGCATGGAGCTTGACGAATATATCGCTCCGGCCCTGGCCGGATATGGCGGGGATGGGCCGGTGCGGGTGGGCAACGGCGCCGCGCCGCAGCGGCAGAACGATGCTTACGGCGCCATCATCCTCAGCCTGACCCAGCTTTATTTCGACCGTCGCCTGAAGGTGCGCGGGGACATCGGGCTTTACGAGCAGCTCTGCCAGCTTGGTGACCTTGCCGAGCGCGTGGCGCTGGAGCCGGATGCCGGACCGTGGGAGTTCCGCGGCATGGCGCGGGTGCACAGCTTCTCCGCCGCCATGTGCTGGGCCGCCCTTTCCCGCCTGGCGATGATCGCGACAACGCTGGGGCTGGAGGCGGAGGCCGCGAATTGGACCCTGCGCGCGCAAAATCTGCGGGATGAGATTATGCGCCGCATTGTAACACCGGAAGGCTGGCTCTCCGGTGTGCTGGACCAGGAGGTGGCGGATGCCTCGGTGCTGGTGCTGCCAAGCATTGGCTTTATCGAGTCCACATCAGCGGAATTTTCGGCGACGCTGGACATGGTGGAGCGCCGCCTGATGAATGGCGGCTTTGTGATGCGCTACGACGCGCCGGATGATTTCGGCCTGCCGGAAACAGCGTTTTTGCTGTGCAGCTTCTGGTATGTGAACGCGCTGGCCCTGGCGGGGCGGCGCGCCCGGGCGATGGAGATTTTCGAAAGCATCCTGGCGGCGCGTAATCATGTTGGTCTGCTCTCGGAAGACGTGGCTCCGGCGGCGGATGGCGAGCCCGCGCAGCTATGGGGCAACTTCCCGCAGACCTATTCTCACGTTGGATTGATTCTTTGCGCCATGCGGCTTTCGCGTGGCTGGGAGGAAGGGCTATGGCGCGCCTTGTAATTGTTTCCAACCGGGTGCCGGATGTGGCCGATTCCGGCCCGCGCGCCGGTGGTCTGGCAGTGGGTCTGGCCGATGCGCTGGTGCCGGGCTCGCTCTGGTTTGGCTGGTCGGGCCAGCGCGTGGCCCAGCGGTCTGACGAAATCCACACCGCCACCGAGGACGGTATCACCTACGCCACCATCGATCTGGCGGAGGACGATTATCGCTCCTATTATCTAGGCTTTTCCAATGCCACGCTCTGGCCATTGTTTCACATGATGCCGAGCCTGGTGAGCTTCGATAACGCCGGCTACAACGCCTATCGCGACGTGAACGAGCAGTTCGCGCGCACCTTGGCAACCCTCATCGCCCCGGATGATCTCATCTGGATCCATGACTACCAGTTGCTGGGCCTCGCCGAGGCCTTGCGCCAGCTGGGGGTTGGCAACCGCATCGGGTTCTTCCTGCATATTCCGTTTCCCGCACCGGCGCTGTTTGACCTGCTGCCCCCCGCGGAGGAACTGCTGCACGGCCTGCTCGCGCACGATGTCGTCGGGTTTCAGACGGAGCAGGACCGCGGGCATTTTCTGGGTGCCATGTACCAGCGGGGAATTTCCTTGCAGGGTAACGATGCGTGGCATGAGGGGCGGAGGCTGCACAGCATGGTAACGCCGATTGGCGTGGATGTGGACGCGTTCAACCGCCTCGCGGTGCGGGCTGTGCGGCGCGTGGAGGCGCGGCGCGTGGTGGAAAGCCTGGCTGGGCGCGCGCTGATGATAAGCGCCGACCGGCTGGATTATACCAAGGGCCTGCCAGCGCGGTTCGATGCCTATGGCCGGTTTCTCTCGCGTTTTCCTGAGCAGTTAAGGCGGATAAGCTTTTTGCAGGTGGCAGCACCCTCGCGCGAGGAGGTGGACCAGTACAAAGCCCTGCGCGACGAGCTGGACTATAAGGCTGGTGCCATTAACGGCGAGTATTCTGATTTCGACTGGGTGCCGCTGCGCTACATGACCCGCGCCGCCGGGCGGGGCGTGCTGGCGGGCATGTTCCGCATCTCCCGCATAGGGCTCGTCACACCGCTGCGCGATGGCATGAATCTCGTCGCGATGGAGTATATCGCGGCGCAGGATCCGCTGAACCCAGGCGTGCTCATCCTCTCGCGCTTTGCGGGTGCCGCCACGCTGCTGCCCGAGGCGTTGCTGGTGAACCCTTATGATGTCGACCAGATGGCGGAGGCCATTAACACCGCCATGCTGATGACGCTGGAGGAACGGCAGGAACGGCATGTGGCGTTGCTGGAGCGGATACGCACGCATGATGCCACCGCCTATTGCCGGAGCTTTGTGGCGGTGTTGAGCCAGGCGGAAGGCTGAGCAAATTCACTTGCTGGCGTTCCACGGTAGGCATGATATGGCGAAGCCATGCCCAGCGATACCGCAGCGTCCCAGGCCAAGAATTCCGTTTTTGAGGTGTTGCGCGTTTTCCTGCGCCTGGGGTTGACCAGTTTCGGCGGGCCGATCGCGCATCTCGGCTATTTCCGCCGGGAATTTGTACTCCGCCGGGCGTGGCTGGGCGAGGAAGCGTTTTCAGATATTGTCGGGCTCTGCCAGTTTCTGCCCGGCCCCGCCAGCAGCCAGGTAGGGTTTTCCATTGGGCTGATGCGCGCGGGGTTTGCTGGTGCGCTTGCAGCCTGGGCTGGTTTCACCTTGCCCTCGGCTGTGCTGCTGGTGCTGTTCGCGTTCTGGGCGCACGCGCTTGCCGGCCCGGCGGGGCAGGGGCTGCTGCACGGGCTGAAACTGGTGGCGGTTGCCATTGTGGCGCAGGCGGTCTGGGGCATGGCGCGCAGCCTCTGCCCGGACAAGCCACGCGCCGCCATTGCCGTGGCGGCGGCTTTGGTGATTCTGTTCAGCGCCACCCCATTGGCGCAGATAGTGGTTATTGCGCTGGGGGGGCTGGCGGGGTTGTGGCTTTTGCGCGCTGCTCCCGCCGCTGTTTTCAGCCGTATAGTTTTCCCGGTTTCACGCAGGGTGGGGGCGCTGGCGTTGCTGGCATTCTTTCTGTTGCTGTTCGGCCTGCCAGTGCTGTGCGCCACCACGGGCGGTTCCGCCCTCGCATTGTTTAATGCTTTTTACCGCTCCGGCGCGTTGGTGTTTGGCGGTGGCCATGTGGTGCTGCCGCTGTTGCGCGGCGCCTTCGTTATCCCCGGCTGGGTAGGTGATAATAGTTTTCTTGCCGGGTACGGTGCGGCGCAGGCGGTGCCCGGCCCGCTTTTCACCTTCGCGGCATATCTGGGCGCGGTGGCCCGCCCGGCCCCGCATGGTGTGGCGGGGGCGGCATTGGGGCTGGTGGGGATATTTCTGCCCGGCCTGCTCATCCTCATCGGCGTGCTGCCCTTCTGGGATGGGTTGAGCACCCGCCCTGGGGCGCAGGCGGCGATGCGCGGAGTGAACGCCGCGGTGGTGGGGTTGCTGGGTGCGGCGCTCTACAGCCCGGTATGGACAAGCGCGGTGAAAACGCCTGGCGATTTTGGCGTCGCGTTGCTTGGTTTTACCCTGCTCACGGTCTGGAAGGCGCCGCCGCTGGTGGCGGTGGCGGTGAGCGCCCTGGGCGGAGTGGTATTGGCGGCGACCGGAGTTTGTATTTTTTAGAAACGATGAATTTCTATTGTTTCTATTTCAATGTTTCTGGCGGCGCTTAGTTTATACCTCGAACAAGATTTTAGCCGAAGAGGTAATCCGATGATTGAACTAAGGCCATTTGCGAAACTTGGTGGTGCGGACCATGGCTGGTTGCGGGCGAAACATCATTTTTCCTTCGCCAATTACCATGACCCCGCGCGCCTTGGCTGGGGGCGGCTGCTGGTATGGAACGACGACAGCATTGCCCCCGGTACCGGCTTCCCAGCGCACCCGCACCGGGACATGGAGATTATCACTTATGTTCGCAAAGGTGCGATCACGCATGAGGATAATCTGGGTAATAAAGGCCGTACAGAGGCGGGGGATGTGCAGATTATGTCTGCGGGAACCGGCATTCGCCACAGCGAATATAATTTGGAGCCCGATGCGGCTGAGATTTTTCAGATATGGATTGTCCCGGAGCAGGAGGGTGAGGCGCCGCGCTGGGGCGCCAGGCCATTTCCCAAGGGCGAGCGCGCCGGGCGGTTTGTGGCCCTGGCCTCCGGCTACGCGCAGGATGGCGAGGCGCTGCCCCTGCGCGCCCCAGCCCGGGTGCTGGGCGCCACGCTGAAGGCTGGTGAGAGTGTTGTGTATGCGCTTGGCCGGGAACGGCTGGCTTATCTGGTGCCGGCGGCAGGCGAAGTGGAGATTGACGGCGTGGCCGTGGCGGCGCGTGATGGCGCTGCGGTTAAAGATGTTGAGACGCTGACAATCCGCGCTCTGCAGGATAGCGAA
The DNA here is from genome assembly GCA_018971565.1 of Rhodospirillales bacterium. GTDB lineage: Bacteria > Pseudomonadota > Alphaproteobacteria > Acetobacterales > Acetobacteraceae > Acidocella. The sequence goes on from JAGXAO010000048.1 coordinate 9,081, forward strand.
CTCGTGCTGGTGGATATTGCCTCCTAAAGGGGTAGCTGTGAATGTATCAAAAATAACCTTTTTAAAGGTAATGAAACTGCGCAAATTCAGCGCGTGATGACTTTAGGTTCGCTTACCCGCCGGGCGAACTTAAAGTTTCAGCCGCCAGCTTCAGGGCTTGGCGTGCAAGGTTAATTTGTGAGGTAATAAATAATTGCCGATTACACGCTAGAAGTGTTACGAATTAAGTGTAATGGCAAATTTAATCCGAACCAATTCCAGAAAGGATGCGTTGATATTGGAGTATAAACTCCTGGTTTCAGGAAAGATTGTGCCTGATACTGGAGAAACCAAAGCAGATGTTGAGCTGCGCCTTCGTCAGATTGAGCAGGCCTTGCTGGGTAGTAAGGCTACAGAGTTAAACTTACACCCTGGCCCAGATTAGTGGCCCTGCGTTTGCTAAAGCCGGGCAATTCCGGATTGGAAGCATGAAGCAATTTGTTCCCGGCAAGGCTGAGGCAGAGTTTGCTGGAGAATAGCGGTGCGGCGGCTAATACATATGTTGACCGCCATTGATTGAAAGCGTTGAGCCGGTGATGAAATCGGCTTCATCGCCGGTGAGAAAAACCACGCCGCGCGCGATGTCATCGGCTTTGCCCAAGCGCCCCCGTGGGATCCTGGCAACGATTTTTTCCAGCACATCAGGCGGCACCGCGCGCACCATATCGGTATCGACATAACCAGGTGCGATGGCATTCACGGTAATGCCGCTACGTGCCCCTTCCTGCGCCAGCGCCTTGGTAAACCCATGGATGCCTGATTTGGCAGCGGCATAATTCACCTGGCCATATTGCCCGGCCTGGCCGTTGATGGAGCCGATATTTACGATGCGGCCGAACTTCTTACCCTTCATGCCATCAAAGGTAGCCTTACAAAGATTGAAGCAGGAGCCAAGATTTGTATCGATCACGGCATCCCACATGTCGCGCGTCATTTTACCCATTACAGCGTCGCGGGTAATGCCAGCGTTGTTCACCAGAATTTCAACGGCGCCATGGCGGGAGGCGATGCTGTTTACCGCGGTGATGCATTCGTCAAAATCGCCGGCGTCAAACTTTACGGTTTCAATTCCGGTTTCCTGTTGGAACGCCTGAGCAGCCTCTGTGTTTCCCGCGTAACTGGCGATAACGAGGCGCCCAGCTTTTTGCAGCGCGATGCTGATGGCAGCGCCAATGCCGCGCGTTCCGCCTGTGACCAATGCAACCCGTGCCATCGCAGACCTCCCTCTTTTTTAAAATCCTACCCCCAATAAAAACCAAACGCAAAGGGGGAAGGGAGTGGCGAGAGGATTGGATTAGTGCCCGCCAGGGGCTGCTTTGCCCGCCACGCGGCGGATGCAGAGCGAGGCAAGAAAGGCCACCAGCATGCCTGCGGCCAACAGCCCAAACGCATCACCATACGCAAAATAATTGGCTTGCTGCTTTAAGGTTTCACCAAGCAGCACGATCGCGCGCTGGCGGGCGTTGCCGGCATCGGCAAGGCCGTGTGCTTGGAAATACTGCTGCAGCGCAGCAATTCTTTCACGTGTTGAGGGGTTCAGCAGGCTGACATTCTGGTTGATGATAAAAGAATGAAACTTCTCTCGGTTGGTGACAAATGTCTCTACGGTGGCGATGCCGACCGCGCCGCCGAGATTGCGCAGCATGTTGAACAACGCCGAAGCCGATCCCGCGTCCGCCGCCGAGATGCCTGCTGTCGCGATCATGGTAATGGGGGGAAACACCAATGCCTGACCGGCGGCCCGGATGAGATTGGGAATGAGCAATTGCGGCCCACTGTCATTGGGACCCAGGCTGAGATTCATCATCAGGCTGATGAAGAACAACAGGAAGCCGAGTGATAGCAGGCGGCGTGGGTCTATACGCTGCATCAGCCAGGGCATGAACGGGATGATGAGAAGCTGTGGCAGGCCGATCCATGCCATCACCAGACCAGATTGCCGGGCGCTGTAACCGTGCGCTTCCGCAAGATAAAGCGGGATGAGATACACCGCCGCGTAGAGCACGAAACCCAGCATGAAGTTGGCGATTGAAGAGAAGCCAAAATTCCACCGTGTGAACAGGCGCAGATTTACCAGCGGCGCCTTGTTGCCTGGCCGGAATTCCTGAAACAGGAACAGCGCCAGGGAGAGAAAGGAGATAATGCAAAGGCGGGTTATAAAAGCTGAACCAAACCAATCATCCTTATTGCCCTCCTCAAGCACGGTTTGCAGTGTGCCAAGCCCGAGCGCCATGGCGAACACGCCCAGCCAGTCCCCGCGCCAAAACTGCTCCAGCCGCATGGGTGTGGGCTGCAAACCCCATAACAAGGCAGGCAGCATCAACCCTCCGGGGAGAAGGTTGAGAAAAAAGATATAGCGCCAGCCATAGGCATCGGTGATCCAGCCGCCGATGGTCGGCCCGATGGCAGGAGCAAAGGTGGCGGTGAGCGCGAACATCGAAAACCCCACCGGCCGGGCGCGGGGGGGCAGCAGAGTCATGACGCACACCAGCGCCAGGGGAATAAGCACGCCGCCGGTAAACCCCTGGATGGCGCGCAGCACCACCATTTCCGGGAAACTGGAAACCAGGCCGCAGGCGGCCGAGAAAAACAGGAACAGCACGGTGTTGCTGATGAGATAGCGCCGGAGCGAGAACACGCCCATGAGCCAGCCGGAAAGCGGGATGACGATGATCTCGCCGATGAGATAGGCGGTGGAGATCCAGCCGCCATTATCCAGCCCGGTGCCGATGCCGCCCTGAATATCCGGCAGGGAGGTATTGACGACCTGGATGTTTAGCACCGCCATGAAGGCGCCAAGCAATGCCCCCGCGACGGCCACTTTGTTCTTGAGCGGAATGGAGTCCGCGGCTGCCTCGCTCATTTGCCGCGACGCGTATCGATATCCGTTTCCACAGACATGCCGGGGCGTAGCTTGCCGATTTGCGCCTTGGTCAGGTCGACCAGGATCTTCACCGGCACGCGCTGGACGATTTTGGTGAAGTTACCCGTGGCATTGTCCGGCGGCAGCAGGGCGAACTCCTGGCCGGAAGAGGGGTAGATGCTATCCACATGCCCGCGTACCTTCAGGTCCGGGAAGCCATCCACGCTAATGTTCACGCTCTGGCCAGGGCGGATATGGGTGATTTGTGTTTCTTTGTAATTTGCCAGCACATAAACCTGGGAGAGGGGCACGATAGCCATGATCTGCGTGCCCGGTTGCAGATAGTCCCCCACTGCGACGGTTTTGTTGCCGACAATGCCGGCAAAAGGCGCGCGAATGGCGGTGTGGGCAAGGTTGAGCTGCGCTTGGGCAAGCTGCGCCTGGGCGCGGGCGGCGGTTGCCTTAGCGCCCTGTAGCCCGGCCTTCAGCACATCCACCTGGCGCTGTGCGGCCTGCAATCCAGCCTGGTCTGCCGCCAGCCCGGCCTGTGCGGTGCGCAGGTCTGTGTTGGCTTGCTCGGTGTTTTGTACCGGGCTGGCGCCCTTGGCGGAAAGGCTGGCATAGCGCTGCTGGTTCTGTGCGGCGAAGGCCAGTTTGGCTTCGTCCGCCTGCACGGCGGCGGTGGCGGCGGCGATTTTGGAGGGTTGCAGCGCAAGCAGCGCGTTGTCGTTAGCGATCTCGGCCTTGGCGCTGGCAAGCCCGCCTTGGGCTTCGTTTACGGCGTTCTGATAGTCGCGCGGGTCGATACGCGCCAGAAGCTGGCCTTGCTTCACCGGCTGATTTTCATTCACCGCCACAGCGGTGACATAGCCGGAGACCTTGGCGGCGGTGAGGCTGGAGTCAGCGGCGAGGTAGGCGTCATCCGTGGTGACGAAATATTGCCCCACGAGCAGATAATTTATCAGCCAGATGCCCAGTGCGAGCACAATGACAACGATACCGGCGCCAACCAGAAGGCGGCGCCGGCGAGGAGATGCTTGATTATCCGACACGCAAAAATCTCATGAAAATGCCGGAGCTGAGATAAGGGCGCTTTGGCGAATTGCAACCCTGTTAGAGTTTCTCCACCTGGGCATATTCGAGGTCAACCGGGGTGGAGCGGCCGAAGATGGAGACGGAGACCTTCACGCGGCCTTTGTCCTCGTCCACTTCCTCCACCACGCCGTTGAAGCTGGTGAACGGGCCATCCGCCACACGCACCTGCTCGCCCACATCGAAGATCACAGCCGGGCGGCGGGTCTCGGTACCCTCCTGCTGTTGCTTCATGATACGCTCAGCCTCGGCATTGGTGATAGGGCTGGGCTTGTTGCGGCTGCCCAGAAACCCGGTGACGCGAGGGATATCCTTCACCAGATGCCAGGTATCGTCGGTCATATCCATATTGACCAGGATGTAGCCGGGGAAGAACTTCCGCTCTGTGTTCACTTTCTGGGCGCGGCGCACCTCTGTAACCTCTTCGGTCGGCACCACGATGTCGCCGATATTATCGGCAAGGCCCTTCAGCTCCGCCTGCTCTTTTATCTGCTGGGCGATCTTTTTCTCGAAACCGGAATAGACGTGCAGTACGTACCAGCGTTTGGCCATTGAAATTTCCTTAACCCCCGGCGCCGAAGATGGCGCGCATGGCGCCGCCGATAATCCCATCAACCGCCAGGAAAAACAAAGCAGCGGCGACCACCATGGCGAGCACAAGGCCAGTGAGCTGCACTGTTTCCTTAGCCGTTGGCCAGGTGACGCGGGACGCCTCGGTACGAACCTCGCGCGCGAATTTCAACACGTTGAACGCCAAGACAGTCCAAACTCCAAAAAAACCGTGATGCTGGAATGGGATGGCAGGGGCGGAGGGTCTCGAACTCTCAACCTCCGGTTTTGGAGACCGGCGCTCTAGCCAATTGAGCTACGCCCCTATTCCGTACCAGCATGGAAAGCGCCTTCCACACTTTGCAGCGCCGAATGTCAAGTGCCTGGGC
>JAGXAO010000154.1 GCA_018971565.1 Rhodospirillales bacterium
CCGGGCGGATTCTGGGCATGGGCGATATCGTCGGGCTGGTGGAGAAGGCCGCTGAGACGATCGACAAGGTTGAGGCCGAGAAGCTCGCCAAGAAGATGGCGAAGGGCAAGTTCGACCTCGACGATTACGCCGCCCAGTTGAAGCAGATTTCCAAGATGGGCTCGCTTTCCGGCATTCTGGGGCTGCTGCCGGGCGTGGGGAAAATTAAGCAGCAGATCGAGAATGCGAATTTGGACCAGACGGTGTTCAAGCGGCATATCGCGATCATCAGCTCGATGACCGCGGCAGAGCGGCGGACGCCGGATATTATGAAAGCGAGCCGTAAGAAGCGCGTGGCCGCAGGGTCCGGCACCAGCGTGCAGGATGTGAACAAGCTGCTGAAGCAGTTCGACGATATGTCCACCATGATGAAGCGGATGAACAAGATGGGCGGGCCTGAGGCGATGATGCGCCAGATGCAGGCAGCCATGGGCGGGCCCAAGGCCGGCCGCAAACCTTTCTGATTTACGATTTAACCAAGGAGTTACTATGTCTGTTAAGATTCGCCTTTCCCGCGCCGGGGCCAAGAAGCGCCCATTCTACCATATCGTGATCGCCGATGCGAACGCGCCGCGCGATGGCAAGTTCATCGAGCGCGTGGGCACCTATAACCCGATGCTGCCCTCCGACCATGCTGACCGCGTGACGCTGAAGACCGAGCGCCTGCAATATTGGATTGGCAATGGCGCGCAGGCGACTGACCGCGTGGCCCGCTTCCTGGCGAAGGCCGAACTGATCAAAGCCCCGGTTTATGCTGAGCAGCCGAAGCAGGCCCAGCCGAAGAAGAAGGCCCAGGAGCGCGCCGCCGCCAAGGCCAAGGCCGAAGCTGCCGCTTAATCCTGCCAGGGCGTAGTGGAAGACCGGTTGATCCTGATGGGCGTGATTGGCAAGCCGCATGGCGTGCGTGGGCAACTGCGCGTGCATTGCCATGGCGATGAGCCTGAGCTGCTGGCCAAGCATGTGCTGGTGGACGCCAAAGGGCGGCATTTCGCGCTGGACTGGGCGCATGACAATGTGGCCTGGATTAGCGAAGTGACCGGCAATGCCCGCCGCAAGATTACCGACCGCGACGAAGCCGCGCGCCTGACCAATGCCGAGCTGTTTCTGCCCCGCTCCGTTCTACCGGAGGCAGAGGAGGAAGAGTTCTATCTTGCGGACCTGATCGGGCTTGCTGCCCATGATGAGAGCGGCAAGGTGATCGGCAAGGTGGGGAATGTGCTGGATTATGGCGCGGGGGCCAGCCTGGAGCTGTCTCCCGGCGGTAAGCTGGTCCCGTTCACCCGGGCTTGCGTGCCGCAGGTGCGGATTGCCGATGGTTATGTGGTGGTGAACCCGCCTGTGGAAGTGGAAGCGAAGGAGGCGGGCGAATGAGCTGGCGCGCCGATATTCTCACCCTCTTCCCCGCCATGTTTCCTGGGCCTCTGGGTGAAAGCCTTGCGGGCCGGGCGCTGGAGGCCGGGACCTGGAGCCTGAAAATCACGGATATCCGGGATTTCGGGCTGGGCCGACACCGCGCTGTGGATGACACACCCTTCGGCGGTGGTGCCGGCATGGTGTTGCGCCCGGATGTGGTGGATGCCGCCATCGGCACCGTGGCGGACCAGCGCCCACTGATCTTCCTCACCCCGCGCGGCGTGCCTCTCACCCAGGCGAAGGTGCGGGAACTGGCGGAGGGGACAGGGGCGATCCTGGTCTGCGGCCGGTTCGAGGGGTTCGACCAGCGCGTGATCGAAGCCCGGCAGGGCCAGGAAATCAGCATCGGGGATTATGTGCTCTCTGGCGGAGAGCTGCCGGCCCTGGTGCTGCTGGATGCGGTGGTCCGCCTGCTGCCGGGCGTGATGGGCCATGCGGAAAGCGGGGTGGAGGAGAGTTTCTCCGAAACGCTGCTGGAATACCCGCATTATACCCGCCCCGCGTTATGGGAAGACCGCCCGGTGCCGGAGGTGCTGACCCAGGGCAACCACGCCGCCATCGCAGAATGGCGCAAGCGCCAATCTGTCGCCGCCACGCAAAGCCGCAGACCTGACCTTTACGCCCAATACATTGCAACCGGCGCGAGCGCGCCTTAAACATCCGTTTCCAGAAGGACATTAACCCATGAACATCATCCAGCAGATTGATGCCGAGCAGATTGCGAAGCTGACCGAGAGCAAAAAAATTCCCGCCTTCGCCCCTGGCGACACGCTGCGCGTGAACGTAACCGTGAAGGAAGGCGAACGCTCCCGTATTCAGGCTTTCGAGGGCCTGTGCATCGCGCGTTCCAACCGTGGCATCAACTCCTCCTTCACCGTGCGCAAGATCTCCTACGGTGAGGGCGTGGAGCGCGTGTTTCCGCTCTATGCGCCGATCATCGCCGAGATCAACGTGATCCGCCGTGGCGATGTGCGCCGCGCCAAGCTGTATTACCTGCGCGGCCGCCGCGGCAAATCCGCCCGTATTGCGGAAAAGGCCCGCGAGGTTGTGACCGCCGAAAACGCGGCCGCCAAGTAAACCGGGTTGTTGCCCCAGCACGAGGGCAACGCGCCCTCGGCTATTTTTTAGCGCGAATGCCCTGATGGGTTTCGCCTGGGGCCAGAAGGGCAATGCCTTTCTGGCCTTTTGTAACTGTGGAGCTGGATAAAATGCCGCGGACCTTGTTCGACAAGATTTGGGATGCCCATGTGGTTGATAAATTAGAGGACGGCACCTGCGTTCTCTATAT
>JAGXAO010000049.1 GCA_018971565.1 Rhodospirillales bacterium
ATCCTCTGCGATGAGAACGCGCCGTTCGCGGCCGTGCAACTTCCCGAAGGCGTGAGCTTCTTTTCCCGCACCACCGTGTTGGGCGTTTACGACGGCGGCACCTACGCGGCGCTGGAGCGGCTTAACGATCATCTGCCCTCCTCCAATGCGCCGCGCCAACGGCTCATCCGCATTGTCGCCAAGCACAGCGTGCTGGCCACGGGTGCCGTGGAACGTCCCATCGCCTTCGGCCATAACGACCTGCCGGGCGTGATGCTGAGCCGCGCGGTAGGCGACTACGTGACGCGGTTCGGTGTTTCGCCGGGCCGCAATATCCTGCTCTAGATCAAGAACGATGACGCTGCCGCGTTGATTCCAATCCTCACCGCTGCGAACATCAACATCGCCGGTGTGGTGGATGCGCGACCCAATGGCAGCGATGTAGTGCACCAGGCCGCCCGTGCCGCCGGCGCGCCGGTTTATGCGGGTGCCGCCATCATCCGTGCCATCGGCACGCTGGGGGTGAAGGGGGCGAAAATCCACCTCGCCAAAGGCGGGGAGATAACTATCCCGTGCGACGTCATCGCCACCTCCGGCGGGTTCAACCCCAATCTGGCGCTTACCTCGCATTTCGATGGCAAACCGGTCTGGGATGCCGGCATTGCCGCATTCATCCCCGGCAAAACCCCGCCAGGCATGAAGGTCATCGGCAAGGCGGCGGGGCAGGGGATCAACACGAACATTCAGCCGGTTTTCCATTCCGGCCATCTGCCTGGCAAATCCTTCCTGGATTTGCAGAACGACGTGACGGTGAAGGATGTAAAGCTGGCCGAGCGCGAGGGCTTTGCCTCGGTGGAGCATGTGAAGCGCTACACCACGCTGGGCATGGCGACAGACCAGGGCAAGACCGCGAATGTAAACGCGATTGGCGTGCTGGCGGAAGCGCTGGGGCGCGGCATTGGCGAAACGGGCACCACCCGCTACCGCCCGCCTTATGTGCCGGTTGCCATCGGCGCGCTGGCGGGGGCGCATACAGGCCGACATTTCCGCCCGGTGCGCCTCACCCCCACCCATGAATGGGCGCAGGCGCAGGGGGCCGTGTTCGTGGAAACCGGCCCCTGGCTGCGCGCGCAATATTTCCCAAAACCCGGTGAGGATTGGCTCGCCGCCGCCCAGCGCGAGGTGAATGCGGTGCGCGACGCGGTGGGCATCTGCGATGTCACCACGCTCGGCAAAATCGATATTCAGGGGCCTGACGCCGCGAAATTCCTTGAATGCGTCTACACCAATAGCTGGACCAATCTCGCCATCGGCAAAGTGCGCTACGGGCTGATGCTGCGCGAGGACGGCATGGTAATGGATGACGGCACCACCGCGCGCCTGGGCGAAACCCATTTCGTGATGACCACGACCACCGCCAATGCAGGGCGCGTGATGCAGCAGCTTGAATTCTGCGCCCAGGTGCTGTGGCCGGAGCTGGATGTGTCGCTGATTTCCGTCACCGACCAATGGGGCCAGATCGCCGTGGCGGGGCCTCAATCCGCCGCCACGCTGGCAAAAATCGCTGATACGCCCTTTGACATTTCAGACGAAGCCTTCCCCTACATGGCCTGCGGTGAACTGACGGTGTGCGGCGGCGTGGCGGCGCGGCTGTTCCGCATCTCGTTTTCTGGTGAGCGCGCTTATGAGCTTGCCGTGCCCGCCCGCTATGCCCATGCGCTGGCGGAAAAGCTGATGGAGGCTGGCGCGGAATATGGCATCGCCCCTTACGGCACCGAAGCCCTGGGCATCATGCGGATCGAGAAAGGCCACGCCGCCGGGCCGGAGTTGAACGGCCAGACCACTTCGCATGATCTCGGGCTGCATAAGCTGCTCTCGAAGAAGAAGGATTTCATCGGCCGCGCCATGGCCGCCCGCGCCGCGTTAACAGACCCGCACCGCCCGGCCTTGGTGGGGCTGCGCCCGGTGAACAAGCAGGACATCATCCGCGCGGGCAGCCATCTGCTCCCCCTTGGGGCTGAGGCTGTGGCCGCCAACGATCAAGGCCATGTCACCTCCGCCGCGCGCAGCCCCAGCCTCGGCTCCATCGCGCTTGCCCTGCTGGCCAACGGCCCTGCGCGCCTGGGTGAAACCATTCGCGTGTACGACCCCCTTCGCGGCGGGGATTTCCAGGCCATCGTCACCGCCCCCGTGCATTACGACCCGGAAGGGAAGCGCCTTCATGCTTGATGCCATTGCCCCTGCCTTCGCGCCGCATCCTTTCATCGGCACTGTGCCAGCCCGGCGCATCCGCAGCCTGGCGGCCTACAAGGCCACGCTGCCCGCGCTGGAGGCGGCGATGGGTATTGCGTTGCCCGCCACGCCGAAGCGCATTGTTCACCAGGTTGCGGACATTCTCTGGAACGGCCCGCGCCAATGGCTGGTGCTGGGAGAATTGGCGCTGCCCGCCGCCCACGCCGCCATTACCGAGCAAACGGATGGGCTCTGCCTGTTCAGGCTTTCCGGCCCGCACGCCGTGGAGATTTTAAAACGGCTTCTGCCCATCGACATCGCCCGCTTCGGGGCGGACGAAGTGGCCATTACCAGCGCCGCGCATATCGGTGTTCGCGTATGGCGTGAAAATGAGAATTTTATCCTGGCCTGTTTCCGTTCCTTCGGCGGGGCGCTACACCACGCCCTCATGCAGGCTTCGGAAGCATTCACCGGGCGAGGTTGATGGCAGCGCGGCGCGCGCCTCCTTCGTTCCATCACCCGATTAGGAAATTTCTAGCCATGTCCCAAGGCAAATTCGTACTCACTCTCTCCTGCCTCAATCGTCCGGGGATTGTTTCAGCCGTCTCCACCTATCTTTTCGAGAAAGGTGCCGATATCCGCGAGGCGCAGCAGTTTGACGACCAGGAGACGGGCAAATTTTTTGCCCGTATTGCCTTTGAGCTGGTGGAGGGCGCGCAGATACAGCCTTTGCGGGAGGGTTTTGCCGCCATGGCCGAGCCTTTCAAGCCAATCTGGAAAATTTCAGACCATTCCACGCCGCGCAAGGTGCTGCTGCTGGTCTCCAAATTCGACCATTGCCTAGCAGACCTGCTTTATCGCTGGCGGATTGGCGAGCTGGAGATGCAACCGGTGGGCATCGTCTCCAACCATGGGCGCGAGGTTTATAACGGGATCGATTTCGGCGTGATTCCCTTCCACTATCTGCCCATCACTAAGGAGAGCAAGATGGAACAGGAGGCGCAGATATGGTCCATCGCCAAGGAAAGCGGTGCGGAACTGGTGGTGCTGGCGCGGTATATGCAAATCCTATCGGATGCGCTGGCGCAGAAATTATCCGGAAGGTGCATCAATATCCACCATTCCTTTTTACCCGGCTTCAAGGGCGCCAAGCCTTATCATCAGGCGCATAAGCGCGGGGTAAAGCTGATCGGCGCCACGGCCCATTATGTCACGGCGGACCTCGATGAAGGCCCGATTATTGAGCAGGATGTGGAGCGGATTACCCATGGCGACACGCCGGACGATCTGGTCCGCAAGGGGCGGGACATTGAGCGCCGGGTGTTGGCGCGGGCCGTGCGCTATCATCTGGAGGATCGAGTGATTCTGAACGGGTCCAAGACGGTCGTTTTTGGTGGTTGAATCGGCTAGAAGGCGCGCACAGCACGGAGGATGAGCGAATTGGCTGAGATTATCGACGGGAAAGCCTTCGCGGCTGATTTGCGTGCCAGCATTGCGGTGGAGGTCGCCACTCTGCCTTATAAGCCTGGCCTTGCCGTGGTGCTGGTGGGGGATGACCCAGCCTCGAAAGTTTATGTTGCCAACAAGGCGAGACAGACAGTGGAGGTAGGCATGGCCTCCTTCGAGCATACGCTGCCCGCCGATACCACGCAGGAGAATTTACTGACGCTGGTGCGGGAGCTGAACGAAGACCCCGCGGTGCATGGTATTCTGGTACAACTGCCGCTGCCGCAGCATCTGAACGCGGATGAAATCATCGCCGCGATTTCGCCGGACAAGGACGTGGACGGGCTGACCGTGGTGAATGCCGGGCGCCTGGCGGCCGGGCTGCCGGGGCTGGTGCCCTGCACGCCTTTGGGTTGCCTGCTGCTGCTGGAAGACAGGTTGGCGGACATGACCGGGTTGCACGCCGTGGTGATCGGGCGTTCCAACCTCGTAGGCAAGCCCATCGCGCAATTGCTGCTGCAAAAAAACTGCACGGTGACGATGGCGCATTCCCGAACCCGCGACCTGCCGGGGCTGTGCCGCACGGCGGATATTCTGGTGGCCGCCGTGGGCAGGCCGGAGATGGTGAAGGGGCAGTGGATCAAGCCCGGCGCCACCGTGATCGATGTCGGCATCAACCGCGTGCCCGCCGAGGGGGGCAAAACCAAGCTGGTGGGCGATGTGTCCTTCCAGGAAGCCGCCCAGGTGGCCGGGCGGATTACCCCGGTGCCGGGCGGGGTAGGACCCATGACAATCTCCTGCCTGTTGCGCAACACATTAACCGCCGCCAAGCATAGGGAACACCGCACGTAAACAATACTGGCCTTTTCAATGCTCACGGCATAAGACCATGCCAGGAGGACAGTGAAAAACATGCCCAGCCAGGCCAAACCGGATGCTAAAAAGCCGCAAATCATCAAGGCGCCATTGCCTAAGGCGCTGGAACAGGCCGGGCTGCCAGCGGATATCGCGGAGACCTATAACACGGGCAGCAATGCTGCCGCGGTTTCAGACCTTACGCTCGAACAGGCGATTGGCGTGCAGGTGCGCCAGTTGCGCCGGCGCGTGGGTATCACCGTATCGGAGCTGGCGGCTGCGGCAGGGCTTTCCGGCGGGATGCTTTCGAAGATTGAGAACGGGCAGATTTCGCCCTCTCTGGCCTCGCTGCAATCTCTGGCGGCGGCGCTGAATGTGCCCATTACCACCTTTTTCTCCACCTTTGAGGAAAGGCGGGATTGCTCTTATGTGAAGAGTGGCACGGGCGTGGTGATTGAGCGGCGGGGCACCAAGGCCGGGCATCAATACTCGCTGTTAGGCCATGCGCTGGGCGGCAATGTGGTGGTGGAGCCTTATCTCATTACGCTCAGCAAAGACGCTGCGCCTTACCCGGCCTTCCAGCATGAAGGTACGGAATTCATCTATATGCTCACCGGCGAGGTTTTGTACCGCCATGGAGACCAATCCTACCATCTGGCCCCTGGCGATGCGTTGCTGTTCGACTCCGCGGCCCCGCACGGGCCGGAGAAGCTGCTGGTGAAGCCGATGACCTATCTCTCCATCATCACCTACGCCCGCGAGCCGAGCTGACTCATGGCAGCTTTATTCGCGCGCCTGCGTGAAGGAGCAGGTGCGGCCTGGCGGGACTATGTGCGCCACCCTTTCGTCGAAGCTTTGGCTGATGGCTCGCTGAAGCGCGAGGCGTTCCGGAATTTCTTAATCCAGGACTATCTGTTTCTTATCCAGTATGCTCGCGCCTATGCGCTGCTGGCCTATAAGCTGGAAGACCTGCCGGATATTCAGGCGGCATTGGAAACCGCGAAAGCGCTTATCGAAACCGAAATGCCCCTTCATGTGGAATATTGCGCGGGGTGGGGTGTTTCCGAGCCAGAGATGCGGGCAGCGCCCCCCGCGCTCGAAATGCTGGCCTATACCCGCTATGTGCTGGAGGTGGGCTTTACTGGTGATGCGCTGGAGCTGCTGGCAGCTCTGGCGCCCTGCATCGCGGGTTATGCGGAAATCGGCGCCTGGGCCGCCGCGCAAACGGCACCGGCCAATCCCTATGGCGATTGGATAAACACCTATACCGGCGATGAATATCTTCAGGCAGTCAATGCCTCATTGGCGATGATCGACCGGGCCGCCGCCACTTCCGGCGCCGAGGCAAGACTGCCACGGCTGCAAGCCATCTTCACCCAGGCCACGAAACTGGAGGCCGCGTTCTGGAACACCGGCTGGGTGCTGCAAGCCTAACCCGCGCCGATTGCTACGCCGGTTGCGAACACCAGGGCGCCACCAAGTGCCACCTGCAGCGTGGCGCGAATGGGCGAAGTGTCCATGTATTTCCAGCGCACCCAGGAAATAACTGCCAGTTCAATGATCACCACGATAACCGCCACCAACAGGGCGATATGCAGGTTAGGGATGAGGAAAGGCAGAGTATGGCCGATTCCGCCCAATGCAGTCATGATGCCAGTGACCGCACCGCGCACATAGGGCGTGCCGCGCCCGGTGAGGGAGCCGTCATCTGAAAGCGCTTCGGCGAAGCCCATGGAAATGCCCGCCCCCACCGCGGCAGCGGCACCCACAATGAAGGCCGAGAACGGATTATGTGTTGAGAAGGCGGCGGCGAAGATGGGTGCCAGGGTGGAGACTGAGCCATCCATCAGGCCCGCAAGCCCCGGCTGGATGTATTGCAGCATAAATTGCCGTTTGGCGTGCTGGTCCTCGGCTGAGAGCACATCGGCGGGCAGGTTTTCCTCCGAAAGCTCATCCGCCCTGTGTTCATGCGCGGCCTCGGCCTGCGCCAGGTCGCCCAGCAGCTTGCGGATGGAAACATCCGAGGCGCGGGCTGCGGCATTGCGGTAGAAACGCTGGGTTTCCTGCTCCATGCTTTCCGCCAGCTTGCGGACATCGTTGATGCTCGGCTTGGGAAACTGCCAAACCGAGGGCCGGGTAATGAAGCCTCGCACGTCCTGCCGGCGGATCAGCGGAATATGTTCGCCGAATTTTTCCCGGTAGAGTTCCAGCAGTTCACGCCGGTGTTCGTTCTCTTCCTCCGCCATTTCCACGAAAACCTTGGCGGTTCCTGGGTAATCCTCTCTCAGCCGCTCGGCGACATCAAGATAGATACGGCCGTCTTCTTCCTCATTGCCGATGGCGAGGGCTAAAACTTCACGCTCCGAGAGCTCGGAAAAATCGCGCATGAGGGCACTCCGGTTTTGGCCGTTCATCTGACGCGCCGCGCGCTTCGCGTCAAGGATTATAAGGGATTGAGAATGAATGGCTATTGCATGAGCGGGTTTTACAACCGCCCGGCGCGTTGCCGCACCCGGCAAAGTCTGTAGAATGATGAAACAACAGGGTAACGCGGGTTGAACGGCTTGGGAACGAAGGATGAGCTTTGCCCTTGCGGCAGTGGGTTAAGGCAGGTGCGGTGTTGCGCGGCAGATAAAGCGCAATGGCCGAGCGAGGAGACCGCCGCGCTGTTGGATGAAAAGGCAGGCGAGGCCACAAAGCTTTTCAACGAAAAACAGTATGGCGAGGCCGAGGCGCTAGCGTTGAAAATTCTGGATGTGGCGCCAAACCACCGTGCCGCATTGAGGGTGTTGTTTGAAATCCGCCACGCGCAGAAGCGTATAAAGGCGGCGGACGCGCTGGGCGTACGGCTGGCTGGGTTGCCTGGGCCCCAGGCGTTGCGCGCGCTGGCAAACGGGCAATACGCGCAATATCTGGTAGCACAGGGGCGCCATGTGGAGGCACTGCCCTTCGCCACTGCGGCGGTTAAGGCCGCGCCCAAATCCGCGCAGGCGCATCATGTTCTGGGTGTGGTGTTCACCGAAACCGGCGCCGTGCTGGCTGGCGAGCGCCATTATCGTCAGGCGCTGGCGTTGCTGGGGGCGGAGGATGGCATGGTCCTCGGCAATCTGGCCTGGAACCTCAAACTGCAAGGCAGGCTTTCAGAGGCCGAGGCGCTTTACACGAAGGCGCTGGCGCTGCGGCCGGATAATATGCGCGGCACTGGCGGGTTGGCCCAGGTCATCTTCACCAAGGGCGACCGCCCCCGTGCCGATGCGCTGCTGGATGAGGCGTTGGGTCGTTGGCCGAATGATCGCATGTTGAGACTGTTGAAAGTGATGGCGGACCTTGCCTGCCAGCGCTCGCAAGCCGCACTTGAACGGCTTGGGCCGCCGGAGACCCAGATGCCGCCGGAGCTGCTGGCGCGCGGCCGGGCCTTCATGCAACTCGGGCAGATGCAGGAGGCAATCGGTGCCATCGCCACCGCGCGCGCCATGCAGCGCGAGCGCACCGGCCTGCTCTACCAGCCGGAGGCGCTGTTGCCCCAGGCGGAGCGGGACAAGGCCTATTTCACCGGGGACCGCATAAGGCCCCTGCCGCGTGCTGAAGCGGGCGCGTTCACGCCGGTGTTCCTGCTTGGCTTTCCCCGCGCGGGCAGCAGCCTGCTGGAGCAACTGCTGGCGCAGATATCCGGCTTCGCCCCGGGGGACGAGGCAGGGCCGGTGGCGGAGCTGACGAAAGCCGCCGCCGGCATGTTGGGCGGTGAATACCCTGAATGCCTGGACGAAATGCTGGTGGGCAATGAAGCCGGCGTGCCCGGCCGGCTGCGGGAGATGTATGAGGCACCGCTGCGCGCGATGGGTCTGGCGCGGCTGGGTGTGCGGTTTATCACCGACCGTGCGGGCAGCAATGCCTGGCATCTCGGGCTTATCAAACTGCTCTATCCTGAAGCACCGATTATCCATGTGCTGCGCCATCCTTACGATCTTGTGCTCTCCAACATCGCGCAGGACCGCAAGTTGGAAGCCAATGCCCAGGCCGGGCTGCCGGGGCTGGCGCGGTATTTCGCGCTGCAGGCGGAAATGATCAGGCATTATCGCGGGCAGCTTTCCTTGCGCTACCTGCCTGTGCGGTATGAGGATCTGGTGGCGGACCCTGACGCGGCGGTGCGACGGGTGCTGGGGTTTATTGGTGTGGAGGTGGAATTACCACCTGGTTTCGCGGCCAATAGCTTACCCGTGGCCGAGCCTTTGCCCGCGCATTTCGCGGGGCGCACGGCGGTGCATGGCCGCGCGGCGTGGCGCTTCAAACCCTATCGCGCGGCATTGCCTAATCTCTTCGCCGAGGTGGCGCCGGTTCTGGACCCCTGGGTGAGCGAGCTTGGCTATGAGGAGCAGGGCGCATGAGCGGCACAGCGCAGCCAGGCAAGGTGGTGATGCCGTTGGCCGAGGCGCTGGAAAAGCTCGCCAAGCTGGAACAGGCGAGCAAGCTGGAGGAGGCTGATGACCTGGCGACGCGGATGCTGGCGGCGATGCCCGAGCATCCGCATATTTTGCAGCTTGCGGGTATTGTGTCTTACCGCAGCGGGCGGGTGGCCGAAGCAATCGAGCGGATGGAAAAATCTCAGGCGCTGTCACCAGATGTTGCGCTCTATCCGCGCAACATCTGCGAGGTTTATCGCGGCGCTGGGCGGTTGGACGATGCATTGCGCGCGGGCAAGCTGGCAGTGGAATTGGCGCCAGAGGATTCGCGCTCTTACTTCAATTTGGCGCTGATCCATTACGAGCGCCTGGAGCTGGATGATGCCGTGCGCGTGGCCGAGCAGGCAGTGGCGTACGACCCTGAATTCGCCGAGGCGCATTTCGAGAAGGCTGAGGCGTTGTTGCTGGCGGGTAGGCTGAAGGAAGGCTGGGAGAGCTATGAATGGCGCTTCAAGCTGAAACAGGCGGAGGGCATGCTGCCCAAAACTGAGAAGCCGCAATGGGAGGGCCAGGCGATGGAACCAGGCAAACTCTTGATCATCGGCGACCAGGGGTTTGGCGATTGCATTCAGTTCGCGCGGTTCATTCCCTGGGCGGCACAGCTGGCGCCGCAGCCGGTCGTGGCCTGCTCGGCCGAGCTGCTTCCCCTGCTTCGCCAGCTTCCGGGTATTGGCAAAATCGTCACCCGTTGGGACGATGCGGCCGGGTTTGAGGCGTTTATTCCGCTCTCGGGCCTGCCACGCCTGGCAGGCGCCACCACGGAGAATATTCCGGCCTCGGGCTACCTTGAGCCAAAACCAGACCTGGTAGCGCATTGGGGCGCGAAGCTTGAACGGCTGATGCCGAAAGGCAAGAAGCGTATCGCCCTGGTATGGGCTGGGCGGCCAACCCATAAAAACGACAAGAAGCGCAGCTTGAAGCTTTCGCAATTTGCGCCGATTTTCGTACGTGACGATGTGGCGGTGATCACCGTGCAGAAGGGCGACCAGATTGCCCAGGCGGGCGGCTATTATGGCCATGCGCCGTTGGTGAATCTGGGGCCGGAGATTGAGGATTTCCTTGATACGATGGCGATTTTAAAGCATGTCGACCGGCTGGTGACAATTGACACGTCCGTGGCGCATGTGGCGGGGGCAAGCAATGTGCCTACGTTTGTTCTGCTGCCTTACGCGCCGGATTGGCGATGGTTGCTTAATCGGAACGACACGCCGTGGTATCCTTCTCTGCGGCTGTACCGCCAGAATGCTCCCTACCAATGGGAGGATGTGATCCGGCGCGCGGCGGCGGATTTATAGGGAGGCAACATGCACGGCATCGCCAAAGACTGGCGGTTGTTTGCGCGGCCTTGCACACGGCCAGTGCTGTTTGTGCATGCCGGGCTGCATAAAACCGGAACCACCGCGTTGCAGGCTTGCCTTGCCCAAAACCGAGAGGCCCTGCGCGCACAAGGCATTTTATACCCCACCGCCGGCTGCCCAGGAGATGCCCCGGCGCAGCATAACATTGCCTGGCAACTGGCGCGCGACCGGCGGTTTCATAGCGCATACGGTACGATGGACGATGCAGCTGATGAGATTGCCGCGCATGGTGGCAATACAATTATTTCGAGTGAAGATTTTGAATCTATATTGCAACAAAAAGAATGGCTGGACAAGCTTGCGTTGCATCCGAAGTTGCTTGCGTACCGTATAGTATTCGTCATCTATCTGCGTGAACAATGCTCGTATTTTCAGTCCTTGTTTTTGCAGATTACCCGAAACGGAATGACACAAGATGCCGCGCGCATGGCGGAGGCAGTGTACGAAACCGGGATGTTGAAGTTACAAGATTGGGAGTTTCAATTCGATTACGGGCGCATGGTGGGGAGGCTGGCGCGTTGGAAGAACGGTGCGGTGGTGCTTCGCAACTACCACCGGCTGGAAGGCGGCTCCACGATTTCTGATTTTCTAAGCATTGTGGCGCCGAGTTTGCATCTGCCTGAGGCGGTGGAGGGCGAACGTATCAACGCCGCGCGGAACATTGCCGAGGCGATGCTGGAGTTTTACGAAGCGCGGATCGGCAGAGAATTGACAGATTGGCAGAAAGGCGAGATCGCGGCAGGTGCGGCGCAGGTGGCACAAACCGGCTTTCAACTATCCTGGGCTACAAGGCAGCGCCTGGCCGCACGGTTTGAAATATCCAATCGTGCATTGGAGCGCATTGGCGGAAAGTTGATGAAATTTCCAGCGTTATCGGCGGGTAGCGATACGGGATTGACGCTGGAGCAGCTTTTCTCGTTCGAGATGCAATGCCGGCTGACCGGCTCGCGATTGCCGCCTGGCTTTTGAGGTAACTGTTCGGGTGTTTACTTTTTTACGATCCTGTCCGCGAGAAGCGTGGCGAGCAACAAGGTTAGCAAAACCAGAACCCATTCCGTAACCAGCGGGGAGAGTGGCGCCATGTGCCAGACCGTTGGAGGAGCCGATGGGGAACATGCGGCGGCTTCAACCTTTGATGTAATGGTTGTGCAAACCGGTGCGGTCATATCTGGGTTTCCTTTTGGATGGCAGGTAGCTCGATTTAGGGCACGGGAGGGCATGAACAAGGGCGCGGCGTGCGGGCGGTAAGCCAGTTTGCGCCAGCGCCAACCGCCATCAGCCCCGCGGTGATTAAAAACACAGAGGACATGCCGATATGGCCGCCCACAACTCCGCCACCTATGGGCCCGAGAACTTGCCCGGCATATTGTGATGAGATCGAATAACCCAGCGTCCCGGCGAGCATCTCCTGCGGGACGCTGTGGCGAATAACGGCGGCAATGCAGGGAATGAGCCCGCCCAGGGCCAGACCCATGAGAAAGCGCAACAGGATAAGCTGCCAGCCCGCCGTAACGAACGCCTGGGGGATGAGCAGCATGGCGGCGATTCCGAGACAGGCCGATATCACCGGGCGGTAGCCGATAAGGTCTGCCAGATGGCCCAACCGGCTTGAAGACACCACGGCGCCAAAGGCGGCGGCGGCCATCACCAGGCCAGCGACAAAAATGACGTGCTTCTGCGGTACCAGTTGCGCGACATAAACCGTGATGATCGGCTCGATAGACATATTGGCAAACATCAGCAGAAAGCCGGTTGCCAGCATAATGGCAACCGGGCCTTTCTCTGGGATTTGTGCCCAATACCGGCCTTTTGTTCCGCGGGCTGCTGAAACCGGCCGCCGTTCCTCGCGGATGAGAAAGGTAGTGGCAAGAAAGGTAACAAAAATAACAGCGCCCGCGAGCAGGAAAGTGGCGCGGATGCCGATGATCGGCGGCAATGTTCCGCCAATTAAGGGGCCAGCGAGATTTCCAGCCATGTTTCCGGTTGCAACCACGCCCAAAGCCCAACCCGCGCGCTCTTTGGGCGTTTGCGCGGCGATTAAAGCCATGCATCCGGAGGCATAGCCCCCCAACAGCCCAGCCAATAATCGAAGCAGCACAAGCTCCACCACATTATGCGCCATGCCGATAAGTGACATGGCGATGGCCATGCCCAGGCTGGCGCGGATAAGCATAAGCTTGCGGCCGAAACGGTCGGCAAGCCGCCCCCATAGGGGGGCGGTCAGCCCTGCGGTAAAGAATGTCGCGCCGTAAGCCAGGCCCGACCATTCAGCGATTGCGGCATGATCCGAAACGCCAAGTTCTTGCACATACACAGGCAGAAACGGCAGCAGCAGTGTCATCGCTACGATTGTGGTGAAACTGCCGAGTGTGCATACGATAAGGTTTCGGTTCCACCGTTCTGGGCCACGCCCGCGAAACCAGTCAAAAATCGGAATCGTTCGGTGCATCCTGGGCTCCTTGCCGGGGCAAGGCTCTGGTATCTCAAGTGGGCGCTTAGCTCAACCATGTGCCGCCGGTTTGGTAGGCCAGGCTGGCGGCACAGTTCAACGATATGATTATTCGATGCGGTATATGAGTGACATCCAAAGCTTCGTCTGTTTGCCGATATTCCGGGCGTAGACATCCTGGGTGAGGTAAGTGTTGAGAGCAAGATTGCCCATTTTATAGCTCACCAGCCACCCTGCGGCGAGCTCAACAGGTTTGCCCGCATTAAGTGTTGCCGAGCCGGAATCTGTTCCAAACTGATTATAGGCATAGCCTGCCGGGCCCATCATGAAAGCAGCGAATTTCCGCGCCGCTGTAAGGTCGATGTCGTAAGTAGAGCCGCTGGTATAATTGAAATGGCGGTTCGGCGTATTAACGCTGATTACACCATTGGCCGCAACCAGGTACCTTGAAGAGCTATAGGCAAAATTGAGATGTTGCTGGAAGGTATAGCGGTCGTGCCCGATATTGATCAGCCGTGCTGCCTCGTATGAGGCAACGGGAAGATTAACGCCTTCCGAAATGCTGGTGAACATGTTTTTGTTTAGCTGCCAGGAGAGATAAACAGGGTCGACTTCCAGGTCGCTTGTCGAGGTCACGGCACCGGTCTTATGCGCCGCGGTTGTAATGTTCGCGTGGCCAAGACCCGCATTGTAGACATAAGCACCGTAACGCGCGCCCAAAAAGCGATAATTCGTTGTCCACATCAACATGGATGTGGTCAGATACATATTTGTGTGCACGCCGCTATCCGCACCCGCGTTATTAACTGACTGTGCAGTGCTGAAGGCCGCTTTCTGCCCCCAATACAAGCCCGCTGGCGCCATCATTCCCAATGGGTTGCCGATGGAGTAGCCGGGCGCATAATCTGAACCGACGCCCTTTTGCATCGCGAAGCTGGGCGCGGCTGTTATACAAAAAATAAATGCCGCCAGCATTCGCCCGGTAAATTTGCCATTGGGCCGCATATGTAAATTGTGGATTCGCAGTAT
>JAGXAO010000155.1 GCA_018971565.1 Rhodospirillales bacterium
CCACATTTGCAGCGGCGTTGTGCCAATTAATTGCCAGCCGCCGGGGCTCTCACGCGGATAAACGCCGGTAAACTCTCCCGCCAGCGCCACCGCCCCTGCCGGAATGCGCGTGCGCGGGGTTTTGCGCCGTGGCACCCGCAAGACGATGTCACCGCCGGTGAGATAGCCAAACCCCGGCGCGAAACCGCAAAACGCCACGGTATATTCGGCTTCGCTATGGCGGCGGATAATTTCGGCCACACTCAGCCCGGTGAGCTTTGCCACCTCCGCCAGGTCTTCCCCGTCATACACCACCGGAACTTCAACCAGCGGGCCTTCCGGCGGTAACGCTGAGGTAAAGTTAAGTCTCGTAATCTGCCCTGCCAGCGCCTCGGCTTTTACGGCCTCCGGTGAAAACCGCACCATCAGCGTGCGCGCCGCTGGAACAATCTCCTCAACCCCTGGTAAGGGCTGCGCCCGCAATGCGCGAAAAAGGGCTTGCGTTTCCTCCAGGTTCTGCAGCTCGACGAGGAAACTGCTTTGGTTGAGCGGCAGAAAGCGCATCTCAGGCAAAGGGTTGAACCGTGATGCCCTCCGCCACGAACAAATGCCGGATGGCCCGGGCCATGTTCACAGCATCTGGGCTGTCCCCATGCACACAGATGGATCCCGCCGCGATCCGCAGCTCCGTGCCGTCATTAGCGGCGAGCATTCCGGTGCGTATAAATTTCAGCATGCGCTCCGCCACCTGGTCTGCATCATGCAGCACGGCGCCGGGTTCGCGGCGGGAAACGAGGAGACCCTGCGGCGTGTAGCCGCGGTCTGCGAAAATTTCGGGTATCACGGCCAGCCCTTCGGCGCGGGCAAGCGCCAGCACGGGCGTGCCGGCAAGGCCCATCAGCATCAGCGTGGGGTCCACCAGTTTGATCGCACGAATAACCGCCAGGGCCTGGCGCTCATGCTGCGCGATGTGATTATAAAGCGCGCCATGCGGCTTCACGTAGCGCACTTCCGTGCCCGCCGCCCTGGCCATGCCCTGCAACGCGCCGACCTGGTAGATGATATCGCCAATCAGCTCCTCAGCGGTCACGTCCATGTCCCTCCGGCCGAAACCCGCACGGTCAGGGTAGGAAACATGCGCGCCGATGGCGATTTTGCGTGCCGCCGCGTTCCGCACGGTTTTCAGCATCACGGCCGGGTCCCCCGCATGGAACCCGCAGGCGATATTGGCGCTGGAGACAAGTTCGAGCATCGCCGCATCATCGCCCATTTTCCAGGCGCTGTAGCTTTCGCCGAGGTCGCTGTTCAAATCCACGCTTGCCATGCGCTTTATTGTCCTAATTCTTGCCCGAAAGCGAAGGCATGAGGGAAGATTGCGCGATGCGGCCGAGTCGGGTCCATCGCCGCGCCTCTCATTCTGCGGATGCTGGTGAAGAGTGGCCCCGCCGTGTAGGCTCCCCCCATGCCCTTGCAAATGCCCCCGCCGGACCAGCGCATTATCGCCCGCCGGGATGAGATCATCGCCGCCTTGCGCCGTATCGTGCCTGGCGAGGGCGTGATCGAAAGTGCCGATGAGCTGCGCTCTTATGAGACCGACGGCCTGACCGCCTACCGCCAGCCGCCGATGGTGGTGGTACTGCCGGAAACGGTGGCGCAGGTGGCGGCCATTCTCTCTTATTGCCATGCTCAAAAGATCAAGGTGGTGCCGCGCGGTTCCGGCACCTCGCTCTCCGGCGGGGCGCTGCCGCTGGCGGATGCGGTGCTGCTGGGCATGGGCAAGTTCAAAAAAATTCTGGAGGTGGATTACGAGGACCGGCTGGCCGTGGTGCAGCCGGGCGTCACCAACCTCGCCATCACCCAGGCGGTGGAAGGGCATGGGTTCTATTACGCGCCAGACCCTTCCAGCCAGATCGCCTGCTCCATCGGCGGGAATGTGGCGGAGAATTCCGGCGGGGTGCACTGCCTGAAATACGGCCTCACCACCAATAACGTGCTGGGCGTACAGTTCGTAACCATGGAAGGCGAGATTTTGCGGTTCGGCGGCAAGGCGCTGGACGCGCCGGGGCTGGACCTGCTGGGTATCATCGTCGGCTCCGAAGGGCTGCTGGGCGTGGTCACGGAGGTGACGGTGCGGATTCTTCCCAAACCGGAAACCGCGCGGGCGCTGCTCATTGGGTTTGCCACCGTGGAATCCGCCGGGCAATGCGTGGCGGAGACCATCGCGGCGGGGATTATTCCGGCGGGGATGGAGATGATGGACAAACCCGCCATCCACGCCGCCGAGGCGTTTGTGCATGCAGGCTACCCGCTGGATGTGGAGGCGCTGCTGATCGTGGAGCTGGATGGCCCGGCAGCGGAATGCGAACATCTGATTGCGGAGGTGGAGGCGATTGCGCGCAGAAACGGCGCCGTTACGCTGCGCGCCTCGCGCGACGATGCCGAGCGTGCCGCCTTCTGGGCCGGGCGCAAGGCGGCCTTCCCGGCGGTTGGCCGCATCTCGCCGGATTATCTGTGCATGGATGGCACCATTCCGCGCGGCATGCTGCCCTTGGTGCTGCGGCGGATGAACGAGCTTTCCGCCCAATACGGGCTTGGCGTGGCCAACATGTTCCACGCGGGGGATGGCAACCTGCACCCGCTGATCCTCTACGACGCCAGCAAACCGGGCGAGCTGGAGCGGGCGGAGGATTTCGGCGCGGATATTCTGCGCCTTTGTGTAGAG
>JAGXAO010000050.1 GCA_018971565.1 Rhodospirillales bacterium
GCACGCCACCCGTCAAACATGGCGCTGCGCTAATGCGGCAGCGAGGCCACAACCCCACCATCCGGTGCCTTGGCCAGCTCTTCCGGCGTGTCGTCCCATTCAATCGGTTCTGGCGCCCGCACAAGGGCGCGGGCAATCACCTCATCCACGTGGCTTACCGGAATTATGCTCAAGCCCTTTTTCACATTGTCTGGAATTTCAATGAGATCCTTCTCATTTTCCTTCGGAATGACAACGGTGGTGATCCCGGCCCGCAAGGCCGCCAGCAGCTTCTCTTTCAACCCGCCGATCGGCAAAACCCGCCCGCGCAGCGTAATTTCACCGGTCATGGCAATGTCCCTGCGGATCGGTATGCCGGTGATGGCAGAGACGATGGTTGTGGCCATGGCGATACCCGCGGACGGACCATCCTTCGGAGTCGCGCCCTCCGGCACGTGCACATGAATATCTCGCTTGTCGAAGAAGGGCGGCTTTATACCGAACTGCGTGGCCCGCGAACGGATGTAGGAATACGCCGCCTGCACGCTCTCCTGCATCACATCGCCCAGCTTACCGGTGTTTTTGATAGCGCCTTTACCGGGCAGCAGAACGCTCTCGATGGTGAGGATCTCGCCCCCCACCTCGGTCCATGCCAGGCCGGTAACCACGCCCACCATATCCTCCGCCTCGGTCTCCCCATAGCGGAACTTCGGTACCCCGGCGAACTTCTCCAGATTTTTCTTGGTGATGTTCACCTTCTTCGTCTTGCAGGTGACAATCTCCTTCACCGCCTTGCGGGCCAGGGTCGCCACCTCGCGTTCCAAATTACGCACACCAGCCTCACGCGTGTGGGTGCGCACCAGCTCCAGCATCGCCTCGTCGGAGACAGACCACTCCTCTTTCTTCAACCCATGCGCCTCAGATTGCTTGGGCAGCAGATGCCGTTTGGCGATCTCCACCTTCTCATCCTCGGTGTAGCCAGGAATACGGATAATCTCCATTCGGTCCAGCAATGGCTGGGGCATACGCAAGGTGTTGGCGGTGGTTACGAACATCACGTCTGAAAGATCGTAATCAACCTCCAGATAATGGTCGGCGAAGGTCGCGTTCTGCTCCGGGTCCAGCACCTCCAAAAGCGCTGAGGCCGGGTCTCCGCGCCAATCGGCACCAAGTTTGTCAATTTCGTCCAGCAGAAACAGCGGGTTGGAAGTTTTCGCCTTCTTCATGCCCTGGATGATTTTGCCCGGCATGGAGCCGATATAGGTGCGCCGATGGCCGCGAATCTCGGCTTCGTCCCGCACCCCGCCCAGGGACATGCGGACGAATTGCCGCCCCGTGGCCTTGGCAATGGACTTGCCCAGCGATGTTTTGCCCACACCGGGCGGGCCGACCAAGCAGAGGATCGGGCCGCGCACCTTTGGGCTGCGCGCCTGCACCGCCAAATATTCGACGATACGCTCCTTGATCTTGTCCAGGGCGAAATGATCGGTATCGAGAAGCTTCTCCGCCTCGATCACATCGTTTTTGATCTTGCTCTTTTTCTTCCAGGGAATCCCGACAACCCAATCCAGATAATTCCGGACGACCGTGGCTTCCGCGCTCATCGGACTCATGGAACGCAGCTTCTTCAGCTCCGCCATCGCCTTCTCGCGTGCTTCCTTGGAAAGCTTGGTCGCCTTTATCTTTTCCTCAAGCTCGGCGGTCTCATCCTTACCGTCCTCGCCCTCACCCAATTCCTTCTGAATCGCCTTCAGTTGCTCGTTCAGGTAATATTCGCGCTGGGTCTTCTCCATCTGGCGCTTCACGCGGTTGCGAATTTTCTTCTCAACCTGCAGCACGCCGATCTCGGCTTCCATATGGTTGAACACGCGCTCCAGCCGCTCGGCCGTGCTGTCCAGTTCCAGCAATTCCTGGCGCTCGGAAATCTTCAGCCCCAAATGGCTGGCAACGGTATCGGCGAGCTTGGAAGGGTTATCGATCTGGTTGACCGAAACCAACACCTCCGGCGCAATCTTCTTGTTCAATTTAATATATTGCTCAAACTGCGCCACAACAGTGCGGCCCAGCGCCTCCACCTCCTTGGTCTCGGCGCCGCTATCCTCAATCAGCTCCGCTTCAACCTCGAAAAAATCCTCGGTGGATTTGAAATCGGCAATCTTCGCGCGGCGCAGCCCTTCCACCAACACTTTCACGGTACCATCGGGCAGCTTCAGCAGCTGCAAAATCGTGGAAATGGTGCCTACACGGTAGATGTCATCCGGCGCCGGATCGTCCTGGGCGGCGTTTTTCTGCGCCACCAGCAGAATCTGCTTGTCTTCCTTCATCACGCTTTCCAGCGCGCGAACAGATTTCTCGCGCCCAACAAAAAGCGGCACGATCATATGCGGAAACACGACAATATCCCGCAGCGGCAGAACCGCGAGAACTTCAACAGGTAATCCGGACTTCTTAACGTCTGACATATTTGATTTCCTTAGGTCTCCCGGCTGCCCTTACGAGGCGCAGAACGGGGTGCCGCTTCACGGCCACAAACGACATATCGGCAGGCTTATGTTCGCCTGCAAGCCACGAATAGGAGGCTTGCAGGCAGCGCGTCAGGACGCGTTCTCCGTACGCTGTTCCGAATAGAGATATAGCGGCTCGGCCCGGCCTTCGGCCACCTCGCCCGAAATCACCACCTCGGAAACCCCTTCCAGGCCCGGCAGGTCGAACATGGTAGCAAGCAAAATGCCTTCCATTATCGAGCGCAGGCCGCGCGCACCGGTTTTGCGCTTGATGGCACGGTTGGAAATCACCCTCAACGCATCGTCGGTGAAGGTGAGCTTCACGCCCTCCATCTCGAACAGCCGGCCATATTGCTTCACCAGCGCGTTTTTCGGCTTGGTAAGAATTTCGATCAGCGCCGCCTCGTCGAGGTCTTCCAGCGTGGCGACAACCGGCAAACGGCCGATGAACTCGGGTATCAGCCCGAACTTCAACAGATCCTCCGGCTCCACCTCGCGCAGCACGGCACCGGTGCGTCGTTCGTCGGGGCTGCGTACATCCGCGCCAAAACCGATTCCCGAGCCCTTGCCGCGCTGGGCGATGATTTTCTCCAGCCCCGCGAAGGCGCCGCCACAGATAAACAGGATATTGGTGGTATCCACCTGCAGGAATTCCTGCTGTGGATGCTTGCGTCCGCCCTGCGGCGGAACGGAAGCCACCGTGCCCTCCATAATCTTCAACAGCGCCTGCTGCACGCCCTCGCCCGAGACATCACGCGTGATGGAGGGATTGTCCGACTTGCGGGAGATCTTATCCACCTCGTCGATATAGACGATGCCGCGCTGGGCGCGTTCAACGTTGTAATCGGCGGCCTGAAGCAGTTTGAGGATGATGTTTTCCACATCCTCGCCCACGTAACCAGCCTCGGTCAGCGTCGTTGCATCCGCCATCGTAAAGGGCACGTCCAGAATCCGCGCCAGCGTTTGCGCCAGCAGCGTCTTGCCTGAACCCGTGGGCCCAAGCAGCATGATGTTGGATTTCGCAATCTCGATGTCGTTGTTCTTGGTCGCGTGCGAAAGCCGCTTGTAATGGTTGTGCACCGCCACAGAGAGCACACGCTTAGCGTGCCCCTGACCGATGACATAATCATCAAGCACCTTGCAGATTTCGCGCGGCGTTGGCACGCCATCCCGCGTCTTCACGAGTTGCGTTTTATGCTCCTCGCGAATGATATCCATGCACAGCTCGACGCATTCATCACAGATGAACACGGTCGGGCCGGCAATGAGCTTCCGCACCTCGTGCTGCGATTTGCCGCAGAAGGAGCAGTAAAGCGTATTTTTCGTGTCGCCCGATTTACTGGTCATAGTCACTCCACAACCCGCGCCGTAGAAAGAAAAGACTAGCCCCCTGTGCCGGAGGGCACAAGCGCCGGGCGGTTTTCCCAAAAATTCTGGATTTTCAGTCCCATAATCGGAAAAATCAGGCCAGGCGGCCGTTTTTTCTTGCCACGAAGCGTCAAAAAACTGAAAAATCCGGCTGCCATGAACACGGCGCGCCGGACTTCAGAACCACTGAACCAACCGCAGCCGGTCAGCTATCCTTTGCTTCCGGCTTCGCCGCACTATCCTTCACAGAGCCGGTTTCCGTTTGAAACTTCACAACCTCGTCCACGATGCCAAAATCCTTGGCCTCCTGAGCCGACATATAAGTATCACGCTCCAGCTTCGCCTCAATCGCCTCAAGGGGCTGGCCTGTGTGATCCACATAAATCTGGTTCAGCTTGCTACGCAGCTTCAGAATTTCACGCGCCTGAATTTCAATGTCGGTCGCCTGCCCCTGGGCGCCGCCAGAGGGCTGGTGCACCATCACCCGGGCGTTTGGCAGCGCGAATCGCTTGCCCTTGGCACCGGCGCAAAGCAGCAGGCTGCCCATGGAAGCCGCCTGACCGAGGCAAAGCGTAGAAACCGGCGAGCGGATATACTGCATCGTATCGTAAATCGCGAGGCCAGAGGAAACCACGCCGCCTGGGCTGTTGATGTAGAAGGAAATTTCCTTGTTCGGATTCTCGCTCTCCAGAAACAGTAGCTGCGCGCAAAGCAGCGAGGACACAACATCGTTCACCTGGCCGGTGAGGAAGATGATGCGCTCCTTCAGAAGCCGGGAATAAATATCATAGGAGCGTTCGCCGCGCGCCGTCTGCTCCACCACCATGGGCACGAGGTTGTTATTATAAACCTCGACAGGATCCCTATCCCACATGCAATTTCAATCCTTTATTTTACATAACCGCCGGAGTTACCCCCCGCAACGCGCCAGAAGCGGCCACATTGCGGGCGAAACGCAGCGTCATGACCATAGGTTAGAGCATCTTTCCGGTTCGTCTAGGGGCAGCACAGAAAAGCAGAAGCCCTGCCTCTATCAGGGGCAAGGCTTCCGGCGTCTTTTAAAAATCCTGAAGAAAGTTTTTTCTTACTCTTCCGGGTCTTTCGCCAGCTCTTCCGGGCTTACGGAAACATCTTCCTGCTTGATGGACGCCAGCAGGAAATCAATCACCTTATCTTCGAAGATCGGCCCGCGGAAACGCTCCATCTGCTGCGGGTTCTTACGGAAAAACTCCATAACCTGCATGGCCTGGTTGCCGTAGCGCATCGCCTCGTTAAACATGGCGCGCTGCAACTCCTGGTCGGTCACCTGCACCTCGTTGGCACGGCCGATCTCAGCCACCAGCAGGCCAAGCCGTACCCGGCGGTCGGCGATGGCGCGGTATTCCGCCTTCAACGTATCCTCATCCTTGCCTTCGTCTTCCGGGTCAGCCTGGCCGGATTCCTTCTCGGCCTCCACCTGCTGCCAGATGGCGTTGAACTCGGCATCCACCAAGGACACCGGGGCGGCGAACTGCGCCTTCTCGGCCAGCACATCCAGCAGCGCGCGCTTCAACTTGGCGCGGGTCAGGCCCTCATATTCACGGCCGATCTGTTCCTTCACGCGCTCTTTCAGCTGCTCCAGCCCTTCCAGGCCAACCGCCTTACCCAGTTCGTCATCGATCGCCGGAATCTCCGCCACCGCCAGCTCCTTGGCGGTGATCTCGAACTCAGCGGTCTTGCCTGCCAGATCCTTCGCACCGTAATCATCGGGGAAATTCACGGTGATGGTCTTGGTCTCGCCTACCTTCATGCCCTCCACCTGCTCGGTGAAGCCAGGGATGAAACCCGGGCCAGCCACGGTCAGCGCCACGTCCTGCGCGGTGCCACCCTCGAAGGCCACGCCGTCGATCCGGCCGACGAAATCCACTTTCAACTGCTCACCTGCGGCAGCAGCGCGCTCTTCCTCAACCGGCTTGAAGCTCTTGCGCTGGTCGGCGATGGTCTTCAGCGATTCATCAATCTTCTCGTCGCTCACGGTGGCGACAGGCTTGCTCAGCGTCACGTCCGAGAGATCCGGCACGGTCACTTCCGGCAGAACTTCCATCTCGACGGTGAATTCCAGGTCGGAATCCGTGCCGGTCTTCACGATCTCCAGTTTCGGCTGCATCGCCGGGCGCAGATTGCGCTCGTTCATCAGCTGGCTATGCGCCTCGTTCACCGTGCCTTCAAGAATTTCGGCGGCTACGGCCTCGCCATAGCGCTTGCGCACAATATTCAATGGCACCTTGCCTGGGCGGAAACCCGGCATCTGGACGGTCTTGCTCAGCTCGGCCAAACGCTTCTCACGCTTGGCGGCCAACTCGGGTTCGGGAACCACGACAGTAAAGCCGCGTTTCAAGCCGTCAGAAAGCGTTTCAGTAACCTGCATGGGACGAACAAACCTCAACAATTCAAAAGCTTATATCCAGGTGGTGCGGGCGGAGGGACTTGAACCCCCATGGCTTTCGCCACCAGAACCTAAATCTGGCGTGTCTACCAGTTTCACCACGCCCGCGGCTATACCTGCAACTCAAGCCGGGCCGCATAGCGCGTGTTGCGCTCTTTCACAAGCATCCCCCTCGTCTATCGCCAGAAAAGCGACTAATTCCTGGGCATGGACAGGCACAGAGCACCGGTTTCTCAACAAAAGCCCCGCCGTGGCGCCTGGTTGCGCTACATTATTCTAGCCGTAGCGGTGGTTATTCTCGCGCCTGTGGCGGTGGTGGCCGTGTTTATCGCCCGGTTCAACCCCAACGCCTATGCCCCGCAGATCATCGCCGCCGTGCAGCAGGCCACCGGCCGCACCCTCTCCATCAACGGGCGGATCCGGCTCGAACTGTCATTCACCCCAACCCTTGCGGCCAGCGGCCTTAGCCTTTCCAACCCGGACGGATTTGCAGACTCCTCCCTGCTAACGCTGGACCAAGCACAGGCGCAAATCGCCCTCATGCCACTGCTGCGCCACCAGGTGGATGTGCTGAACCTGAGGCTCGCCGGGTTGAAGCTTTACCTTGAGCGCAACCAGGCCGGCGAGGCGGATTGGAATTTTGGCGGCGGCGCACCGCAACCCAGCGGCTCATCCGCGCCTGCGCCCGCCGCCAGCACGCCATCCACATACAAATTCGCCTTGGAATCGGTGGAGCTGGATAACGGGCAGATCACGCTGCGCCCCCAGGGCCTTGGCCAGCCCAACGTCATTCAGCTTACCCGCCTCACCGGCCAAGCCGCATCACTCACAGCGCCGTTGCATCTCTCCGGCAGCGCCGCCATCGGCACCGCGCCCCTCACGCTGCAAGGCGTGGTTGGCCCTGTTTCGCGCCTCACCGGCACCGGCTCCACCCCCTGGCCAGTAGATCTTTCCTTTGGTTTCGCGGGTGCCAGCGCGGTGCTGCAAGGCCAGATCACCCGGCCGCAAAGCGCACGCGGGTACAACCTCACACTCAGCACCACCATCCCGGCGCTGGAGGAAGTGGGCGCCGCCCTGCCGCCAAACTGGCTGGGCGGGCTGCAACTGCCCGCTTTGCATAATGTAACGGCCAACGCCACCATCAAAGACGAAGGCTCGCCGTTGCCCGCGATCAGCAATGTTTCGATCACGGCTGGCGAATCGGGGCTAGCGAGCCTTTATCCTGGTCTTACCTTAACTGCATTCAACGCACAGCTTTCCTCGCTTGGCGGCTCCGCCACCATTAGTGCCAAGGGCACGCTGGGGCAGCTGCCCTTCGTGATTCAGGCCAACACCACCGCACCGGATGCCTTCATCCCGCTCGCCATGTTGCCCGCCGGCGCCCCGCCTGCCTCCAGCTTCAGTGAAAGCGTGAACGCCAGCCTCGGCAATGCCAGTGCCAGCCTTACCGGTGGCATCGCCACGCCACGCAATCTCACCGGCGCGGCCCTGGCACTCACCCTGAACATTCCTGATCTTTCAGCGCTTTCCGCGGCCGCCGGCCAGCCGCTTCCGGCCTGGAAGAACATCATTGTTAAAACGACGCTGACCGACCCCGGCGGGCAAGGGCTCACCCAGGCCATCGGGCTGGATAGCCTTACGGCGACCATGGACAATGCCAGCTTCGGCGGCGATGCCAGCCTGGCTTTTCACCCCGCGCCAAAGCTGGAGATCGACCTTTCCATCGCCCAGGCGAATCTGGATGCCTTACGCGCCGCCATGCCCGCACCCCAGGCTGCACCTGCCATAATGGCGCAAACCCCGCCCGCATCGGTGGCCCCCAACATCGCCTTGCCTCTGAATTTTCTACGCCAGGCCAGCGCAGATGTGCTGCTGAAGGCCGACAGCCTGACCTATGACGGCGCCACCTATAAGGCGCTGCAAGGCCATGCCGTGCTGAATAACAGCCTTCTCACCGTCAACCCGCTTACCGGCCAATCCCCGGGCGGCGCCATTTCCGCCTCCGGCAGCATCGATGCCAGCGAAGACCCCGCCGCCGAGACGCTCAAACTCAACGCTCCGGCCTTGGCCCTCGGTCCCTTCCTGCACGGCTTCGGCCTCCCCGCCATGGCTCAAGGTACTATCCAGGCGCAGGTAAACGCCTCCGCCAGGGGCAACACCCTGCCGGACATGCTGGCCACCGTTACCGGGCAGCTTGGCCTCGCCAGTGTCAACGGCGTGGTAGATGGCAGCGTTCTTGGCAGAATGTTCGGCGGGGCGCTGCAATCGGCCGGGCTGCCTGCCAGTCTTGTTTCTTCGCCTGGGCCGGTCTCGCTGCGCTGCGCCGCCTTGCGGCTGGACTCCACAAATGGCAGCGGCACCATAAAGGCGCTCACCATCGATTCCAGCCGCCTGCTGATGCAGGGAGGCGGCACGGTGAACTTCGCGGACGAAACGTTGGGCCTGGTGCTGAAGCCGCGCTTGCGGGTGGGCGGAACCAACCTTACCGTGCCGGTGCAGGTTGGCGGCACTTTCCTTGCCCCCAACTACAGCCTAGCGCCGCAATCAACCGTGGCAGCGGCCGCCACGGCGGCTTCCGGCCTCGCCAGCAGCCCGCTGCAACAGGCGCTGGGGGGCAATACGTTACTCGGCCAGGCGGTGGGGGCCCTCACCGGCACGGGCAACGCAGATGCCTGCCCCGCGGCACTCAACCTGGCCCGTATGGGCCAACCCGGGCCAATGCCATCAACCCCCGCCAACAGCCCCGCCCCCGCAACCAGCACCAGCCAACCCCAACAAACCGGCCCGCGCAGCCTGTTGAACGGCTTGCTCGGCCAATGAAGCGTTTCTGGACCCTCGCCACCCCGCTGGAAGAAGCCGGGTTGTACACCATCCAGCTCGACAAACGGGCGGTAAAAATGCCCAGTGGTGCGCCACTTTCTCTGCCTCACCGGGCGCTGGCGGAGGCGATCGCCCAGGAATGGGACGCCGCCGCCGCCAATTTCTCACCTAACGATTTGCCGCTCACTCAGCTTGCCTGCACGGCGTATGAGCGCATTATCCCGCACCGGGCGAGTATCATCACCCAACTCGCCGCTTATGGGCTGAACGATCTGCTCTGCTACCGGGCTGAAAGCCCCGAGCCCCTCATCGCGCGCCAACATGCAGAATGGGACCCCTGGCTGCACTGGCTGGAGTCCATGCACGGGGTTGGCCTTGTTACCACCGATGGGTTGATGCCGGTGAGCCAGCCGCCTGGCACGGCAGACAAGCTGGAAGCCCTTCTTTCCACCCGCACGGCGCACGAACTGGCAGCGCTGGGCGTGCTCATCCCTGCCTTGGGCAGCTTCGTGCTTGGCCTTGCCGCCGCCGAAGGCGCGCTGGATGCGCAAACAGCCTGTGCCGCCGCCACGCTGGACGAGCTGTGGCAGGCCAGCAAATGGGGAGAAGACGAAGCCGGCGCTGCGAAGCGCGCAATGGTTATGGCCGATGTGGCAGTGGCCATACGCTTCATCCGGCTTACCGGCACATGAGGCGCCAAAAGCCGGTGGGGGCAGGGCCAGCCGACTAAAACAACTGGCTACTCTCCGGCCAAGTGTCTATAATCTTAAACGAACCCACCCAATGGAGATGCGACCAGATGAGCACAAACAGCGAAATGATGGCCCGCCGCATGGCCGCCGTGCCGCGTGGCGTGGGCAACGCCCATGCGGTATTCACCGCCAAGGCGGAAAATTCCGAGCTGTGGGATGTCGAGGGCAAGCGTTACATCGACTTTGCCGGCGGCATCGCCGTGCTCAACACTGGCCATCGTCATCCGAAAATTATCGCCGCTGTGCAGAAACAGCTGGATGCCTTCACCCACACCTGCTTCCAGGTAACCCCGTATGACAGCTATATCGAGCTGGCCGAGAAGCTGAACGCCCTGGCCCCCATCGAGGGCCCGGCGAAGACCATTCTTTTCACCACCGGTGCCGAGGCACTGGAAAACGCCATCAAAATTGCCCGCGCTTACACCGGCCGCCCCGGCGTCATCACCTTCGCAGGCGGCTATCATGGCCGCACCATGCTCACCATGGCGATGACCGGCAAGGTTCTGCCCTACAAGAAAAAATTCGCCCCCATGCCGGCGGAAATCTACCATGTTCCCTTCCCGCACGAGCAGTTCGCTGTAACGGTGGAAGAGTCGCTTAAATATATCGACATGCTGTTCCGCGCGGATATCGAGCCCTCGCGCGTCGCCGCCATCACCATCGAGCCCGTGCAGGGCGAGGGCGGCTTCCTGCCCGCACCTGAGGAGCTATTGGTGGGGCTGCGCAAGCTTTGCGACCAGCACGGCATCCTGCTCATCGCGGACGAGGTTCAAACCGGCTTTGCCCGCACCGGCAAAATGTTCGCCATCGAGCACAGCGCAATCCGGCCAGACCTCATGACCATCGCCAAATCGCTCGCTGGCGGGTTTCCGCTCTCAGGCGTTATCGGCAAGGCCGAGATTATGGATGCCGCCGAGCCAGGTGGGTTGGGTGGCACCTATGCGGGTTCACCGCTGGGCTGCGCGGCTGCTTTGGCAGTTCTGGAGGTGATCCGCGAGGAAAACCTCATCGAACGCGCGAACATCCTTGGTGCGAAGATGAAAACCCGGCTGCACGCAATCTCTCAGCGTAACGACACACACCCCATCTCCGGAATCCGCGGCCCAGGGGCGATGGTGGCGTTCGAC
Source organism: Rhodospirillales bacterium (assembly GCA_018971565.1). GTDB lineage: Bacteria > Pseudomonadota > Alphaproteobacteria > Acetobacterales > Acetobacteraceae > Acidocella. The sequence goes on from JAGXAO010000050.1 coordinate 10,976, forward strand.
GTGGTGAAAACAGACGGCACCCCAGACCCAGACGCCACCAAGAAAATTTTGGCAACCGCGAAGGATAAGGGGCTGATCCTTCTCTCCTGCGGCGTATTCAGCAATGCTGTCCGCCTGCTCATGCCGCTTACCATCTCCGATGCCCTGCTGGATGAAGGGCTGGATATTCTGGAGGCGTCTTTGGCCGTCTAATCCGTGTGGGCGGCGGCGTGGGCCACAAACCGCGCCGCCGCCGCCACCAGCTCCTCCGCCACGGCCGCGCCCAGATCCTTGCTGCCCTCGGCCCAGGCGGCTTCGATGGCGGGTTTGGGCACCTCGTTGAATTCCAGCGGCGCCTCCACGCTCAGCCCCTCGAAATCCAGCACGCCGAAATCCTTCACCTTCAGCCCCAGTAGCTCGTCGCCCTCGGCGGGAATCTCACTCTCCCGCACGCAGCCCGGTCGCAGCGCCATATTCAAAGAGAGCAACGGCTCCGCCCCATGGCCGAACCGCGCGCCCTCCACATTCCATCTTTCCATCAACTGCCGCGCCACTTTCCAAAGGTAGAAAGATGGCACCACCACGCCCTCCCGCCGCCGCAAGGCCAACGTCACGTCATGAATCACCGGTACGTTGCCGCCATGGGCATTAAGAATCACGATGCGCCGCAGTCCGTGGCGCAACAGGCCCTCCAGCCATTCGCTCAGCACGCGCCGGAACGTTTCCGGCGTCAGGGCAGTTCCGCCAGGGCTGGAGCCGAAATAATCCGCCACACCAAAAGGAAATGCCGGGGCCACAAAGCAGGGTGTTCCCGCCCCCCACGCGCGGTGTGCAATTCGCTCGGCCAGAATATCGGCCAGAGCGAAATCCCCCATCGGCTGATGCGGACCGTGGTTTTCCTGGCTGCCCAGCGGCAGTAAAATCACCGGGCGGCTCGGCAACAGGCCAGCGAATTCCAATGCGGTAAGGTCTTGCAGCCGAACAGGGGGCGTGGCGTTTGTCATGCGGCTCACTCTGCCAGCCCCGCTGGACAGTTTCCAGGCATGCAGGTTAACTCAATTCCACTTGAAGCCAGAGGATCACATGTCAAGCCATCTCGCCAATTCCACGCTTGTTCCGGTGATTCTCTGCGGCGGCTCCGGCACCAGGCTCTGGCCGGTTTCACGCAAAAGCTTCCCCAAGCAGTTCTGGCCGCTCATCTCCACCACCCCGATGCTGGCCGAAACCGCCCTGCGCGCCGCGGGGCCGGGTTTCTCCGCGCCAATCATCGTCGCCAATCAGGACCACCGCTTCGTGGTGGCGGAACAGCTTCGCGATGCCGGCATCGAAGCGCCACAGGTTCTGCTGGAGCCTGTGGGGCGCAACTCCGCCCCTGCCATCGCCGCCGCCGCCCTGCTGGCTGCCGAAACCAGCCCGCAAGCCGTGCTCTGGATCATGGCGGCCGACGCCGCGATTCAGGACCTGCCCGCCCTGCACGCGGCACTGGCCAGCGCCGCCGCCGCCGCGCGAGCCGGATATTTCGTTACCTTCGGCATGCACCCCACCGCGCCCGAAACTGGCTATGGCTACATCGCCCAGGGTGATGCGCTGGACGGCCTGGAGGGCGTGCACAAACTCGAACGTTTCATCGAAAAACCAGACGCCGCCAGCGCCGCGGCCATGCTGGAACAAGGCGGTCATCTTTGGAATTCCGGCATGTTCGTGTTCCGGGCGGATGTGCTGATTGAGGAAATGCAACTTCACGCGCCGGGTGTGCTTGCCGCCGCGCAAAAAGCCGTGGCCGGACGCAAGACAGACCTCGATTTCATCCGGCTGGACGAAGCCGCTTTCGCCGCTTCACCTGATATTTCCATAGACTACGCAATTGCCGAGAAAACCCAAAAGGCCGTGGTGGTGCCCGCCTCCCTCGGCTGGTCGGATGTCGGCTCCTGGTCTGCCCTGGCTGACATCGCCACGCGTGATGAAGCGGGCAATTTTACGCAGGGCGACGTGGTGCTGGAAAATGCCCATAATTGCTACGCCCGTTCAGACGGAAAACTCACAGCCCTGCTGGGAGTGCAGGACCTCGTCGTTGTCACCACGCAAGATGCAGTGCTGGTGGCGCACAAGAGCGAGGCGCAAAACGTCAAGAAAATCGTCGACAAGCTGAAGGAGCTAAAACGCCCCGAGGCTGAAAGCCACAACCGCACCTACCGGCCCTGGGGCTTCTATGAAAGCCTGATCCAGGGCGACCGTTTCCAGGTGAAGCGCATTGTTGTCTGGCCTGGCCGCCAGCTCTCGCTGCAGAAACATTTTCACCGCGCCGAGCATTGGGTGGTGGTGGCGGGCTCCGCCCTCGTCACCCGCAATGAGGAGCATATCCTCATCCGCGAGAATGAGAGCGTGTATCTTCCGCTTGGCTGCGTCCACCGGTTGGATAATCCAGGCAAAATTCCGCTCACGCTCATCGAGGTCCAGTCCGGCTCCTATCTTGGCGAGGACGATATTGTAAGGCTGGAAGATAATTACGGGCGCAATTAAGCGCCTGCCTCCTCCGGCGCGCGCAGCGTGAGGGAAAGCGCGTGCATCCCGCCCGAAAATTCTTCGGCCAGCGCCTCGTTCACCGCGCGCTGGCGCGCCACGCGGGACTGCCCGGCGAACGCGGCGGAAACCATCGCCACTTTGTAATGCGTCTCACCCGCGGGCAGGCCCTGGCGCCCGGCATGGTTGGCATGGCGGCGGCTTTCATCCTCAATCTCCAGCATGGAAGGCTGAAACGCCGCTTCCAGCTTTGCTTTAATCCGCTCAACCCTGTTC
>JAGXAO010000051.1 GCA_018971565.1 Rhodospirillales bacterium
CATTGCGAGTATCCGTTGTTGGCGGCTTCAATAAATGGGACGGGCGGCGACATGCAATGCGCCGGCGTGACTCCGGCGTATGGGAAATTTTCATTCCTCGCCTTGCCGCTGGTGAAATTTATAAATATGAAATACTTGGCCACAGAGGTTTGCTTCCTCTAAGGGCTGACCCGATGGCACGGCAGGTAGAAACTCCGCCGGCCACAGCATCAGTGGTGGCGCCACCACTTCCTCCTGTAAAGCCCATGGCTCGTGCGTCAATCGAAGTGCCGCTTAGCATTTATGAGGTTCATGCGCCCTCTTGGATGCGGCATCTGAATGGTCAATCCTATTCCTGGGATGAATTGGCTAAGCGGTTAGTTCCTTACGTTGTCGATCTTGGATTTACCCATATCGAATTGTTGCCGATTATGGCTCACCCATTTGGTGGATCTTGGGGTTATCAACCGCTCAGCCAGTTCGCTCCAATGCCATTAATGGGGTCTCCCGGTTCATTCGCTCACTTTGTGGACGCTTGCCATGAAGCAGGGATCGGCGTGATCTTAGACTGGGTACCAGCTCATTTTCCATCCGACCCTCATGGATTGGCGTTGTTTGATGGAACATATTTATACGAGCATCAAGATCCTCGAGAAGGATTTCATAATGATTGGAACACCCTGATCTATAATCTCGGCCGTACTGAGGTAAAACAATTTCTTGTCGCCAGCGCCTTATTTTGGCTGGAGCAATTTGGCGTCGACGGATTACGTGTTGATGCCGTGGCGTCCATGCTCTATCGCGACTACTCCCGCAAAGAAGGACAATGGATACCTAACATCTATGGTGGACGGGAAAACTTTGAAGCCATTGAATTTTTCAAAGAACTTTCTGAAATAGTTACATCGCGATGCCGAGGCGCGTTGCTAATCGCCGAAGAATCAACAGCCTGGCCAGGTGTCAGCGCGCCGGTTCTTCAGGGTGGCCTTGGCTTTACCCATAAATGGAATATGGGGTGGATGCACGATACTTTAAAATATATGCAAATGGCTCCTGTGCATCGCAACTGGCACCATGACCTCATTAAATTTGGAATGGTTTACGCATTTTCTGAGCATTTTGTTTTGCCAATATCGCATGATGAGGTCGTACACGGCAAAGGATCATTGCTCGGTAAAATGCCTGGTGATGAATGGCAACGTTTTGCTAATTTGCGGGCCTATCTGGCCTTTATGTGGGCGCATCCTGGAAAAAAATTATTATTCATGGGGTGCGAGTATGGCCAACCCGCAGAGTGGAATCACGATGCAGAGTTGCCTTGGGGGCTATTACAATACGAGACCCATCGCGGTGTACAAAATGCTGTGCGAGCATTGAACGTAGTGCTGCATGAGAATCCAGCATTATATGCAAAAGATTCCTCTCCTGATGGATTTTTATGGGTGGTAGGCGACGACGTTAACCAAAGTGTATTTGTCTTTCTTCGTAAGGGTGGAGATAATGATAAGCGAATTCTTGTAGTCTGCAATTTTACATCTGTTCCACGCTTCAATTATTATATTGGCGTGCCGAGTAATGATTGGGTGGAAATCCTTAATACTGACGCGGTCGAATTTGGTGGCTCCGGTGTTGGTAACATGGGCCGCGCAACGGCTGAACCACATGCCGCTCATGGTCAAGCTCAATCATTATGTCTGACATTACCACCGCTTGGCACGCTTTATTTACGAGAGGTTTGATAAATGCCTTGGACAATGCAGAGAATTTTGCCTGGGTCACCATATCCTCTTGGCGCCAATTGGGATGGCTTGGGTGTCAATTTTGCAATATTTTCTGCCCACGCGCAGCGTATCGAATTATGCCTGTTCGATGCAACAGGACGGCGTGAGGTAAGACGAATTGTGCTGCCGGAATGCACTGATGAAGTGTTTCACGGTTATTTACCGCAAGCCCGGCCAGGATTATTATATGGTTACCGTGCCTATGGCCCATATCAACCGGAAGCAGGGCACAGATTCAATCCAAATAAGTTGTTGCTGGACCCGTATGCGCGCAAGCTAGCAGGTTCTCTGAACTGGTCTGATGCATTGTTTGGCTATCATGTTGGTTCCCCGCGTGAGGATCTTTCATTCGATCGGCGTGACTCAGCCAATTTTATGCCGAAGGGCGTAGTTGTCGACGACAGTTTTCAGTGGGGTAATGATGCACCGCCTCGTCGTTCTTGGGAGGAAACGGTAATTTATGAATTGCATCCACGCGGGTTTACGCATCAGCATCAGGACGTGCCCATTTCCGAACGGGGAACGATAGCGGGGCTGGCGCATCCGCGGATTATTGAACATTTGGTTCGCCTTGGAATTACGGCGGTTGAATTGCTGCCGACGCACGCATTTTTGCAAGATCGTTTTCTGTTACAACGTGGATTACGAAATTATTGGGGATATTCGACATTCAATTTTTTTGCACCTGAACCAGGATATTTGGCGGGCCCCGATAAATCTTTACACGAAATTCGTGAATCTGTACGCAAGCTCCATGCAGCCGGAATCGAAGTAATCCTGGATGTTGTATATAATCACACCTGCGAAGGAAGTGAGATGGGGCCAACACTTTCTTGGCGAGGCATAGATAATCTCTCGTATTATAATAATGTCGAGGATACACCGCGCCGGTTGGTTAATGACACGGGTTGCGGTAATACATTGAATCTGGCACACCCGCGCGTGCTGCAGATGGTGATGGATTCTCTGCGCTATTGGGTAGAAGCATTTCATGTAGATGGATTTCGCTTCGATCTCGGCACAACTCTTGGCCGAGAGCCATATGGTTTCGATCAGAATGGAGGCTTCTTTGATGCCATCAGGCAAGATCCTGTTCTTGCAAAGGTAAAGCTAATTTCTGAACCGTGGGATATTGGACCAGGCGGCTATCAGCTCGGCAATCATCCGCCAGGTTTTGCCGAGTGGAACGACCAGTATCGCGATACGCTACGCCGGTATTGGCGCGGTGAGCCTGGGCAGCGGGCGGGATTTGCCGGAAAGCTCATGGGCTCCAGTGAAATTTTTGAGAAGCGTAGGCGCAAAACCTGGGCAAGTATAAATTATATTACCTCGCATGATGGATTTACATTGCACGATCTTGTTACCTATGCCGAACGCCATAATGAGGCAAACGGGGAGAATAGTCAGGATGGCCACGGTGAAAATTTTTCGGCCAATTATGGAGTAGAAGGCGAAACAGAAGATAAAGCGGTGTTGGAGACCCGCGCGGCGTTGAAGCGTGCGATGCTGGCCTCGCTTTTCATGTCTCACGGCACGCCAATGCTGCAAGCAGGAGATGAGTTCTGCCGGACCCAGCAGGGTAATAACAATGCTTATTGCCAGGACAACGAGATTTCTTGGGTAAACTGGTCCGATATACTGGCAGACGCACCAAATGAGGCGAAAGCTTTGATGGATTTTACGAGCCGCGTAATTTCATTGCGGGCAAAACATGCAAGTTTGCGCCCGGGGCGTTTCTTGCATGGTAACGAGGAAGTATTACCCGGCATTCAAGATGCGGCCTGGTTTGATGAAGGCGGGAATGCACTAGATGAAGCAGCTTGGGCTTATGCAGCGGCGCAGATGTTTTCGCTCCGGCGCGCGGTGCGGGTCGATAGTGAGGTAGATCTAACGATCGCGATGTTCAACGCTGCTGCTGAGGCACGAGATTTTATAATTCCGGGTCCTGATTTTCATTGGATGCTTGTATTAGATAGCAGCCGGCCAGCCCAGAGTAAAAAAAGATTGAGTGCCGGAAGGGTGCATGTTGGGGCGCGCTCAGTAGTATTGCTTGCTGCTAGCGTCGTGTCGTGAGGCAAACGCGTTTTGGCGCAATACAAGTGGCGCCGGGCCGTACGGTATTTACTATATGGGCGCCGCAGGCCGCTCAAATGGATGTTGTTCTGGATAATGCCGTGTTGCCTATGGAACGCGGCAAAAACGGTGTTTGGCGAGCAGAAGGCGTTGCCGGTGCAGGAACAGAGTATCGTTTTAGAATCGATAACGATAAGCTATTGCCAGACCCTGCCTCGCGTGCCCAGGCCGACGATGTACAAAGCGCAAGCGTTGTAACCGACCTGACTTTTGATTGGCAACATGCCAATTGGCGCGGCCGGCCCCTGGCTGAAACAGTAATCTACGAGCTACATGCTGGCTTATGTGGAGGGTTCGCAGGGGTGAAGGCGCAACTCCCGCGACTGGCGGCGCTTGGTATAACGGCGGTTCAGCTTATGCCGATTGCTGATTTTCCAGGCCGCCGAAACTGGGGATATGACGGGGTGCTGCCTTATGCGCCAGACAGAACCTATGGCTCGCCTAGGGAGCTACAGGAACTTGTGGATGCCGCGCATGGTTTGGGGCTCCAGGTATTTCTTGATGTCGTCTATAATCATTTTGGACCGGATGGAAATTATCTTCCATGCTATGCACAGGATTTTTTCCGCAAGGATATTTCCACCCCCTGGGGCGAGGCAATCGATTTCCGCCGGGGTGAGGTGCGGGATTTTTTTATCGGCAATGCCCTGCAGTGGGTTTGTGACTACCGTTTCGATGGCCTGCGTTTCGATGCAGTACATGCGATTCAAAACAAGGATTTTTTGCACGAGCTGGCAACGGCTGTCCGAGCTGCTACGCCAGGGCGGCATCTGCATTTGATTATAGAAAATGAAGAGAACGATTCAGAACTGATTGGCGGGGGGCCTCAAAGGTTTGATTCGCAATGGACGGATGATTTCCACCACTGCATGCACGTGCTGCTTACCGGCGAAAAAGACGCCTATTATGAAGATTTTCAAGATGCTGCTCAGCAATTGGCGCGCTGTCTGGCAGAAGGGTTCGCTTATCAAGGTGAACCGTCGCTCCATGCCGGAGGGCATAATCGTGGTAGTTCGAGTGCGCATCTTCCCAGTACATCTTTTGTGATATGTCTGCAGAATCACGACCAGGTGGGCAACCGCGCCTTTGGTGAGCGGCTGGGGCAACTGGCCCAGCCTGCTGCGTTGCGTGCCGCGATAATTGTTTTGTTGTTTGCACCTCAAATACCGATGATCTTTTTTGGTGAGGAGTGCGGTGAAACTCGCCCATTTTTGTTTTTTGCTGATCATCATGCCGAGCTTGGTAAGCTGGTGACGCAAGGCCGGCGCAAGGAATTCGCGAAGTTTTCTGCTTTTGCCGATCCAGCGATCCGTGAAGCCATTCCAGACCCGAATGCGATCGAGACATTTGAAGCCAGCCGTCCGCATCTGCTGGAGAATGACTGGACAAAGCTGTACCGTGACTGTCTGGCTTTACGGGCGCAGGAAATCGCGCCGCGCCTGACGGGTGCCAAAAGCCTCGGTGCAAGGGCGCTTACCGCCCATGCTGTACGGGCAGAATGGCGCATGGCTGATGGAAAAACGCTGACTATTTCAGCGAATTTCGGCTTTTCTCCCGTAAGATTCGGGCCGGTGGAAGGGCGGCTGCTGTTTGGTGAGGCGACGGATATCTTACCCGCTCTTTCCGCTTCTGTGTGGCTGGGCTGATGGATACGCTGTACAGGGAGGCAAAAAATGCTGGGGTCAACCGCGAGTGGCAGGATGCCGGTGGCGAACGCCGCGTGGTGGCAGATGATGATCTGCGTGCCGTACTGGACGCCCTGGGCGGTGAGGGGGCTGACAAAACCTCGCCACCTCTCATCACCGCCTGGGCCGGAGGGGTGGCGCGGCTGAATGGCCGCTCCGGCCATTGCAAAATCACGCTTGAATCTGGCGGTATTTTTGAAACTTATGTGGAAGCGGATAGGGGCGTAGTGCAAATTTTAACGCCTGCCGAACCGGGATATCATAGGCTGGAATTTGGAGGAACAGAAATCACGCTCGCGTTGGCGCCACGTCGTGCCTATACCTTGCAGGATGCCGGAGCCGGAAAAAAACTCTGGGGGCTTGCCGTGCAGCTTTACGCGCTGCGCCGGAAACATGATGGCGGTATTGGGGATTTTCAGGCTCTGGCGGAATTTACCAAAGAGGCCGCGGCACTGGGGGCGGCGGCTGTGGCGTTAAGCCCCGCTCATGCTTTGTTTACATCCAGCCTAAACCGTTACGCACCTTATGCTCCCTCCAGCAGGGTGGCGCTGAATGTGCTGCACATTGCCCGTGACGGCCAGGACGTACCGGACGCGTTGATCGACTGGCCCCGTGCCGCCGCCCGGAAGCTTTTACTTCTGCGTGGGGATTTCGAGGGATTTTGCGATTGGCCAGCGCTGGATGCATTCCGCGCCAGTGCAGGGCAGGACCTTGAGCGGCACGCCTTGTTCGAGGCGCTTTGCGCCAAGCTGGGCGCCGGGTGCGATTGGCGGGCATGGCCCCTTGCGTACCGTGACCCCGCAAGTGCCGCCGTACGGCGTTTCGCGGAAGATAACGCCCGGGAGGTCGCTTTTCACGCCTGGTTGCAATGGCGGGCGGCACAAGGGTTGCAGGCAGCGCAGCATATGCTGCGCGAGGCTGGCGCGAAAATCGGGCTTATCAGCGACCTCGCGGTAGGCACCAGCCCGGATGGCAGCCATGCCTGGAGCCGGCAAGGCCAGATGTTGAAGGGGCTGGAGATCGGCGCACCGCCGGATGTTTTTAACCGCGAAGGGCAGGGCTGGGGAATTACCGGATTTTCCCCGCAAGGGCTGCGGGGCAGCGGGTTTTCGGTTTATCTGGAGATGCTGCGCCATGCGCTTCAGCACGCCGGCGGCGTGCGGATAGACCATGTGATGGGGCTGATGCGCCTTTGGGTGGTGCCGCTAGGCCGCTCCCCGGCGCACGGCGCTTATCTTGCCATGCCGTTTCAAGATCTTCTTCGCCTCACCGTGCTGGAATCCTGGCGGCACAAAGCTGTGGTGCTGGGCGAGGATCTCGGCACGCTGCCCCCCGGGCTGCGCGGGAGGCTAAGTGCAGCCGGTATCGCTGGCATGAGGGTGTTGTGGTTTGAACGCCGGGCCAAGCGCTTCACCGCCCCTGCGCGCTGGGCGCCGGATGCCGTGGCTATGACAACGACACATGATCTGCCGACCGTCGCGGGCTGGTGGACCGGCACGGATATCGCCTGGCGAAACAAGCTGGGAAAATCCGGTGAGGGTGGAGAGCAGCGTGCCACGGACCGGGGTGCGCTATGGGCGGCGTTCTGCAAATCCGGTGCGGCGGTGGGGGCGCTGCCCGAGAGCGGCAACGCCAAGGCCGCCACCCAGGCCGCTGCCGCGCATGTTGGAGGTGCCGCCTGCGCGCTGGCGCTATTGCCGGTGGAAGACGCGCTTTGCCTGCCAGATGCTCCGAACCTGCCTGGCACGACAGACGAACACCCGAATTGGCGGCGGCGGCTGCCTGGCACGGCAGATGAGATTTTTGGCCGCGAGGATGTGCGCGCCCGGCTCACGGCGCTCAACACCGCCAGAAGGAACGTGGAATGACGCTGCACACCACCCCGCGCGCCACGGCCAGATTGCAATTCCACAAGGATTTCACGCTGAACGATGCGGCGCGGCTGGTGCCATATTTCGCGGCGCTTGGCGTCTCGCATCTTTACGCCTCGCCGTTGTTCAAGGCCCAGCCTGGCTCCACGCATGGTTATGATGTGATCGATCCCACGGTTATCAACCCGGAGCTTGGCGGCCTGCCGGCGCTTAAGCGGCTGGTGGCGGAATTGCGTGCGCAGGATATGGGGCTGCTGCTGGATATTGTGCCGAACCATATGGGGGTTGGCGGCTCAGGCAATGCCTGGTGGCAGGATGTGCTGGAATTCGGGCCCCGCAGCCGTTACGCGGGGTTTTTCGATATCGACTGGGCGCCGCCCGACCCGGCACTGCAAGGCAAGCTGCTGGCCCCTTTTTTGGGTAGCACTTATGGCGATGCGCTGGATTCAGGTGAGATTGTTCTTCGGCTGGATGAAGCCGGGGGGTTCTGCTTCGACTATCATGGCAATATTTTCCCGCTTTCGCCGCGCAGCGTGGCGCTGGTGCTGCGCCGGGCAGCACCCCAGCTCTCCCGTCGCTTCGCTGAAATCGCGGCACTGCCGGAACCGGCTGAGGAGGCGGCGCTGGCCAAAGTAGATTTGCGGGCCTTCATGCTTGGCAACCGGGTCGTGTTGAAAGACGCGATTGCCGCGTTTTCCACGCCCGAGCGCCTGCACCAGCTGCTTCAGCGCCAATGCTACCGGCTGGCCTGGTGGCGCACCGCCTCGACCGAGATCAACTGGCGGCGGTTTTTCGATATCAACACCCTGGCTGGCCTGCGGGTGGAGCGGCCCGAAGTGTTCGATGCCACGCATGGCTTTCTGCTTCGCCTATATGCCGAAGGGCTGATTGATGGCGTGCGGATAGATCATGTGGACGGGCTGGCCGATCCGGGCGCTTACCTGCGGAAGCTGCGCCGGGTGATGGAGCAAGCTGGCGCGAACAGGCCCGCTGAGGCGGCGCGCGGTGAACCGTACATTGTGGTGGAAAAAATTCTGGGCACGGATGAAGCCCTGGAGACGCGCTGGCGGGTAGATGGGACGACCGGGTACGATTTTCTGGACCAGGCCAGCGCCGTGCTGCACGACCCGGAGGGCGAGGTACTGCTTTCCGCCATGTGGCAACGCCTCACCCGGCGCGATGCGGATTTTGGCGCGTTGGAGGAACATGCGCGGCGGCAGATTTTGCGTGATAATCTGGCGGGCGAATTAGACAGGCTGGCAGCCCAGCTGCACCGCGTCGCCCGGCGGGATGCACATACCACGGATTTCAGCCTGCATGTCATCCGCCAGGGGTTGGAAGAAATTCTAGCCTCTTTTCCTGTCTACCGGATATATGCCGGGCCGGCCGGGCATAGCGAGCAAGACGCACACATGTTCGGCAAAGCGGTGGCCGAGGCGGCTGCGAGGATGCGCAAGGCTGATAAGCCGGTTTTAGGGCTATTGCGGCGCTGGCTGTTGGAGGACCGCCCCTGCCGCTTGCCGCCCGGTGCGGCGCGAGACGAGTTCATGCGCGCCAGGACTGGCTTTCAGCAACTTTCCGCGCCAACAGCCGCGAAATCAGTCGAGGATACCTGCTTCTATCGCTTTGGATTACTGCTTTCTCGCAATGATGTCGGCTCCAACCCCGCGCAATTCAGCCTCTCTCCCGCAGCGTTTCATGCTCAGGCGGCGGCGCGGGGCGCGGCATTTCCCGGCGCACTTTTGGCCACAGCCACCCACGACCATAAGCGCGGTGAGGATACACGGGCGCGGATTGCGGTGTTGTCGGAAATTCCAGGCGAATGGGAATCGGCTGTTCTGCGCTGGATGCGTTTGAACAAGGCTATTCGTGAATCTGCCGGGCCGGACGAGGCGGATGAGCTGATGCTGTATCAGATGCTCGTCGCGGGCTGGCCTTTAACATTGGAGGCCAATAACCTCGCGGAAATTGAAACTTACGTCAGGCGGGTTGCTGCCTGGCAAAAGAAATCCCTGCGCGAGGCGAAATTGCATTCCGAATGGGCAGCCCCAGACGAAGCCTATGAGGATGCGTGCGAGCGTTTTGTCATGGGATGCCTGGATGCCCGGCGGCCGATGCTTTACGAGATCATCGCCTTTGCAAATCGTATTGCCGCGGCAGGGGCTATAAACGGCCTGGCGCAGACGCTGCTGCGCCTGGCGGTGCCGGGTGTGCCCGATCTATATCAAGGCACGGAGTTCTGGGACCAGAGTTTTGTCGACCCGGATAACCGCCGCCCGGTGGATTTCACAGCGCGGAAGAGCGCCTTGCGCGAGGGAAATGCGGGCCTGGGCAATTGGCGCAATGGCGCGGTAAAGCAGGCAGTTATAGCCCGGGCTCTGGCGGCGCGGCGCGAACAGCCGCATCTCTTCGCGCATGGCGCATATGAAGCATTGGCTGTGGAGGGACCCATGGCCAGACATGTTCTGGCCTTTCGGCGCTATTATGGAGATGAAGAAATTGTAGCCGTGGCCACACGCCTTGTCGGCGGTTTCATGATCCAGTCGCCGTTGTTGCCGCCTTATGCCTGGGGCACGGCCTCGGTTCAGCTAGGGGCTGGCAGATGGCGGAATTTGCTGGATGAAGAGGAAGTACAAAGCGACGGTAATATGTTGCTGGCCAATTTGCTGGCGCGCCTACCGGTTGCGATGCTCCGTCGTATCATTTGAGCCGGATAAGTCCGCGCCGATATGCTCATCGCCACGCAAGGCCGCTAATTTTTCTTGCCGGTGGCGCTCTCGGTAGCTGGCGCGCTGCTCGTCGCTGCGCTCGGCATGGCAGGCGGGGCAGCTAACGCCTTCTTCGAAAACAGGAGATGAACGCTCAGCCTCGCTCACAGGGCGGCGGCAAGCATAACACAGGCTGTGTTTGCCAATTACCAGGCCGTGTTCCACCGTCACACGCTGATCGAACACAAAACATTCTCCTTGCCAGAGGCTTTCCTCCGGCGGCACGTCCTCCAGGTATTTTAAAATTCCGCCTTCCAGGTGGTAAACGCTTTCTACCCCTTCGCTCACCAGAAACGCGGTGGATTTCTCGCAACGTATGCCGCCGGTGCAAAACATTGCCACTTTTGGGGGCGTGCCTGCGCCTAATAGTCTGTCGCGCTCGGCACGGAACCATATAGGGAATTCCCTGAAGCTCTGCGTACCTGGATTGATGGCGCCGGCGAAACTACCAACGGCAACTTCGTAATCATTGCGTGTGTCGATCAGGATCGTCCCCGGTTCGCTCACAAGGGCATTCCAGTCTTGCGGTGAAACATAATGTCCGGCGCCGTTAAGCGGATTGATATCCGGCTGGCCCATGGTGACGATTTCGCGTTTAATCCGCACCTTCAGCCGATGAAACGGCAGCGCGGGCGCGCGGGAGAATTTGGCGGTGATGGTTGCGCAGCCCGGCAATTGCTTAATATGGGCCAGCACGTCTTCAATGGCCGCATCTGTCCCGGCGATGGTGCCGTTCATTCCCTCAGGAGCCAGAATGATCGTGCCCTTCACGCCCCGTGCCTGGCAAAGCTGAAGCAACCTGGCTTTAACGGCGGCGCAATCATCAACCGTCACAAATTTATAAAGCGCCGCGACGCAGATGGGCAGAAGGGTCTGTGGTATTGTCATCACTTAACCATGGGCGCCTGGTGCCTATAAGCGGCCAGGCTACTGGCTGAACGCGTTTCCAACCTGGTGCGCCGTGTGCACAATGGCATCGCCCGTGGCGTTGGCGCCGTCGCTAAAGCCTTTGCCGATATCGTTGAACCCGCTGCCAATATGGCTTTGGCCGAGATTATCCCCGGCTGCGTTGAAGTCTCCTTGCGCGCGGCGGCCATTGGCGTTGCAGGCTGCAAGGGCCAGGGGCAGGGCAAGCAGGCACAAGCTAGGCAGCCTCATCTAAACGGTTCCTTTCTCGCCGCATGTTTGCCTGCCCGGGGCTAAATTTTCAATAGGAACGGGCGAAGATATTGCCGCGGCGGTTTGGCCGAGTGCAGAATGCGGGGCGTATCCGCTTTGAAGACGCTTACAAGGGAATTTTGCATGACGATCCCGCCTATTGTGCTGCCAAACGGCATTCAAGTTCCAACGCTTGGCCAGGGAAGCTGGTATATGGGTGAGGATGCGGCCGCAGCGCAAGCCGAAATCGCCGCGCTGCAAACGGGTATCGACCTTGGCATGACGCTGATCGACACCGCGGAAATGTACGCGGATGGCGGTGCGGAGGAAGTGGTCGGCCATGCAATTGCGGGCCGCCGGGATAAGCTGTTTCTTGTCAGCAAGGTGTACCCGCATAACGCCTCGGCCAAGGGCGTTCCGCAGGCTTGTGCCCGCAGCCTCAAGCGCCTGAAAACGGACCGGATCGATCTTTATCTGCTGCATTGGCGCGGCGCCTATCCGTTGGCGGAAACGGTCGAGGCTTTCGAGCGTCTGCGCGAAGCCGGTCATATCGGCGCCTGGGGCGTATCCAACTTCGATACCTCCGATATGCAGGAACTGGCCAGGCTACCGGCGGGGGGGCGGTGTGTGGCCAACCAGGTTCTGTATAACCCCGAGGCGCGGGGTATCGAATTCGACCTTCTGCCATGGTGCAAGGCTGGTGGGGTGCCCGTTATGGCCTATTCACCGCTTGGCCAGGCGGGGCGGTTATTAAAATCCTTAGCCCTGCTGGAAATAAGCAAGCGGCACGGGGTTTCCCCGGCACAGGTGGCTCTGGCATGGAGCCTGCGCGGCGGCAACACAATCGCCATTCCCAAGGCAAGTTCTATCGCCCATGTGCGGCAGAATGCCGCTGCAGCGAACATAAAACTGACAGACTTGGATCTCGCGGCCATCGATGCGGCATTTTCGCCGCCTCGTCGCAAACAGCCATTGGCCATGCTGTAACCAGCAGGTACTGCCAGAAGCGGTATTGGAGGTCCGGGCGGGAATCGAACCCACATTCACGGATTTGCAGTCCGCTACATCACCACTCTGCCACCGGACCGGCTGGTGCGGCCCCTATATCCTCGTCTCGGCGGCGGTGGTCAAGCCGTGTTTTGCGCGGGCCTATCTTATCCCCGCCGGGGCGGTTGAGTTTAGGCGCGCGGGGCCGCTATAAGTACCGCACTTGCGAAATAGAAGGGTTCCATGGCTGATTTGAATGCTTTGGCGGTACAGCGCGGAAATATGGTGGATTCGCAGGTCCGCCCTAATCATGTGCACGACGCGCGGATAACCGCGGCAATGCGCAGGCTGCCGCGCGAGGCTTTTGCCGGTGCCAGCCCCCTGGCCTATGCGGACGCGGATTTACCCCTGGGTGATGGGCGGTACATGTTGAACCCCATGCTCACGGCGCGCCTGGCACAACTGGTGCTGGACATGAACCCCGCGCACATTCTTGTAATTGGCGCGAGCAGCGGCTATCTGGCGGCTGTTCTGGGCCTGGCGGGTATAGAGGTTGTGGCGCTTGAGGAAGAAGCGCGCCTCACCAATGCGGCACTGGCGGCTTATGCGCCAAAGGTGCAGGCCGTAAACGGGCGGCTGGCTGCCGGCTGGCCCTCCGGCAGCCCGTTTGATGCCATCATTATCGAGGGGGCGGTGCTGGAAATCCCCGGCGTGCTCGCGGCGCAGCTCAGCCCCACGGGCCGGGTTGTCACCATTCTGGCCGATGATGCCTCGCCCGATGCTCTGGGCCGGGCCGTGGTGGCGGAGCCTGTGGCTGGCGGCTGGTCCACGGTAAGGGGGTTTGACTGCGCGGCGCATATTTTACCACAATTTGCGCCTGCCCCGGCATTCAGCTTCTGATTATGCAGAGGCATATGCGTCCCCGCATTTTGTGGCTGCCGGGCGGCGCGCTGGGTGTGCTGGTGCTGGGTATCGCGCCAGCCATGGCAGGCGCGCCTGCCACACTCACTCAGGCTTTGGCCAGTGCCTACTACAACAACCCCACCTTGCAGCAGCAAAGGGCGGTGCTGCGGCAAACAGATGAAGAGGTGCCAGCGGCACTCTCCGGCTGGCGGCCCACGGTCAGCTTTCAGGGCCAGATCGGGCGCGTCACGGGTGTGGAAAAATATTATACAACCGGGATCAGTCAGCAGACCGGCCTGCCGGTGACGCAGCAAACCAGGGTCCCTGAAAACGGTACCGAGAAAATCGCCCAGCTTACCGTTTCTCAGCCAATTTACACCGGCGGCAA
>JAGXAO010000052.1 GCA_018971565.1 Rhodospirillales bacterium
AGCGTTCGCGCAAAGCATGTCCGCATCCACCGATCCGATGGTGGGTGGTGCCGCCATGTATCCGAGCCGGAACATTGTGCAGAATGCGCTCAATTCCAAAGATCATACCACGCTGGTGGCGGCAGTTAAGGCGGCCGGGCTGGTGCCCACATTGGAAGGCAACGGGCCGTTCACGGTTTTTGCGCCCACCAACGAGGCTTTCGCGGCCCTGCCCGCAGGAACGGTGCAGACTTTTCTGAAGCCTGAAAACAAAGCCGAGCTTGTGAAGATTTTAACCTATCATGTGGTGCCAGGCCGTTATACCGAAGCGGATATTGAAAACATGATCCAGCTAGGCGGCGGCAAGGCGCAATTAAAAACCGTTGAAGGCGAAATGCTGATGTTCAGCAACGGGCCGGATGGTGGTTTGACGGTGATGGACGCCAAGGGCGACGCCGCCAAACCACCATCGGCGATGTTATTCAGTCAAACGGCGTGATTCAGGTGATCGATAAAGTTCTGATGCCGTGACATGAAAGCGGCGGGGCTGCCCCCGCCGCCTGCTCAAAAAGCCAGTTAGTGCTTCTTGGCTGCATCCTTCACGCCGCCAACTGCATTCTGTACCTTGCCTTCAACCTTTTCGGCCTTGCCTTCGGCTTGCAGCTTGGCATCGCCGGTTACTTTGCCGGCTGCTTCCTTAACCGAACCCTTGGCCTGTTTGACGGCACCTTCGATGCGATCTTTGTTCATGAAACTACTCCTTTGTTAGTTTAATTAGCTAGTTGGTTAAGTTACGGGCTAGGGGAGCTTGGGGCGTTGGCGTTGGCGCTGTTGGTCAACGCATGCCCGCCTTGAGATAAATCTTGGCCTACCCCGGCTGTTGTGTGACACGCGGAAAGGCCGGTGGCTAAACCCAGCATTGCCACAATGCCGAATGCCACCCGAAATTTTGCACCCATCGGTTACATCCTCTGTTTTATTGTGCGGCCTTCCCAATGAAGACTTCGCATATACGGGATTTCGTAACTGATTTGAAAAGTTCAACGAATGACACGGAATGTTTCTAAATTGAAAGCTGGAGATCATGACTTTCCAGACATGCTTTGTTCAGATCATTCTAAACTCTCTAGCCAAAAGCTCATAGGAACGTATCCTCGCCGCGGGGTCGTAAACCGCTGTTGTCACGGCGATCTCGTCCAGCCGTAATTCCTGCGCCAGTTCACGCAATCGCTCCGCCACCTGGGCTGCCGTGCCAATGAAAGAACGTCGCTGAGAGATGGCGATCTGCTGCTTTTCATCTTCGGAAAAATCAAAATGATCCGCCTCGCCGGGCGAAGGCAGCGGGATGTATGTTCCCCTGTTACGCATGCCGGTGAAGGCGCCGCGGGATTTTGCCCAGTGCCGTGCCTCTTCCTCGGTATCAGCCGCCAGGGCGAAAACGGTAACGGCGGAAAGCGGCCTGGCCTCGGCGGGTTCCGGCTGTTTGAACTGGGTTTGATACATATGCAGCGCTTCGGCGGCACCCGCGCCGTCCGAAAAGAAATAGGCGAAGGCATAGGGCAGGCCAAACCAGGCGGCGAGCTGGGCGCCGTAATTGGAACTACCGAGAATCCATATCTCTGGCGCGTGCGGGCCGCGCGGTTCGGCAATTATGGTGCGGAATGGGTGGTCCACCGGCAAGGGTTCACCGGAGACCCAGGCCATCACGTCTCGCACCTGGGTAGGAAACATGTCCGCCGCCGTACGGGCGTTGGGGCTCAGCGCCAGGGCGGTGCGGCCATCCGAGCCCGGGGCGCGGCCAAGACCAAGATCGATCCGGCCCGGGGCGATGGCCTCCAGCACGCGGAAAGCCTCCGCCACCTTCAGCGCCGAATAATGCGGTAGCATGATGCCCGCTGCCCCCACGCGGATGCGGCTGGTGGTGGCGGCGATGGCGGCGGCCAGAACCTCAGGCGCGGAGCCCGCGACCGAGCCTGAGCTGTGATGTTCCGAGAGCCAGTAGCGGTGATAGCCGAACCCCTCGCAAGCTTTGGCGAGAGCAATCGATTCGCGGATGGAGGTGTCCGGCGAGGCATTGGCGCGGATGGGAGACTGGTCGAGCACGGAAAGTTTCATGATGTTCATATGGGATGCGCGGGCAGCCGTGTAAGCGGCGCCTATGCGGCTTCAATGAGAACTTTATCCGAAAATCTTGTTCCAGTTGTGCTTCAGTGCGGCATCCACCTCGTTCATGCCAGCCTCCACGCCCAGGGCATGAAGGCTGGTGACACCGTGCTCGGTAATGCCGCAGGGGATGATGCCGTTGAAATGGGAAAGTTCGGGCGCGATGTTGAGCGCGAGACCATGCCAGGTGACCCAGCGGGACACCCGCACGCCGATGGCGCCGATCTTTTCCTCCCGCCCGTCCGGCCGGTCTACCCAGATGCCGACCCGCCCCTGACGGACTTGCCCTGTGACGCCGAATTCCTTCAGAGTCTCGATCGCCCAGCGTTCAAGTCCGGCGACGTAACAACGCACATCCCGCGCGGGCACAGAACCATGGGGGCGGGTTAGGTCCAGCATCACATAGGCTACGCGCTGGCCGGGGCCGTGATAGGTCCATTGCCCGCCGCGCCCGGCCTTGAAGGTGGGAAAGCGGTTTGCATCCTGCAAATCAGCCGCTTTGGCGGAGGTACCTTCTGTATATAAGGGTGGGTGCTGGACCAGCCAGACCAGCTCCTCCGCGTTGCCCTCACGAATGGCGGTGGCGCGGTTTTGCATTTTGGCGAGGGCGAAATCATAGCCTGTCAGGCCATCTGAAATCTCCCAATCCGGCTGGTTTTGTATCATCTGTGCACCTGTTGCAGGCTCTGAAATCATAGTCTATAGGCTCCCGGCCTCGATGCGGTCGTGGCGGAATGGTAGACGCGCAAGCTTGAGGTGCTTGTGGGGGAAACCTCGTGGAAGTTCGAGTCTTCTCGACCGCACCAATCTCTCTGTAACCGCTGGCCTTCGGAAAACTCATGGCGGGGCATGTTGCCTCCCTGCCTGGCTTGCGCCATGAACCATTCAAGCCTTAACGGGAGGAAATTGGGCATGGATGACGATCTACGCAAGGCAGCGCTGGAATACCACCGTTTCCCCAGGGCCGGAAAGCTGGCCATCGTTGCAACCAAGCGCATGGAAACCTCCCGTGACCTCTCTCTGGCCTATTCACCCGGTGTGGCGGCCGCCTGTGAGGCGATTAAGGACGATCCCGATCTATCCTTTGACCTGACTTCCCGCGCCAACCTTGTCGCCGTTATCACCAACGGCACTGCGGTGCTGGGGCTTGGCAATATCGGCGCGCTGGCCGGCAAGCCGGTGATGGAGGGCAAGGCCGTATTGTTCAAGAAATTCGCAGGAATCGATTCCTTCGATATCGAAATTAACGAGCAGGACCCGGACAAGTTCATCGAAACCGTGGAACGGCTGGAACCCAGCTTCGGCGGCATCAATCTGGAGGATATCAAAGCCCCGGAATGCTTCAAGATCGAGCAGACCCTGCGCGCGAAGATGAAGATCCCGGTGTTCCACGACGACCAGCACGGTACCGCCATTATCGTAGGTGCCGCGGTGCTGAACGCGCTGATCGTGCAGAATAAGAAAATCGAGGACGTGAAGATCGTCACCTCCGGGGCTGGGGCCGCTGCCCTTTCCTGCGTGAGCATCCTCAAGGCGCTGGGGGCCAGGCCCGAGAACATCATCATGACCGACAAGGACGGTGTGGTGTATAAGGGCCGCCCCAACCTGGATCCGACACTGGAAGATGTGGCGCGGGAGACGCCAGCGCGCAGCCTGTCCGAAGTGCTCTCCGGCGTGGACATCTTCCTCGGCCTCTCAGCCCCGCGCGTGCTGAAGGAAGAATGGCTGCATCTGTTTGCCCCCAACCCGCTGATCCTTGCTCTGGCTAACCCCGACCCGGAGATTATGCCCGAGATAGTTAAGCGGGTGCGCCCGGATGCCATCATGGCCACTGGCCGGTCGGACATGCCGAACCAGGTTAACAATGTTCTTTGTTTTCCTTTCATCTTCCGGGGCGCACTGGATGTGCGGGCCACCGCGATCACCGAGGGAATGAAGCTCGCGGCGACCCGCGCCATCGCCAATCTGGCGCAGGTTGAGGCATCCGACACCGTGGCCGCCGCCTATGGCGGGCAGGCGCCAATGTTCGGGCCGGAATACATCATTCCCAAACCGTTCGACCCGCGGCTGATTCTGCATGTGGCCCCGGCTGTGGCCCAGGCGGCGATGGATGAGAACGTTGCCCGTAAACCGATTGCGGATTTTGAAGCCTATATGCACGAGCTGGAGCGTTTTGTTTACCGCTCTGGCCAGCTGCTGCGCCCGGTGATCGAGGTGGCACGCAAGGCCAGGCCGCGCATTGTTTATGCCGAGGGTGAGGATGAACGCACGCTGCGCGCGGTGCAGAGCGTGGTGGATGATGGCATGGCCAAGCCCATTTTGCTGGGCAATACTGAGGCAATCACGACGAAAATCCATTCCCTCGGCCTGCGGCTGAAGCCTGAGAGCGATGTGCGGATTATCGACCTGGACCGTGACCCGGCCTTATATGAACGTCTGCTGAAGGAATATTCCAAACGAGTCGGCCGGCGCGGCACCCCGCCGGACGCGGCGGGCCGGCACCTCCGCAAACGTCCCACCGTAACGGCGGCGATGCTGCTGCAACAGGGCGAGGCGGATGCCGCGATTTGCGGTGGCACGGGTGACTGGTGGCGGCAATTTCAGTACGCGCTGCCGATTGTGCCGCGCGCCACGGCCTCTGGCCGGGTGTTTGCGTTGACGGCGCTGATTTTGCAGGCCGGGCCACTCTTCTTCTGTGATACCCATGTGAATGTGGATCCCACTTGCGAGGAAATTGCCGAGATGACGCTGATGGCGGCCGATGCGGTGCGGCATTTCGGCATGGCGCCGAAGGTGGCGCTGCTTTCGCATTCCAGCTTCGGCGCCTCTAACTCGCCCTCGGCGCGCAAGATGCGCAAGGCGCTGGGGCTGATTCGGAAGATGGACCCGAACCTGGAAGTGGACGGTGAAATGCACGCGGATGCGGCGCTGGCCGAACGTATACGCCTGCAGGTATTACCGGATTCCACATTAACCGGCACAGCGAACCTGCTGATTTTCCCAAATATCGATTCCGCGAATATCGCCTATAATCTGGTTAAGGCCACTGGCGAGGCGGTAACGGTGGGGCCGATGCTGATGGGGCTGGAGAAGCCGCTGCATATCGCCGTGCCCAGCACCACGGCGCGCGGAATTATCAACCTCTCAGCCGTCGCGGCAATGGAGTCGGCCCTCAACGTTTCCAAGTAAATCCAGCCGCGCGGACAGGGGGCAGCCATGCTGTTTCTTGCTCGGCGTTTCAGCAAGGTTCGCAGCCCGCGAAGCTGATTTTAGGGGCTGACCAGGCTGAGAATTGCCTTTGCCGCTGCCTCTGATGGTGAGCCCGCCGGTGCTTGCAGGCTGGCCAAGGCGGCGGCGAACCCGGCGCGCTGGGCGGCCGCCTTGGCTGGGTTGCGTAAAAGACCAAGAACCGTTTGGGCAAGAGGCTCTGGCCGGCAATCCTCCTGCAATAACTCGGGCACCAGCGCGTTGCCTGCGAGTAGGTTGACCATTGCGACATGGGGTACTTTGATCATCCGCCGCCCTAAGGCAGCGGAGATCGGGTTTACCCGGTATGTTACCGCCATGGGTACGCCCGCCATGGCAAGCTCCAACGTTGAGGTGCCGGATTTTGTAAGCGCGGCTTTGGCTGCCGCGAAGGCGTCATACCGGGCGGACACGTCGCGCACGATGATCGGTTTCACCGGCCAGCCCGCGGTATGGGCGGTAACCTCATCGGCAATGCCCGAGGCTGCCGCCACTACAGGGGTGAGGCCAGGAATTTCCGGTTGCAGCAAGGCCAGCGTTTGCCGGAAAACCGGCAGAAGGCGCCTGGTTTCGGTTATGCGGGAGCCTGGCATCAGCACCAATGGCACGGCATCTGGGCTAAGGCCGTGTGTAGCGTGAAAGCGGATGGCATCACCTTTGTCAGCACCTGATTCCAGCACCGGATGGCCGGTAAAAACCGGATGCAAACCGTACGGGGAAAAAAAATCAGGCTCGAAAGGCAGCAGGCAAAGCAGTTCATCCCACAGGCCGGGGAAATGCTTCACGCGCTCCTGCCGCCAGGCCCAGACCTGCGGGGCGACGTAATGCACGCGTTTCGGCCCGGTGTTCCCGATTGCTTTCAATACCCGCAGGGTAAAACCGGGGCTGTCTATGGTAAGCAGAATATCCGGCTTCTGGATGCGAATGGCTTCGATGGTCTGGGCGAGGCGCCTTTTAAGGTGCAGCACTTTGGGCAGGATTTCTGCCAGCCCCATCAGCGCCAGCTCCTGCATCGGGAAAAGGGAGGTTAGCCCGGCCTCGGCCATGCGGGCCCCGCCTATACCGGAAAATTTCACTCCGGCGTTTTGCGCCCGTAGCGCCTGCATCAGCCGCAACCCAAGCACATCGCCGCTGGCCTCGCCCGCGATAATAAAAATACTCGTCATGGCAGGCCTGGAGGACGCAGGGGCGGTATTAGATGCAGGGCATGGCGGATGCCATGCATCTGGCAGCCAAGCTCTCTCAGGGTGCGGCGATCAGCGGTTGCGCGGCGGCGATGAAATTCTGCAACGCGCTACGCTTGCCGGCGAGGCTCATGCCCGGCGTTTGCGCGAGAACCGGGCAGTATGCCGCCACCAGTGTGTTGGTGAGATCGGCATTGCTGATTGAGCTGTTATTTGCTTTCACGGCCGCGATCAGTTCACGGGTCCGGTTAGGCAATGCCGATGGTGGGGCACCTTCATAGATGTTCAGCAATCCGTTGCCGGGGTCAGCCACCGTATCCGCCCCGCCGAACGGCGAGATACGTGGGCAGCCGAGCTTATCTGCTGCCTGGGAGGCGGCAGGCGGCAGGCCGCCGACACCACGCAATTTCATGACCTCGGCGGGGGTTGCATCTGCATTACCCTTATTACCCCAGGCGGTGCGGACATAGTTGGTAATATCGGCGATCTGCTGGTCGGAAAACTGTGCGCCGAAGGCAGGCATCTTTGGCCCGTTATCCACCCAGCTATCCAGTCCGCCGAGCATGGCGCCGATGGGGTTGTAGGGCAGTTCGGCGGTGATGGAGTCGTTTCCGGCGAGGTTCGGCACGAGGTTTGGCCCCATACCGCCGCCTGTGGCGCCATGGCAACCCGCGCAATTGGCAGTATAGAGGATTTGCCCGCGTGAGAATGAGGCATTGGCGCCAGCGATTGTGGGAGCCGGTAAGATGGTCTGCGGTTTGGTGGCGGTTTGCAGATATGCCGCGATGTCCTGCACATCAGAAATTGGAAGCTGGCTGGTGGAATGGTCTGTCATGTCGCCCATGGCGCCGTAGGGCGAACCCTTCACCAGATTACCGTCGTCATGCAAATAGGCGACGAGATCGGCCTGGCTCCAGCCGCCAACACCGAAGGCTTTGTCTGACGAGATGTTGGGGGCAAAAAGATTGTCGATGGGCGCACCGGCATAAGCCTTGCTGGCGATGGTGGCCTGCATGAAATTGCGCGGGGTATGGCATTCGCCGCAATGGCCCAGCGCCTCGGTGAGATAGGCGCCGTTCTTCATATGCTCGTCCCATGCAGGGTTCATGTGCATGGGCCCGGAGGTGAAGAACAGGATACGCCAGCCGAGCAGTACGGGGCGCTGATTGAATGGAAATTTAAGCGAATTGGGGATGCGCTTTGCCTGCACCGGCGCCAGTGAATCCAGATAAGCCTTGATGGCCATTACATCTGGATAAGAGAGCTTGGTGTAAGAGGTGTAGGGCATTGCCGGGTACAGAAATTTCGGAAATACCAGAAAGTTGCTGCCAGGAGAGATGCCGTCATGCAGGGCGGTGTAGAATTGTTTATCAGTCCAGTTGCCGATGCCGGTGGCTTTGTCTGGCGTGATGTTGGGGGTTGAAAGGCCGCCGAAGGGGGTTTGCATCACCAGCCCGCCCGAAAACGGCGCGTTGCCAGGCCCGGTATGGCAGGGCATGCAGTCAGCCGCGGTGACGAGATATTTACCGCGGGCGATGAGGGCTGCCGGGTTGGTGGGTGCTGAGAGCGACGCTGCGGGGTAGTTTTGAGTATCCGCTGCGGTGGCCATGCTGCTGACAGCAGCGACCCCAAGCCCGAATACCAGGGCAGCGGCGGCGATCAGCGGGCGCAGGGCGGGCAGTCTCGGCATTCTGGCTGGCATGGTGTGTCCCTAAGGCGTTTCTCGTTCGTGGCTGTTTCCTAAATTATAGCCCCCGGATCAAGTACGGTTATAAAGTATCTCTGGATCAACGCTCGGGGCGGCGATTTCAGTGAGCTTGCCATCGCGCATGGCGGTGTAGAAACAGCTGCGCCGGCCAGTGTGGCAAGCAACGCCCTTCTGGTCCACCAGCAGCAGCAGAGCATCGCCGTCGCAATCGATGCGCATCTCGACAAGACTTTGTATTTGGCCGGAAGTTTCCCCCTTGCGCCATAATTTGCCGCGCGAACGGGAGAAATAGCAGACCTGCCCGGTACGTAAGGTTTCCTCCACCGACTCCGCGTTCATCCAGGCCAGCATCAGCACTTCGCCAGTGTTGTGCTGCTGGGCGATGGCGGCCACCAGGCCATCCGCATTGAAGGAAATGGAGGAAAGCGCGGGTGAGGGGGCGTTTGCTGTCATGGTGTTATCAAGGGGCCTGGCGGGCGGCAGCGTCAAGTGCCAAGGCAATACGAGGACATGAAATGCAAAATAATGCTTCTGGTGATTTTTTTAACAGCCGCTATTCCGGCCAAAACCGGCGCGCCGGAGCATAAGAAATAGCCTGGAATTAGAAGAGCGAAGCGCCATAAAAATACCGATATGAGGGATTTATGCTGAGCAGCCCAAGCAGGCCAGGAATACATAAGGGGTCGTTGACCGCTTCTCCGGCGGGGATTAAGCACCTGCAACATAGTGATTGAAATGACCTGAGAGAAAGGTTTTCCATGAAGGATGTGCGCGATGCGCTCATGATTGGGCGCACTTCGGAGGGCGATTTGGTCCGCCGGCCGGTCTCTCCGTTTATGCTCGGCAGCGCATACCGATTTCAGATATCTTCCGCGACTTCCATTCTGCACCGCATTTCCGGCTGCGTGCTTGGTGTTGGCAGCTTACTTCTAACCCTTTGGCTGGTTTGCGCCGCTTCTGGTGATGGTGCTTTTTCCGTGATTCAGGCTTTTCTGGCCTCCTGGATTGGCTTGGTTGTTCTGTTCGGGTTTACGGCCGCGCTGTTTTATCATTTTTGCAACGGTATCAGACATTTGGCGTGGGATGCCGGGCGCGGGTTTGATATCCCCGTAATGCGGCGCAATGGTAAGCTGGTGTTCGTGGCCACGATTATTTTGACCCTGGCTTTTTGGACCATAGCGTTCATGGTGTGGTGAGAGAGATGAGCACACACGATAAACCGGTAGCTGTTACCATGCGCCGAAGTGGGCTTAGCCGTGCGCGCGGGCTGGGTTCTGCAAAATCTGGCTCTGCGCATTGGTGGGCTGAGCGGGTGACATCCATAGCGCTGTTGCCTCTTTCCCTGTATTTTGTCGCCTCTGTTATTCTTCTGCTTGGTGCGGACCACGCCCGCATGGTGGCTTATATGGCAATGCCGTGGAACAGCGCGCTGTTCCTCGCGCTGATTTTTGCCATGTTCTACCATCTCGCCCTTGGTGTTCAGGTGATTGTTGAAGACTATGTACCGAACGAAGCAAAACGCCTTGCCACTATTCTTGTGTTGAAGGGCGTTATTTTGTTTCTGGCGCTGGCTTCGGCCGTTTCTGTTCTTAAACTCGCATTCTCTTGAACGAGAGGCCCATGAACGCGAACGCAAACTCCGCCAACCGGGCGTATAATATTATTGACCATACCTATGACGTGGTTGTTGTGGGAGCAGGAGGAGCCGGTTTACGGGCAACCTTGGGAATGGGGGCGGCCGGGCTGAGAACAGCCTGCATCACCAAGGTGTTTCCCACCCGTTCGCACACCGTTGCGGCGCAGGGGGGAATTGGGGCCTCCTTAGGGAACATGAGCGAGGATAACTGGCGCTGGCACATGTATGACACCGTAAAGGGGTCTGACTGGCTGGGAGACCAGGACGCGATTGAATTTATGTGCCGCGAGGCCGTGCCGGCGATTTACGAGCTTGAACATTTTGGTGTGCCGTTTTCTCGCACGGAAGAGGGGAAAATTTATCAGCGCCCGTTTGGCGGCCACATGAAGGAATATGGCAAGGAACCAGCCCAGCGCGCCTGTGCAGCGGCTGACCGTACCGGCCATGCCATTTTGCACACGCTGTATCAGCAATGCCTGAAGCACGATGTTGAATTTTTTGTTGAATATTTTGCCCTCGATTTGATTATGGACAGCGCGGGCGCGTGCCGTGGTGTGATGGCGTGGTGCCTGGAAAACGGCACTATACACAGGTTCCGTGCCCAAATGGTTGTGTTGGCCACTGGTGGTTATGGCCGCGCTTACCTTTCCTGCACATCTGCCCACACATGCACGGGTGACGGAGGGGGCATGGCTATTCGTGCGGGGTTACCTGTTCAGGACATGGAGTTTGTGCAGTTCCATCCAACAGGAATTTTCCCGGCTGGCTGCTTGATTACCGAGGGCGCGCGCGGAGAGGGCGGGTATCTGACAAATGCGGAGGGTGAACGCTTCATGGAGCGTTATGCGCCTACTGCCAAGGATCTGGCTTCACGGGATGTCGTTTCGCGCTCCATGACGGTTGAGATAAACGAAGGACGCGGCGTTGGGCCAAACAAGGACCATATTCTGCTGCATCTGGAGCATTTGGGCGCTGAGATTTTGCACGAGCGCCTACCAGGTATTTCAGAGACGGCGCGGGTGTTCGCAGGGGTTGATGTAACCAAGGAGCCAATACCGGTTCTACCGACCGTGCATTATAACATGGGCGGTATTCCGACCAACTATCACGCGGAGGTTCTCCGCCCGACGGCTGAAAACCCCAATGCTGTTGTGCCCGGCCTGATGGCGGTGGGGGAGGCGGCCTGTGTTTCAGTGCATGGCGCAAACCGGCTGGGTACAAACTCCTTGCTTGATCTGATTGTGTTTGGCCGTGCCGCGGCACGGCGCGCCGCTGAAATTGTGAAACCCGGCGCCACGCAAGCAATATTGCCGGCGGATGCGGGGGATGCTTCGCTTGCCCGCTTCGACAAGACCCGCCATGCGAACGGAGGTACGCGCGTTGCGGAGTTGCGGAACCAATTGCAGCGTACGATGCAAACTCATGCTGCTGTGTTCCGTGACTCAAAGTCGCTAACGGAAGGTGTTGGTAAGATGAGCAGGATATGGGCTGCTCAGGGTGATATCAAAATATCTGATCAGTCTTTGATCTGGAATTCCGACCTTATGGAGGCGTTGGAGTTGCAGAACCTTATAGGCAATGCCGCTGCCACAATGGTTGGCGCCGAAGCACGAAAGGAAAGCCGCGGCGCGCAGGCGCATGATGATTATCCGGAACGGGATGATGCAAACTGGATGAAACATACCGTTGCCTGGGTTTCTGAAAATGGCGAAGTGGATTTGCATTATCGCCCCGTGCGAATGCAGACCCTTACCGATGAGGTCTCTGTGTTTCCGCCGAAGAAGCGCGTGTATTAGGAGAGCTAGGTATGGCTGAATTTGCACTTCCGGCTAATTCAAAGGTCGGCAAAGGGGAAACCCACAAAGCGGAAGCTGGCGCGAAGCGTATTAAAACATTCAAGGTCTATCGGTGGAATCCGGATACGGGAAAAAACCCGGTGATGGATACGTATGAAATTGACCTTGATAAATGTGGGCCGATGGTGCTCGATGCCATTATTAAAATAAAAAACGAGATCGATGGATCTTTGACATTCCGTCGCTCTTGCCGTGAAGGCATTTGTGGCTCTTGTGCAATGAATATCGATGGCACCAACACACTGGCTTGCCTGAAGCCCATTGCCGATGTGAAGGGGGACGTAACGATTACGCCGCTACCGCACATGCCGGTGGTTAAGGATCTGGTTCCAGATCTTTCGCAACCCTACGCGCAACTGCGCTCCATTGAGCCGTGGATACAGTCTGACACGCCAGCGCCACCAGACGCGGAACGCCTGCAAAGTAAAGAAGAGCGGGCTGAGTTGGATGGGTTGTGGGAATGTATTTTATGCTTCTGCTGCTCAACCTCCTGCCCGAGTTATTGGTGGAACGGGGACCGCTATCTTGGCCCTGCCGTGCTGCTGCAAGCTTATCGCTGGATTGCCGATTCCAGAGATGAGGCTACGGGCCAGCGCCTGGACGCGCTGGAGGATCCGTTTAAGCTGTATCGCTGCCATACAATTATGAACTGCACGCAAACCTGCCCCAAGGGCCTCAACCCCGCCAAAGCAATCGGGAAGATCAAGCAATTGATACTCGAACGCCAGGGGTAAATCGATTTTATCGATTGAAAATTCGCATAAAATCAATTTGATTGCTCTGGCAAACCGCGTAAGAAACTCCTGGGGTAGTTTGCCCATATTTAAGGAGTTATTGGATGTCGCTTATTAATACCGAGGTTAAACCTTTTACGGCGCAAGCTTTCCAAAGTGGCAAGTTTTTGACCGTGACTGAGGCTGACCTGAAGGGCAAGTGGTCCGTTGTATTCTTCTATCCGGCCGATTTTACGTTTGTATGCCCGACGGAACTGGAAGATTTGGCCGATAATTACTTCGAGTTCAAAAACCTTGGAGTCGAAATTTATTCCGTTTCGACCGACACGCATTTTGCTCATAAAGCCTGGCATGATACGTCAGACGCGATCAATAAGATCGATTATATTATGATCGGTGATCCGACCCATGCGGTCTCCCGTAATTTTGACGTGCTGATTGAAGAAGTTGGCCTTGCAAATCGTGGAAGTTTTGTGGTCGATCCAGACGGCAAGATTCAAATTATAGAAATTACCGCGGAAGGCGTTGGCCGTGATGCCAAGGAGCTTCTGCGCAAGGTAAAGGCGGCGCAGTATGTGGCCGCTCACCCGGGTGAAGTTTGCCCCGCCAAATGGACCGAGGGAGAGAAGACTCTCGCTCCGTCTCTGGATCTGGTTGGCAAGATCTGATCTGACAGTTTTCTCCGCCGGATTTCTGGCGGAGAATTACCGATTTTTGTTCCCCGCGCCTGGTGTGTGGGGCTGCGCCGATTTTGTGGGGGCCGCTATGTTAGATGACAGCCTGAAGTCTCAATTAAAGGCTTATTTAGCTCGACTTGCTGAGCCGATTGAATTGGTTGCAAGTTTGGATAGTAACAAAATTTCCCAGGAAATGCGTGGCCTTCTGGAGGATGTTGTAGCGCAA
>JAGXAO010000053.1 GCA_018971565.1 Rhodospirillales bacterium
GCCAGCATCATCGCGGCGAGGCGCGGTTCAGCGCGCAGCCGCGCCATCTCGCGGCCCAGCGGAGTGATTTTGCCTGCCTCATCCAGCGCGCCCAGCCCAAGAAGCAATGCCAGGGCGGCTTTCAAGGCGCCTTCGGGCGGCGCGTCTGGGAAAGGCAGATCAATCGGGGCTTCACCCCAGGCAGCGCAAGCCAAGGCGAGGCCGGAGAGTTCGGCGGCGAAAATCTCCGGCCGGTCGAATGGCGGCAAGCCGCGATTCAGCGCCTCGGACCACAACCTTATCGCCACCCCCGGCCCCAGCCTCCCCGCGCGCCCGGCACGCTGCGTGGCAGCAGCGCGGGAGATGCGCTGGGTGGTCAGGCGGGTCAGGCCGGAAGCGGTATCCAGCACCGGGGCGCGGCGATACCCGCCATCAATCACAATCCGCACGCCGGGCACGGTGAGCGAGGTTTCCGCGATGGAGGTGGAAAGCACCACCCGGCGCTCGGCATGCTCCCGCAAGGCTTTGTCCTGCGCCTCGCGGGAAAGGTCACCATGCAGCGGCAGCACCAGGGCCGGGCAGCGTTCCAGCGCCTGCTCGGTGCGCCGTATCTCCGCCATGCCGGGCAGAAAGACGAGAATATCGCCCTCATGCTCCACCAGCGCCTCGCGCACCGCTTTCGCCGCCGCTTCCGGCAGGTCGCGGGGGGAGGGAATGTCCCGCTTCGCGTGGATGGTTTCAACAGGAAATAATTTCCCGTCGCTGGCGATGATGGGCGCGCCCAGCAGGGCGGAAAATTTTTCCGCCTCGGCGGTGGCGGACATGGCGAGGATTCGCAATTCCGGGCGCAAGGTACGCTGGAGGTCACGCACCAGGGCCAAGGCGAGATCCGCTTCCAGGCTGCGCTCATGCACCTCGTCGAACATCACCAGATTCACGCCGGAAAGCCCAGGGTCGGAAAGCAGGCGGGAGGTGAGCAGCCCTTCGGTGATCACCTCTATTTGCGTGCTCGGCCCCACCGCACTTTCCAGCCGGGTGCGGAAGCCCACACGCTCGCCCACCGCCTCGCCCAGAAGCTCGGACATACGCATCGCCGCGGCGCGGGCGGCCAGGCGGCGCGGTTCCAACAGCAAAATCTTGCCCAGGCCCGCCTCAAGTGCTGCCAACGGCACCAGTGTGGTTTTGCCCGCCCCCGGCGGTGCCACCAGCACGGCATTGCCGCCTTCGGGCGCCAAGGCGCGCAGCAATTCCGGCAGCGCTTCTGTAACGGGAAGGTAAATCATGCCGCGCCCTGGTATCAGAGCCCTTGGTTTCATGCGATATTTGCCCATGCGTTTTCTGCTTCTGTTCGGCTTGCTGCTGCTTCCGCACCTGGCAATGGCGGCATCCAGCCTGCCCTACAGCTCGGCCCGGGACGAGGTGCGGCTGATCTCCGCCGCGAACCAGCCGGAAAACGGCCAGGTGCAGTTGGCGCTGGAATTCACCCTAAAGCCCGGCTGGCATATTTATTGGCGTGACCCTGGCGATGCCGGGCTGCCGCCGGAGGTGAGGGCCGCTTCACCCGTGGCGCTTGGCCAGCTCAGCTTCCCGCCGCCGGAATTTTTCTCGCAAGGCGGCATTGGCAGCTACGTGCTCTCCGGCCATGTGGTGCTGCCCTTCACCGCCAGCCATGTGAGCGGCAACAGCATGGCGGTGCAGGCGCGCTGGCTGGTCTGCTCTGATATCTGCATCCCCGAACATGCCAGCTTCACCCTGGCTTTGAACGGCGGCATTTCGGCGGAAGCCGCGCTGTTTCCGGTCTCACCTTCCATCGTGCCCTCACCCTATGCGGTGCATCTGGCGCCAGATGGCACGTTGAGCCTGGATGGGCCAACCGCCATGCAAGTGAAGGCCGCCCGGTTCTTCCCAGACTCCGCCACGGTTCTGCTGAACGATGCGCCGCAACCACTCGCCTTCACCCCGGATGGGCTGCGGCTGAAACTGCCCTTGGCCGGGCCAGCCCCCGCGAAGCTCTCCGGCGTGCTGGAGCTGACCGACCCAAGCGGGCAGATGCAGGCGCTGGAGCTGAATGCCACGCCCGCCGCACCCGCCACCCACGCGCCCTGGTGGCTGCTGGCGCTGGCGGGCGGGTTGCTGCTGAACCTTATGCCCTGCGTGTTCCCGGTGCTGGCCATGAAGGCCGCCGCCTTTGCCCGGATGGGCGGGGCGGCACACGGGCATATCAGGCGAGAGGCGCTGGGCTACACGGCGGGCGTGCTGGTTTCCATGGCGGCACTGGGCGGCGTGCTGCTGGGCCTGCGGGAAGCGGGAATCGGCGCGTTCTGGGGGTTTCAGTTCCAATCCCCCGTTTTCGTGGCACTCGCGGCCTGGGTGATTCTGGCGGCGGGGCTAAGTTTGGCGGGGCTGTTTCAGCTTTCCATACCGGGTTTCATCGGGCGCATCCCGGCCCAGCATAGTTTTCTCACCGGCTTGCTGGCGGTGCTGGTGGCCACGCCCTGTACCGCCCCCTTCATGGGGACGGCCATCGCCGCAGCACTCGCATTGCCGCCGCTTCCCGCCATGGGGCTGTTTTTGGCGCTGGGGCTGGGGCTGGGGCTGCCAGTGCTGGTGATGGCGGTGGTGCCACATCTGGCCGCCCGCCTGCCCCGGCCGGGGCGCTGGATGGCGGTGGTGCAGAAATTCCTCGCCCTGCCTATGTTCGCCACCTTCGCCTGGCTGGCCTGGGTTCTGTTCCGGCAGGCCGGTGCGCCGGGGCTGGCGCTACTGGTTGTAGGTGCGCTGGCTTTAGGGGCCACGCTGCCGCGCCGCCCGGCTTTTGCGGTGGTGGTGCTGGCACTGCTGCCTTTCCTGCATGCAGCGCCTTCGCGCTCCGCCCTCACTCTACCCAGCGCCCGGCCCTACAGCGCGGCCGAACTGGCCAGCTTGCGCGCCGCCGGACGGCCAGTGTTCGTCGACCTTACCGCCGCCTGGTGTATCACCTGCCAGGTGAATGAACGCTCCACCCTGACCACCAACGCCGTGCAAAACCTGCTCAAAAGCAGAA
This sequence comes from Rhodospirillales bacterium, assembly GCA_018971565.1. GTDB lineage: Bacteria > Pseudomonadota > Alphaproteobacteria > Acetobacterales > Acetobacteraceae > Acidocella. Next base: position 3,023 of record JAGXAO010000053.1, read on the forward strand.
ATATCGCGGTTCTGGTGGGGGATTGGACAGACCGAAACCCGGCCATCACAGCATTTCTGGCCGCGAACCACCGCGCGGGCGTGCCGCTTTATCTCTACTACCCACCCGGCGGCGCAGCCCGGATTTTACCGCAGATTCTTACCCCCGGCATCGTCAAACACGCGCTATCTGGTTAAAACGCCTTCAAGCCCATTGCGGCCAGCGCCTATTACGCGCAAAGGTCAGCAAGTTTTTTGTGACGGACGCCAAGGACTACAGGATGCAAGATGTCTCCAGCGCGACTCTGAATGGCCCGCGCGCGAAATTGGACGCGGATACCATTCGCGCAACCTACTCGCGCTATGCGAAATCTTACGATAGCTGGTTCGGCGTCGCCTCTCGCGGGGCCCGCCATGCTGCCGTGGCGGCAGTGAACGCCGCACCGGGTGCCAAGGTGCTGGAAGTGGGGGTGGGCACCGGCCTCGCCCTGCCGCACTACACCGCCACGAAGCGCATTACCGGCATAGACCTTTCGCGCGAAATGCTCTCCATCGCCCGGGAGCGGGTGGCGGAAATGGGGTTGCGCCATGTGGAGGCGCTGGAAGAGATGGACGCCCAGGCCACAAGCTTTGAAGCAAACAGCTTCGACGTGGCGGTGGCGATGTTCGTGGCATCGGTGGTGCCAGACCCGCACGCACTGGTGAAAGAGCTGCGCCGGGTGGTGAAGCCGGGCGGCAAAATTTTGTTCGTGAACCATTTTGCGCGGGAAAGCGGGCCTATCTGGTGGATTGAACGCGCCATGGCCGGTGCCTCCGGCCTGTTGGGCTGGCACCCGGATTTCCGGCTTGGGCACATGTTTAGCGCGAATGATCTGGCCATCGCCAAAGTACGGAACATGCGCCCGCTGGGGCTGTTCCGGCTGGTGGAACTGCCGAATTAAAGGCACACAAACGGCCTTGGCACTCTTATGCTGCGAGTGCCGGGTTTTCTTGACTTATCCGCACCGCCCGGGCTAAACCCCTGGCACTCTCGAAACGGGAGTGCTAACAGCCGCGGCGCCGCAGATTGGGCCGGACAGGCTGGAAAGCTTTTAAGACATAATGTTTAGGAGCGATCATATGGCGAATTTCCGCCCCCTGCACGACCGCGTTGTCGTGCGCCGCATCACCGCCGAGGAAAAGACCGCGGGCGGCATCATCATCCCGGACACCGCCAAGGAAAAGCCGCAGGAAGGTGAAGTTGTGGCTGCTGGTTCCGGCGCACGCAACGAGGCTGGTGCAATTGTGGCGCTGGACGTGAAGGCGGGTGACCGCGTGCTGTTTGGCAAATGGTCCGGCACCGAGGTCAAGATCAACGGGGAAGACCTGCTGATCATGAAAGAATCCGACATTCTCGGCATCATCGCCGCTTAATTTTCACGCCATCGAATAGCGACCTGATGACGGAGCGGCGCGTGAGCCGCGGAGTCTGAATCAGGCCGCTTCAAACAAAGGAGCTGATATCATGGCTGCCAAAGACGTTCGTTTTGGTTCTGACGCGCGCGACCGTATGCTGCGCGGCGTCGACACCCTCGCCAATGCCGTCAAGGTGACGCTGGGCCCGAAGGGCCGCAATGTCGTTATCGAGAAGAGCTTCGGCGCGCCGCGCATCACCAAGGACGGTGTTACCGTCGCCAAGGAAATCGAGCTGTCCGACAAGTTCGAGAATCTAGGCGCGCAGCTGATCCGCGAAGTCGCCTCCAAGACCAACGACCTGGCCGGTGACGGCACCACCACCGCAACCGTGCTGGCCCAGGCCATTGTGCGCGAAGGCGTGAAGGCCGTGGCCGCCGGGCTGAACCCGATGGATCTGCGCCGCGGCATCGACAAGGCGGTTACCGCCGTTGTGGATGAGCTGAAGACCCGCACCAAGAAAATCACCACCCCGGCCGAGACCGCCCAGGTTGGCACCATCTCCGCCAATGGCGAGACCGAGATCGGCGAGATGATCTCCCAGGCCATGCAGAAGGTCGGTAATGAAGGCGTGATCACGGTTGAGGAAGCCAAGGGCATCCAGACCGAGCTCGACGTTGTTGAGGGTATGCAGTTCGACCGTGGCTACGTTTCTCCGTACTTCATCACCAACCCGGAGAAGATGATCGCGGACCTCGACAGCCCCTACATCCTCATCTTCGAGAAGAAGCTCTCCCAGCTCCAGCCGATGCTGCCGCTGCTTGAGTCTGTCGTGCAGTCCGGCAAGCCGCTGCTCATCATCGCCGAGGACGTTGAGGGCGAGGCCCTGGCCACCCTGGTGGTGAACAAGCTGCGTGGCGGGCTGAAGATTGCCGCCGTGAAGGCCCCTGGCTTCGGCGACCGCCGCAAGGCCATGCTGGAAGATATCGCGATTCTGACCGGTGGCCAGGTGATCTCTGAAGATCTCGGCATCAAGCTCGAAACCGTGACCCTGAACATGCTGGGCCGCGCGAAGAAGGTGTTGATCGAGAAAGAGAACACCACGATCATCGAAGGCATTGGCGCGAAGGACGACATCACCGGCCGCGTCAACCAGATCCGCGCGCAGATCGAGGAAACCACCTCTGACTACGACCGTGAGAAGCTGCAAGAGCGCCTGGCCAAGCTGGCTGGCGGCGTTGCCGTTATCCGCGTTGGCGGTGCATCCGAGGTTGAGGTGAAGGAGCGCAAGGACCGCGTTGACGACGCCCTGCACGCGACCCGCGCTGCCGTTGAAGAAGGCATTGTGCCCGGCGGCGGTGTGGCCCTGGCCCGCGCTTCGCTCATCCTGGCGCAGCTCAAGGGTGACAATACCGACCAGCAGACCGGCATTGAGATCATCCGCCGCGCCATCCAGGTGCCGCTGCGCCAGATCTCCGAGAACGCTGGTGAAGATGGTGCCGTGATCGCCGGCAAGGTGCTGGAAAACGGCGAATACACCTTTGGCTTCGACGCGCAGAGCGGCGAATACAAGAACATGGTTTCTGCCGGTATCATCGACCCGACCAAGGTTGTGCGTACCGCCCTGCAGGACGCCGCTTCCGTGGCTTCGCTCATCATCACCACCGAAGCCGGTGTGGTGGAGCGCCCCGAGAAGAAGGCCATGGGCGGCGCGCCGGACATGGGCGGCATGGGCGGCATGGGCGGCATGGATTTCTGATCCACGCCACCAGCCTGAAAACAGGAAACCCCGGCAGAAATGCCGGGGTTTTTTGTTGGCATTGAATTTGTACCTGCGCTTCTCTAAACCCTACTCCATTTAACCGCGTTGAAAGCACACCGCCGCCTTGGAAAAACCCGCATTGAGTGAACGCCTGAACACGCTGGGTGCCGGACTGCGTTTCGCCGGCAAGGCGATCTTCACGCGCTATACGCCGCTGCTGGCACAGATGGTCGTCACACGCCGCTGCAACCTCGCCTGCGGCTACTGCAATGAGTATGACGATTTTTCCGCACCCGTGCCGCTGGAGACCTTGCTGAAACAAGTTGACCATTTGGCGAAGCTGGGTTGTGCATCGCTCACCGTGACCGGCGGAGAGACACTGCTGCACCCGGAGCTGGACAAGGTGATTAAATATGCCCGGGATAAGGGCATGATCGTGACCATGATCACCAACGGCTTCAAGCTCTCCAAAAGCTGGATCGAGCGGCTGAACGCGGCGAAGCTTCAGGGTATGCAGATCAGCATCGACAATCTGGTCGCTGACGATATTTCCATGAAAAGCCTCAACTCGGTGGAAGGCCGGCTGAAGCTGCTGGCCGAGCACGCGAAGTTTAATGTGAACGTGAACTCCGTGCTGGGCGTTACCGGCGAGCGCACGCAGGATGTCATCACCATCGCCGAGACGGCGGCGAAATACGGGTTCCAGCATTCGGTGGGCGTGCTGCACGACCATTCCGGTGCGCTGAAGGCGCTGAGTGATGCGCAGATGGCGGCTTATAAGAGGGTAACGGAGATTTCACCCTCCATGGTGCATACGCTGAATTACAAGCTGTTCCAGCGGAACCTGATGCAGGGCCAGCCGAATGACTGGAAATGCCGGGCGGGGGCGCGCTACCTCTACATCACCGAGGACGGCAAGGTGCATTATTGCTCGCAGCAGCGCGGCTACCCGGCCATTCCGCTGCTGGAATACGGGCTTGAGGACATCAAGCGCGAATACCACACAAAAAAAAGCTGCGCGCCCACCTGTACGCTGAGCTGCGTGCACCAGATGAGCCTGTTTGATGGCTATCGCGGCAAGCAACACGATGCCGAACCGATAACGGCCACCGCCTGAATAACCCTGTTGCTAACGCCGCCGCTAGCAACAGGAGGAAATTTCAGAAGCCACCTTCGAAGGCAATTTCCGTAACCGGCTTACGCGGGCTCGGCGCTTCACGCGCCTGCAAGGCTTCCGGAAGCAAGGTCTTGGGGCCTTGCCGGCCGATCACCACGCCGCATTCCACCCTGTATCCGGCTGGCACTTTCAGCTCGGTATAGACGCGCTCCATCTCTATGCCGGCCATGCCATGCGCCTGCCAGCCCATGAAGGTGGCTTGCAGCGCCAGATAGCCCCAGGCGGCACCGGCATCGAAAGAATGGCTATGGGATGGAACCGGCGAATCCTTACCCGGCACAACCATGGTCTCCGATGAGACGACGAAGACCAGCGCGGAAGCGGTTTTGGCCCAGCTTTGGTTAAACGGATTCAGAAGACCCAGGAACTTGTCCCAATGGGCGTTATCCCGCCTTGCATACAGAAACCGCCAGGGCTGAGAATTATAGGAAGAGGGCGCCCAGCGCGCAGCCTCGAACATCGTGCGCAGGGTGTGTTCAGAGATGGCCTCCCCCGTAAAAGCACGAGGTGACCAGCGTTCAAGAAAAATCGGGTCTATCGGATGGTCAGCGGTACGGGAATTTGCCGTGGTCATGCATCACTCCTCAATGTTGAGCGATGCGAGCTTAACCGCAGGAAGGAGCGCTGGCAAAACCACCAGGCGCAGACAACGGATTATTGCAGATTACGATCCGGCGCTTCACTGGCCACGGGGCTTGCAGCAGGCGCCTCAGCCACTTCGTTCCGCCCGCCATAACCGGAAGCGATAACCGTGCCATCATCCGCATGGTTATAGATGAAGCCGTAGGTTGGGTAGGCAGAGCCCATGGTCGCACCATCGCCCAGCTCAACCTTCACATCCGTCCAGTCGTTATCGGCGGATACGTCCTGCACTGTAACGTCATTCGTGATCGAGCCCGGCACCCAATTGGCTTGTGTCACGAGAATTGTCCGCGGGTCGAGCACGGCTGTAACAACCGCGACATGGCCAAGCGGCATACGGCTGATGGAGCGGAAATTAAGCACCGCCCCCACAGCCGGCGTGTTGCCACGCCCGTAACGCCCCGCCGCTTCGGCCCACCAGAGGAAGGCATTGCCAGACAGGTCGATATGCGAAACCTCGCGCGCATAGGGAACGCATTGCAGGCGCGAATACCGGAACTCCGCCGCCACGTGCGTATAATGGGTGTAGTGGCTGGTATGAGTGTCTCGCGCCAGATGAGTGTAGTGGCGCGTGTGGGTATAGCGCGCCACGCGCGTGTAGTGGTGGGTTACATGATGCGTATTCCAGGCCAGATGCACCGCCCGCTTAGAGATAACGCGGGCTAATCTGTGCGCCGGCAAGGCGTGGTGAGCAAAATTTTCGTGCCTCGTGGCTACATGGATCAAGGCGCGGTGTGTAACCACATGATGCGTGCTGGCATGATGAACGGAAGCCTGTGCCTGGACCGGGAGCAAAACCGCCCCCACCGCGATGGAAACACCTGCCAGCCACGCCCGGGCGGCGTTGCAAAAAGAGAGGCAAGACGCTTTGTCAGCGGCCATTTTTTGTCTCACCCGGGTTGATCCAAACGCGAAATAAGCATGTGCGTTGGTTACGGGTGGATTGCACGAAACGCAATGCGCGACTGCGACAAAATTACAACAGATACAGAATTTTGCTAATCTTGACACCGCTGAGCGATGACGTTTGAGATAATTTTCCTAAAACGCGAAACCGTAATTGTATCTTCAGCCACACCGCACAGGAAAATCGAGTCGCAAAAAAGGGAGCGTGAGACGCTCCCTAACTGATTAATAACCAACAGAAACCAACCAAAACCCCGATTTATCGGCAGGCCGTGATCATAATTTCGACAAGATAAGCGGGGTCCGCCAACTTGGCTTCCACGCAGGCGCGCACGGGGGCCAGCCCCTCCGGCAACCAGGCGGTCCACACCTTATTCATGGCTTCCCGGTATGAAATATCCGTTAACCAGATTTGTGCCTGAAGCAGGCGGGTATTGTCCGTGCCATGCGTTTCCAGCAATGCATCAATCTGCTCAAGTATGTCCTTGGTCTGCGCTGTGATGTCCCCGGAAGTATCCCGCGCCACCACACCCATGGTGTAGACAAACCCGTGATATTCAACAGCCTTTGACAGGATGGGGCTGGCTTCGGTGCGAATGATGCGGCTCATGAAATACTCCGTTTAATTGACGATATGTGGCGCCACAACCGGCACCCCGTTCACGGCGGGAGACCCGCTCTGGTTGCCGTATTCCTCGCAATTCTGAATGGCCTGGCCACGCTGGCTCATCGCACCCAGGCGCTCGGCATCAAAAACCTGCGTCGGGGCACCATAACGCAGGCCGTTCTGCAGGGTGCGCGCCTGCTGGTCCAGCGTGCTGTTGCTGTAACCGGCATCGGCGGCATTGGTGCAGGCGGCGGCATCCGCCTGGTCGGCCTGGCTTTGCGGCTGGCCGGCGCAACCGGCAAGCAGCAGGGCGGCGGCCAAGGCCATGAGGCTGGATTTCATATGCGGTGTCCCGGTTGTCTGCGCGAGCCATATCGGCTTTGGCGGAAAACTCAACCGCCAACGCGCAGCAAAATCTTGCCGATATGGGTGCTGGCCTCCATCAGCGCGTGTGCCTCCCGCGCCTGTTCCAGCGGGAACACCCTCTCTATCACCGGTGCCACCTTGCCCTGCGCCAGCAACGGCCAGATTTTCTGCTTCAACGCCGTGGCAATGGCCGCCTTCTCGTATGCAGTGCGCGGGCGCATGGTGGAGCCGGTAATGGTAAGGCGCTTCTGCATAACCGGCAGCAGGTCGATCTCGGCCTTCGAGCCCTGCATGAACGCCACCTGCACCAGACGCCCGCGCGGCGCCAGGCAGGCCATGTTGCGCTGGGCATACGGGGCGCCGACCATATCCAGCACCACATTCACCCCGCGCGCGCCTGTGGCCTCGGCAACCACCTGCTCGAAAGCCTGGGTTTTATAATTGATGGCGGTGGCGCCAAAGCGCTCGATAAAGGCGCATTTTTCGTCGGACCCGGCAGTGGCGAACACGGCAGAGCCCTGCGCCCGGGCGAGCTGAATGGCGGTGAGGCCGATGCCGGAGGTGCCCCCATGCACCAGCAGGCTCTCCTCGGGCCGCAGCCCCGCCATATCGAAAATATTAGCCCAGACGGTGAAAAAATTCTCAGGCAGAGAAGCTGCTTTCAGCGCATCGTACCCCTCCGGCCAGGGCAGGCACTGCCCGCACGGCACCACGGCATATTCGGCATAGCCGCCGCCATTGCACAAAGCCGTTACCTTGTGGCCAGGGTAGAAGCCGCTTGCCATGGGCCCAAGCGCCACCACCTCGCCCGCCACTTCCAGGCCCAGAACAGGGCTGGCGCCGGGTGGCGGCGGATAAAGCCCCTTGCGCTGCTGCACATCCGGCCGGTTTACCCCCGCGGCCTGCACACGGATAAGCACCTCATCACCCTTTGGCACCGGCAGGGGCCCGCTGGCCAGCACCATCGCCTCCGGCGCGCCAGGGTGGGGAACGTCGATATATCGCATCGCCTCGGGCAGAATCATGCGGGCATATCGCCGCCCTCCTCCTGCTTGCGTCAACCCTGGCCGAATGCGAGTGAGAGTGCGATGCACGCACTTCACCGCCGAAAACTGCTTGGGGCCACAGCCGCACTCAGCCTTGTGGGGCCCGCCCGTGCCGCCACCCCCGGCGGCCAGGACACTGCAAACATGCCCGCACCGCAGTTCGGCGCCGCATTGCCGCTCACCGGCACTTACGCTCTGGAAGGCGACGAGACGCTGCGCGGCATTCAACTGGCGGTTGATGCGGTGAACGCCGCCGGCGGCATTGCCGGCAAGCCCGTTTCCTTTGCCCAGGCGGATATGCAGTCACAGTCCGGTGCGGCCGCCGCCGTGAACGGGCTGATCTCCGGCAAGCAGGTTAATATTCTGTTTGGCAGCGGCGCCTCAGCACTTTCTTACCCCGCCTCAGCGGCGGCGGAGCTGGCACAGACGCCGTTTATTGAACTTACCGCCCCGGCGGACGGCATCATGACGCGGGGGTTTAAATATCTGCTCCGCACCTGCCCCACCACGGCCATGGCCGGAAACCTCGCGGCTGGCACCATCCAGTCCCGGTTCGCGGGGCGGAATTTGGGGCTGCTGTTCAACACCGGGGCCACGGGTGGCGCCATTGCCGCGGCGGTAATCTCGGCGCTGAACGCGGCAAAGCTGCCCATCACATTGGCGGCTGGCTATCCGGAGGATGCCGTCGACCTCTCAGACCAGACGGGGCGGATGATGCGCGCCAAAGTGGATGTGCTGCTGCACGCCGCCGGGCCGGATGACAGCCTGGCCCTGTTCCAGGCCATGAGAAGCCTGAACTGGCGCCCTGCATCGCTGATCGGCTGCGGAGACGGCTACGGGCTGCGTGATACGCATATTGCCTTGGGGCCCGCGCTGAACGGCACGCTGGTGATCGCCGCGCCGTTTTTCCCAGGCCCGGCGGAACAAATCGCGGATGCTTATGCGGCCCGGTATATTGTGCCGCCACGCTCGGCCGAATCCTGCAGCGCTTATGTCGGCGCGAAACTGGTGTTTGATACGCTGAACACCGCCGGCGGAGACCCGGCCAAGCTGTTGGCTGCCATGCGGAACTTAAATCTGGCGCCGGGTGTGTTGCTGAACGGCTTTGGCGCCAGGTTTGACGCCTCCGGCCAGAACACCGCCAGTTTCGTGACGCTGCAACGCTGGAAAGACGGCGCGTTAGTCCCGGCCTAAAGCCACCTGGAATTCCGCCCATTCGCGCTTGGAAAGGCCTGAGCCCTCCTGGCTCACCGCCTCGCCCGCCAGCATCTTCTTCACGGCATCCAGCATTCTGGCGGAGAACGTCATCGCCCCAAGCCGGTAGTCGCAGAATGCCTTGTAGGAGAGCGGCACCCAGGCCTCGGTAAGCTTCAGCATCGCCTCGGCATAAACCCGGATTTCGTATTGCGCATGGGCATCGGCGCGCAACCGCAGGAAATGGAAGAGGTTGTGCAGGTCCGTCTTCCAGTACCATTGCGTATAGGTGTTGAGGGTGAGGTTCATCCGCGCCAGCTCCCGCGCCAGCCCGGTCTCCTCGCCCAGCATCTCCTCGTAATGGCCATAGGTCTGTTCCGCATCCTGGCGGAGCATGTCCATCACCCGGGTGGCGGTCTCCGCGTCCAGCACCTCGCCACGGCCCTGGCGGTTATCGGTGGATTGTCTGGCCATCTGCTCGGGTGCCGGCAGGTAGTAATCCTTGTCCAGGATGGAATAGCGGGCGGAATACTCGTTCACATTGGCGGTGCGATGCCTGATCCATTGCCGCGCCACGAAAATGGGCAGCTTCACGTGAAACTTGATCTCGCACATCTCAAACGGTGTGGAGTGATGATGCCGCATGAGATAACGGATTAATCCTTCATCCTCCAATGCCCGGCGGGTGCCCCGCCCGTAGGAAACACGGGCCGCCTGCACCACGGCGGAATCATCGCCCATATAGTCCACCACCCGCACGAAGCCATGGTCCAGCACCGGCACGGCGGTGAAAAGCTGTTTCTCCAGCGCCTCCACCGTGGGGCGGCTTGTGGTGTGGGAGGCTGCGCGCGCAGCCTCGATCTCGGACTGCTGTTCAGGTGAGAGGCTCATACATCCTCTCTTTCACATTCTGCGATTCGGCACTATATGAACCCTGCCGGCTTGCCGGCTATGGTGATAAACGGTGCGTGGAATAAACGTTGTGGACCCGGGGGCGGTACCCGGCGCCTCCATATCTGCGGGGGCGAAATAGATTCGACACGCGTGGTAAAGACCCATCTTTTGCCCGGCATTGTACCGCCGTTATCGGGCTAATTTTTAAATGCGAACGATAACAACGTAGCATTCGCTGTCGCTGCCTAATTAGCAGCTAAGCGCGGTTCGGGGGGCACCGGGCAACAGAA
>JAGXAO010000054.1 GCA_018971565.1 Rhodospirillales bacterium
AGAAAGGGCTGAAAGGCGCGGACATCGTGATGATGCTGCGCCTGCAGAAAGAACGCATGACCAGCGGGCTTGTTCCCTCCGCCCGCGAATATTTCACCTTCTACGGGCTGGACCGTAAGAAGCTGGCCTTCGCCAAGCCGGACGCGCTGGTGATGCACCCAGGCCCGATGAACCGGGGTGTCGAGATCGACAGTGAGGTGGCGGACGATGCCGCCCGCTCGCTGATCAAGGAACAGGTGGAAATGGGGGTTGCCGTCCGCATGGCGGTGCTGGATACCTGCGCGCGGAGCAACTCTTGATTACCTTATTCCGTAAAATCAGATATCTGGACCAATCAGCGCAGAACCTGCACGAAGGTGAGCTGTTGGTGCGGGATGACAAAATAGCCGATTTTGGCACCTCTCTCGGCATGCCCGAAGGTGCCGAAATCATCGAGGCCGAGGGTGCCGTGCTGTGCCCCGGCCTGGTGGACATACGCGCCGCCATCGGCGAGCCGGGCTTTGAATACCGCGAAACCATAGCCAGCGCGGCAGAGGCGGCCTCTGCAGGTGGCATCACCACCATCGCGGTGCTGCCGGAAACCAACCCGGTCATCGACGACCCTGCTCTGGTGCGGTTCCTGCGCGCGCGCGGCGAGGAAACCGGCAGCGTCTCCCTCCTGCCCTACGCCGCCGCCACACGCGGGCTGGAGGGTAAAGAGCTGGCTGAATACGGCCTGCTCCTGGCAGCGGGCGCCGTGGCCTTTACCGATGGCGGCAAGCCCATCGCCTCCTCGCGCCTGATGCGTTTAGCACTATCTTACGCCTCCGGCTTCGGCGCGCGTATAGTTCAGCACCCGGAGGATGCCGATCTCGCCCGGGGTGCGGCCGCCACGGCGGGTCCGCGCGCCACCTGGATGGGCCTTCCCAGTGTTCACGCTGCCGCCGAGGCCATCTGCGTGGCACGGGACATCCGGCTGGCCGAACTCACCGGCGGGGCGCTGCATTTTGCACATGTAACAACCGCCGAGGCGCTGGATCATATCCGCCGCGCCAAGGAGAAGGGGCTGAAGATCACCTGCGACACAGCCCCCCCGTATTTCGACCTGAACGAAACCGCTATCGGCGATTACCGTACCTATGCCAAGCTCTCCCCGCCGCTGCGCGTGGAAGCGGATCGTCTTGCCGTGGTGGCAGCGTTGAAGGATGGCACGATCGACGCCATTGCGTCGGACCATCAGCCCCGGGACCCTGACGACAAACGCCAGCCCTTTGCTGAGGCTGAGCCCGGCGGGTGCGGCCTTGCCACGCTGCTGGGCGTCACACTGGCGCGGGTGCAGAACGGCGACCTCACTCTGCCCCAGGCTCTGGCTCTGCTCACCGCCAAACCCGCCGCCTGGCTCGGCATAGAGGCGGGCGTGCTGGCCAAGGGCCGCCCGGCCGATTTATGCCTGTTTCACCCTGAGAAATCCTGGCAGGTGCAGGCGGGCAAACTCCCTGGCAAGGCGCAAAACACACCGTTTGACGGCCGCGCGCTGGAAGGCGTGGTGCTCGGCACCTGGAAAGCCGGGCGGAGGGTCTACGGGTGATCGGGCTTTACCTCGGCGTCGCTATCTTCGGATATATGATGGGCAGCGTGCCTTATGGGCTGCTGCTCACGCGTCTCGCCGGGCTGGGCGATATCCGCGCCATTGGCTCGGGCAATATCGGCGCCACCAACGTGCTGCGTACCGGCAACAAAAAACTGGCGGCGGCCACCTTGCTGCTGGATGGGCTTAAAGGCTTCCTCGCCGTGCTGCTGGTGAAGCTGTTTCTGCATCACGGCGTGCTGGTAGCCGGGTTGGCGGCGGTGCTGGGGCATCTCTTTCCTGTCTGGCTCAGCTTCAAGGGCGGTAAGGGTGTCGCCACCGGGCTCGGCGTGTTCTTTGGCTTCGCCTGGCCGCTCGGGCTCGTCTGCTGCGCGGTCTGGCTGCTGGCGGCCTTCGCGTTGCGTTATTCCTCACTCTCCGCTCTCATCGCGTATGCGGCAGCTCCCATCGTGGCGCTGGTGCTGCAAGGCCCACTACCCGCCGAGGCCACGGTCATCATCGCGGCACTGGTTTATTGGAAGCACAAGCCCAACATCCAGCGCCTGCTTCGTGGCGAAGAACCGCGCATCGGCAAGAAACCCGCATGAGAGCCGCCCTTACCCTCGTCGTCTGGCTGCTGTGCGCGGCCCCTGCCTTGGCGCTCAGCCATTTGCAGGCCAACCGCATCCATCTTTTCAACCCCGGCCAATGCGTGCAACCCACCGGCCCTCTCTGGATCACCATCGGCACCGGCCAGCCCGCGCCGGGCTTCATCAACGTCAACGCGCCAGGGTTCGATGAAATCGGCGCACTCATCGCCACCGGCCCCGGCCTGCCGGAAGCCGCCCTCACCGGGCAAACCCCCGCCTGCGGTGTCATCGCCAGTTTCTATCAAAACGCCACCCCCGCCGGTGCCTGGGTGGTGCCCCCGGCCAAGCTGGGCGAGATTCTCTCCATCCTCAACCTCAATGGCTGACACCGCACTGGGGTTTTTGCGCCTCGCCCGCACGGAAAGTGTCGGCCCCGTCACCTACCGCCGCCTGCTGTCCCGCTTTTCCGGGCCGGACGAAGCGTTGCACGCCCTGCCCGGCCTTGCCATCTCCGGTGGCCGCGCCAACCCGCCGCGCATCCCGCCAATGGCCGAGGTACAGCGCGAATACGAAGCTGTGCGCCGCCTCGGCGGGATGTTCCTGTTTCTGGACCAGCCCGGCTACCCCGCATATCTAGCCGAGTTGCCAGACGCGCCGCCCGCCATCGCCGTGCTGGGCGATGTTTCGCTCCTCTCTTCACGTTCCATCGGCATCGTCGGCGCACGCAACGCCTCGGCCAACGGCATGCGCCTCGCCGCGCATCTGGCGGCTGAACTGGCGCCGCACCTCACCATCGTCTCCGGCCTCGCCAGGGGTATCGACACCGCCGCCCATGAAGGGGCTTTGCGCGGCGGGCGCACCATCGCCGTCATCGCCGGCGGGCTGGATTCACCCTACCCGCCCGAGAACCAGGACCTTCAACGCCGCATTGCCGAAACCGGCGCCGTGGTGGCCGAAGCACCGCTGGGCACCGCACCCATCGGCCGGCATTTCCCCAAGCGCAACCGCATCATCGCGGGCCTCACCCTCGGGCTGGTGGTAATCGAGGCCGCCCCCCGCTCCGGCTCCCTGCTCACCGCGCGCCTCGCCGCCGAGGCCGGGCGGGAGATATTCGCCGTCCCCGGCTCACCGCTGGACCCGCGTGCCCGTGGCGGCAACGACCTCATCCGCCAGGGCGCGCACCTCACGGAAACAGCGGATGACGTGCTTGCCAACCTCCCCGCCAGGCGAACCCCGCCGCAGGGCTTCGCCGAGCCGCCGCCGCTATGGGAGGAGAACCAGGCCCCGGAGGAGGAGCTGCACCGCGCCCGGCGCGAAATCCCGGCCTTGCTCGGGCCGGAACCCGTTGGAGTTGACGAGATCGCCCGGCGCTGCCAGTTGTCGATAACATCAATAAGGGCGGTCATCCTTGAACTTGAATTGGCGGGGCGCGCTGAATGCCTGGCCGGAGACAGGGTGGTTCTTCCCGAAGACCCGTGAACCTCACGGCTTGAAGACCAAATGAATGGAACGGCCCGTTGACTGATATCGTCGTCGTCGAATCTCCCTCCAAGGCCAAGACGATCAATAAATATCTGGGGGATTCCTATAAGGTTCTGGCCTCCTTTGGCCATGTCCGGGATCTGCCGCCCAAGGATGGCTCCGTCCGCCCGGACGAGGATTTCGCCATGGATTGGCAGGCAGACGACCGTGGCGCCAGGCAGCTCAACGAAATCGCCAAGGCCCTGAAAGGCGCCAAAACTCTCTATCTGGCGACCGACCCCGACCGTGAAGGCGAGGCCATTTCCTGGCATGTGCAAACAGCCTTGGCCGAGCGCAACGCGTTGAAGGGCGTGCATGTCAAACGCGTCACCTTCAACGAGATCACCAAAAACGCGGTGAAAACCGCCATGGCCCACCCGCGGGACCTCGACACCCCGCTGATCGAGGCCTATCTCGCCCGCCGCGCTCTGGATTATCTGGTCGGCTTCACCCTCTCGCCCGTGTTGTGGCGCAAGCTCCCCGGCTCCAAATCCGCCGGGCGCGTGCAATCCGTCGCCCTTCGCCTCATCTGCGAGCGCGAGGCCGAGATCGAGGTGTTCAAGGCCCGTGAGTACTGGACAGTGGAAGCCGCCCTGCTCACCCCCACCGGCGCGCCCTACCCCGCCCGGCTCACCCACTACCAGGGCAAGAAGCTTGAGCAGTTCGACCTGAATGACGCCGCCAAAGCCGAAGCCGCCAAGAAGGCGGTGCAGGCGGGCACGTTCAACGTCGCCTCGGTCGAGAAAAAGCGTACCAAGCGCAGCCCCCCGCCGCCCTTCATCACCTCCACTTTGCAGCAGGAAGCCAGCCGCAAGCTCGGCCTTTCCTCCCAGCAGACCATGCGCCTCGCCCAGCAGCTTTATGAGGGCGTGGAAATCGGCGGCGACACGGTTGGCCTCATCACCTATATGCGAACCGACGGCGTGCAGCTGGCCCAAGAGGCCGTCTCCGCCATGCGCAAGCAGATCCAGGCCGAATTCGGGGATCAGTACCTCCCCGTCGCCCCGCGCATCTACCAAAGCAAGGCGAAAAACGCGCAGGAAGCCCACGAGGCCATCCGCCCGACAGACATCTCGCTGAAGCCCGAAAAGATCGCCCGTATGCTCAATGCCGAGCAGGCGAAACTCTACGAGCTGATCTATAAGCGTGCTTTGGCCTGCCAGATGTCCCCCGCCGAGCTGGACCAGACCGCCGTGGACCTGACCGACGGCAAGGGCCAGACCCTGCGCGCCACAGGCTCCGTGCTGGCGTTCGACGGGTTTTTAAAACTCTACCGGGAAGACCAGGACGACCCGACCGATGCGGATGACGACAGCCGCATCCTGCCGCCCATCGCCAAGGGCGACCCGGCGAAGACGCGCGAGGTCACCGCCACCCAGCATTTCACCCAGCCCCCGCCGCGCTATTCCGAGGCATCGTTGGTGAAAAAAATGGAGGAGCTTGGCATCGGTCGGCCTTCCACCTACGCATCCATCCTCACCGTGCTGCGGGACCGCAATTACGTGAAGCTGGAAGCCCGCCGCTTCATCCCGGAAGATCGTGGCCGCCTCGTCACCGCCTTCCTGGTCAGCTTCTTCGCCCGCTATGTCGATACCGGCTTCACCGCCAATCTTGAAGAACAGCTCGACGAAGTTGCCGAGGGCAATGCCAATTGGCGGCACGTGCTGCGCGCCTTCTGGGATGATTTCTCCAGCGCCATCGGCCAGACAAAGGATTTAAAAATCTCTGATGTCATCGATGCACTGGACCAGGATTTAGGCACGCATTTCTTCCCCGCGCGCGAGGATGGCACCGACCCGCGCGCATGTTCCGCCTGTGGCGATGGGCGGCTTGGGCTGAAGCTGGGGCGTTTTGGCAGCTTCATCGGCTGCTCGAATTACCCCACCTGCCAGTACACCCGCAAACTTGCGGTGGAAGGCGGCGAGAATGAGGATGATTCCTTAAAGGACGGCATGCGCGTGCTCGGCCAGCACCCGGAAACAGCCGCTGACATTACGCTGCGGCGCGGCCCCTACGGGCTTTACGTGCAGCAGGGCGAGCCGGACCCGGAGGACAAAAAAGCCAAACCAAAGCGCGCCTCCCTGGCGCGCGGCATGGATGGTGCGACGCTCTCGCTCGAAGAAGCCCTTGGCCTGCTCTCCCTGCCCCGCCTGGTCGGCCTGCACCCGGAATCCGGCCAGAAGATCGAGGCCAATATCGGCCGCTTCGGCCCCTACGTGAAAATGGGAGCACTCTTCGCCTCGCTGGACCGGGACGATAACGTGCTGCATCTCGGCCTCAACCGGGCCATGGACCTCATCACCAAAAAGCAGGAATCCGTAAAAACCCTGGGCCAGCACCCCAAGGACAGTGCGGATATTCTCGTCCGCAAGGGCCGCTTTGGCCCCTACGCGCAATGGGGCAACATTGTCGCCAATCTGCCGAAAGGCGTGGATATGGGCGAGATAACGCTGGACCAAGCCGTAGCGCTGCTGGCCGAAAAGGGCAAAATCCTCGCCCCGCGCGGCAAGAAGGGTGCGAAGGCCAAAGCCGCGCCTAAAAAGGCTGTGGCCAAAGCGCCCACCAAGGTGGCCGCCACCGCCACCAAAAAAGCACCCGCGAAAAAGGCTCCCGCCAAAAAGCCAGCAGCCAAAAAAACGGCGGCCAAAAAGCCAGCACCAAAGAAAAAAGACTGACCCACTTAATGAGGCTGAACGCCATTTCTGTTTTTAAATAATCAGTCTCTTCACACTCTCCAGCCTGTCCGCCTCGGCGGCTGGCTTATCCGTCCGCAGCCGCAAAATACGCGGAAACCGCAGCGCCACACCGGATTTATGCCGGGTGGAAAGCTGTGCTGCATCAAACCCCAGCTCGAATACAAGCTCTTTCTCAACTTCCCGCACCGGGCCGAAGCGGTTGATGGTATGGTTGCGTATCCAGCGGTCGATGAAATTCAACTCCTCATCGGTATAGCCGGAATAGGCTTTCGCCACCGGCACCAACTCACCCTCCTCGTTCCATACGCCGAAGGTATAATCGGAATAGAACGATGATCGTTTGCCGTGGCCGCGCTGGGCATACATCAGCACCGCGTCCAGGCTCAAAGGCGCGCGTTTCCATTTCCACCACAGCCCTTTTGGCCGCCCGGCGATGTAGGGCGCATCGCCGCGCTTAAGCATCAGCCCCTCGCTCGCCGCCTCCCGCGCCGCCTCCCGTAGTTCAGCCAGATCATGGATCGTTTTAAAATCGATCAGCGGTGAAAGCCTCATATTGGCCGGTTTCTCCCGCGCGAACCAAGCTTCCAGCCGGGTGCGGCGTTCATCGAAAGGCAACGGGCGAATATCCTCGGCCTCGTCGAACAGCATGTCGTAAAGCACGATCCCGGCGGGCAGGTCCCGCAGCATCGCAGGCGTGGTGGTCTTGCGGTTCAGCCGCTGCTGCAAATCCGAGAACGGCGCGATGCCACCATCGCGGATCACCAGCAGTTCGCCATCCAGCACGGCGTGAAAATTCACCGCTTCCAGAATATCGGGAAACGCGGCCGAGATATCCTCAGCGGCGCGGGAATAGAGCCGCTTCTCCTCTCGGGTTGCCACAATCTGCACGCGTATGCCGTCGAATTTCTGCTCGGCGCGGAAAGCACTCCAGTCAATCCGGTCGATGTCCGGCGGCTCGATCGGGTGGGCCAGCATCACCGGGCGGAAAACCGGCGCCGCGCCGGGCGTTGGCCGCTCGCCTTTACCTTCCGCCCAGGCGAACAACCCGGCATAAGGCGGTTCCAGCCCGTGCCAGATCTCCTCTATCTCATTCACCTCCACCAGTCCCATCTCGGCCAGCGCCAGCTTGGCCAGCCGCAGCGAGGCTCCCACCCGCAAGCCCCCGGTCAGCAATTTCACCAAAGCCAGCCGCGTGGAGGGGCCGGAACGGTCCAGCCAGCCTTCGATCAAAGCGGGTATCTCCGGGCGTTTCGCGTTTCGCAGCGCGTCGATCACCTCCGGCAGAGCGGGGGGATCATCCCCATGCGCCGGCCAGATGAGCGCGATGGTCTCCGCCAGGTCGCCCACGAAATCATAAGATAAATCGAACAATTCGGAATCGACTCGTTTTCCCGTCAATTCCCGCAGCGTGGCGGATTTCGCACCCGGAAAATCCAGCGCCCCGGCGATGGCCGCCAGGGCATAGCCGCGCGCCGGGTCCGGCTGGGTGGCGAAATAGGCGCGCAGCAGGGAGATTTTGGTGTTGCGGCCGGGCGCGAACAGCAGCCGCTCCAACAGCTCGGCAAAAGCCCTCATTCCTCAATATCCTCGCCATAACCGACGAGCGAGAGTGCCCTGGCGCGGATTTGCATGAGCGCGCAGGCGCGGATCAACGCCTCCTCCGAGCCGTGCGTCACCCAGATTTCCGGCGCCTGGGTTTGCTTTATCGTCGCCAGCAGGTCGTCCCAATCCGCATGGTCGGAGATGATGAGCGGCAACTCGATCCCCGACGCCTTGGCCCGCTGGCGGATACGCATCCAGCCCGAAGCCTGCGCCACCACCGGATCTTCCAGCCGCCGCCCCCAACGCTCGCCCACCGCCGAAGGTGGGGCCAGCACCATCGCCCCTTTCATCTGCGCCTTCTGGGCCGATGTCGCGGGGCGCAGATCGCCCAGCCTCACCCCCAGCGTTTCATAAAGCGCGCAGAGATTGGCGTGTGCGCCGTGCAGGTAAATCGGCGCTTCATAGCCCGCCTGCCGCAACATCGCGATAAGCCTTTGGGATTTGCCGAGGGAATAAGACCCGACGACATGCGTGCGCTCCGGGAACAGCGCGTGAGAGCGGAGAAGTTTGCCAATCTCGCCTTCCGGCGGTGGGTGGCGGAACACCGGCAGGCCGAACGTGGCTTCGGTTACGAACACATCGCAGCGCATGGGTTCAAAAGGCAGGCAGGTCGGGTCTGGCTGGCGTTTGTAATCGCCGGAGACGACAGCCCGGCTGCCATGGTAATCCATCACCACCTGGGCGGAGCCTAACACATGCCCGGCCGGGACGAGGGTTACGCTGACATCGCCGACCTTCAGCGTCTCGCCATAAGGCAATGCCTGCTGGCTGGCCCCTGCCCGTTCCTCCCCCATGCGGACACGCATGATGGCAAGCGTCTCCGGTGTCGCCAGAACCTGGGTGTGGCCTGGGCGCGCATGGTCTGAATGGCCATGGGTGATAATGGCCCGCGGCACCGGGCGCATGGGGTCGATGTAAAAATCCCCCGGCACGCAATAAAGCCCTGAGGGCGTAGGCTTCAACCAGGTTTCAGGGTGCGGGGGCATGGCACATCGTTGGAACAAAGCATGAAACCACCATATGGTGCGCCATGCCCAGCCTGCCAGAGATTTTCACCAATTGGTTCGCGGCCAGAAACTGGCAGTTGCGGGCCCACCAGGCGGAGATGCTGGGCGCGGCGGAAGCAGGCCAAGACGCGCTGCTGATCGCCCCCACCGGTGCGGGCAAGACACTGGCGGGTTTTCTGCCCAGCCTCATCGCCCTGGCGCAACAGCCCGCCGAGGGGCTGCACACACTCTACGTAAGCCCGCTGAAGGCGCTGGGCACGGATATCGCCCGCAACCTGCAAATCCCCGTGGCGGAGATGGGGCTGAACATTTCCATCGAAACCCGCAGCGGGGACACACCCGCCAACCGCCGCGCCCGGCAGAAGGAAATTCCGCCCAATATCCTGCTCACCACCCCGGAATCGCTGCTGCTGCTGCTATCCCAGGAGAACAGCGCCGCCTATTTCGCCACGCTCACCTGCGTGGTGGTGGATGAAATCCACGCTCTGGCCGGTACCAAGCGCGGGGACCAGTTCGCCCTTTGCATCTCCCGGCTCCGCGCCCTTTCCAAAACCCGGGTGGTGGGGCTTTCCGCCACCGTCGCGCACCCGGAGGCAATGCGCCGTTTCGTGGGGCGGGATGCGCGGCTGGTGCGGGCCGAGGATGGCGCCCCGCCGGAAGTAAAAATGGTGCTGCCGGAGACCGAAATTCCCTGGTCCGGCCATATGGGGTTGAAAGCCGCGGAGATGGTGCTGGCCCAGGTGGAAAAAGCGGGCCTTAGCATCGTGTTCGTGAACACCCGCGCCCAGGCGGAGCTGATCTTCGCGGAAATATGGAAGCATAACGAGAAAAACCTGCCCATCGCCATCCATCACGGCAGCCTGGACATCGCCCAGCGCCGCAAGGTGGAGACAGCGATGGCCGAAGGCCGCCTGCGCGCCGTTATCGCCACCTCCTCGCTCGATCTCGGCATAGATTGGGGCGGGGTGGACCAGGTTTTGCAAATCGGCGCCCCCAAGGGCGTCTCCCGGCTTTTGCAGCGCCTGGGCCGGGCCAACCACCGGCTGGATGAACCATCCCGCGCTGTGCTGGTGCCCGCCAACCGGTTCGAGGTGCTGGAATGCGAAGCCGCCATGCAGGGCGTGCGCGAGAAGGCGCTGGATGGCGACCCGCCCCGCCCCGGCGGGCTGGATGTGCTGGCCCAGCATATTCTCGGCATGGCCTGCGCGGGCCGGTTTCTACCTAATGAGCTTTACAGAGAAGTGATCTCCGCCGCCCCCTACGCGGATTTGCCGCGCCGGGACTTCGACGATGTGCTGCGCTTCGTGGAGGATGGCGGCTACGCCCTGGCGGCCTATGAGCGCTACCGCAAGCTGTTCCGTGATTCGGAGGGCTATGTTTACCCCTCCAACGCCCGGGTGGCGCAGCAGTTCCGCATGAATATCGGCACCATTGTTGAGGCCCCGATGATTAAAATCCGGCTGCTGGGGCGGCGCGGCGGGTTCGGCACGGGGCTTGGCGAGGTCGAGGAATATTTCGTCAACCAATTGGTGCCGGGCGATAGTTTTATCTTCGCCGGAAGATTGTTGAAATTCATCAAATTGCGGGAAACTTTTATTGAAGTGGTGGAAGCTCCCGGCAAGGAGCCGAAAGTGCCCGCCTATGCCGGGGCGCGCATGCCGCTCACCACCAATCTTGCCTTCCGGGTGCGTGCCATGCTGCACGATCCCTCCTGCTGGGGCGCGTTTCCGAAGGATGTACGGGAATGGCTGAGGCTGCAAAAGCACCGTTCCCGCCTGCCGGGGCCGGACGGGCTGCTGGTGGAAACATTCCCCCGCCAGGGGCGCTGGTTCATGGTGGTGTATGCGTTCGAGGGCCGCAACGCTCACCAGACGCTGGGGCTGCTGCTTACCCGGCGCATGGAGCGTGCCGGGTTCGCACCCATCGGCTTTGTTGCCACCGATTACGTGCTGGCCACCTGGTCCGCCTACCGGCCTGAAAAAATCGACCAGCTTTTTCAGGAGGATATGCTGGGCGATGACCTGGAGGAATGGATGGAAACCAGCTCCCTGCTGCGGCGTTCCTTCCGGCAGGTGGCGGTTATCGCCGGGCTTATCCCCCGGCAATTACCGGGGGCGGAGAAAAACCGCCGCCAGATAACGGTGAATTCCGACCTGATTTACGATGTGCTGCGCAAGCACCAGCCGGACCATGTGCTGCTGCGCGCCACCAGGGCGGATGCGGCGCATGGGTTGATCGACCTCTCCCGGATTTCCGCCCTTCTGGCCCGCGCGAAAGGGCGGATCACGCATATGGTGCTCTCCCGTGTCTCGCCTTTGGCGGTGCCGGTGCTGCTGGAAATCGGCCGGGAACATGTGGCGGGCGTGGCCGAGGACGTGCTGCTGGCCGAGGCCGAGGCGTTGATTGAAGAAGCCACGGCGGAGAATGAATTTCGTCACAATTTTTCACATGGTCCAAAAGGCCAGAATATGCTCTTTCACCGCTCATGACCGCTGCTCCCATCCATTTCCGCAATGAACGGCTGATGCTCGACCCCTCAGGTGCCGCGTTCTGGCCTGCCAGGCGGGTGCTCATCGTCGCCGATCTGCATTTTGAGAAATCCACCGCCTTTGCCGCGCAAGGCGCGCTGCTGCCGCCTTACGACACGCGCGCGGCGCTGGAGCGGCTGACGCGGCTGGTGCGGCTGTACCGCCCGGCGAAATTGGTGGCGCTTGGGGATTCCTTCCATGACTGCAGAGGCCCGGCGCGGCTGGCCAAGGATGACCGGGCGCGGATAGAGGCCATGGCGCGGGAGACGCAGATTATCTGGGTGGCGGGCAACCACGATGCCGCCCCGCATGACCTGCCCGGCCAATGCGTGGCCGAACACCGGGAGGGCCCGTTCGTGTTCCGGCACGAGGCCGCTGCCCGGCTGGGGATGAGAGACATTGAAATTTCCGGGCATTTCCACCCGAAGGCGAGCATCGACTCCCGTGCCAAGCGCATCTCCCGCCCCTGTTTCGTTACCGACCCGGCAAGGCTGATCTTGCCCGCCTTCGGCAGCTTCACCGGCGGGCTGGATGTGCGCGACCCCGCCATTGCCCGGCTGTTCCCGCGCGGCTTGCGGGTATTTCTGCTGGGGCAGGAACAGCTTTATTCCTTCGCGCTGGAGCAGTTGGGGCGGCTGGCCGAGGTGGCGTAAACGCCATGGCACGGCTCGTCTGGTTCCGTAACGATCTGCGGCTGGCCGACAACCCGGCTCTGCACGCGGCGGCGCAAAGCGGCGAGGCTTTGCTGCTGCTCTATATCCTGGATGAACGCGCCGGGTCGGCAAACCGCTGGTGGCTGCATCATTCGCTCACCGCGCTGGGCGAGGATATCGCCAGGCGCGGCGGGCAATTGCTGTTGCGCCGGGGCGAGCCGGTGAAGATTATCTCAGAACTTGTGAAGACCCATGGGGTGAACGCGGTGCATGTGGCGCGCGCCTATGAGCCGTTCTGGCGCGAGGCGGACCGGGCGCTGGATGCGGCGTTGAAGGCGCTGGATTGCGGGCTGCACCGGCATCTTTCCACCTCTTTGTTCCACCCGGAGCGCATCACCACCAAGGCGGGCAGGTTGTTCGGGGTGTTCACGCCGTTTTCGAAGGCGTGCATGGAGGCAGGTGTGCCGGAAGAAGTCCTGCCCGCCCCAATGCGCCTGAAAACCGTGAAGGCGGCGGGCGATGCCTTGGAGGATTGGGGGCTGCTGCCAATCTCGCCGGATTGGGCGGGCGGGATGCGCGCGGCATGGCAGCCTGGCGAGGCGGGGGCGAGGCAACGTCTGGACGATTTTCTGGCCGGGCCAGTGAAGAACTACGCCACGGCGCGGGATGTGCCGGGAGAAGAAGGCACATCCCGGCTCTCCCCGCATGTGCATTTTGGGGAAATCTCGCCGCGCTTTGTGTGGCATCGCGCCAGGGCGGCGGGAGAGGGCAAAGGGGTGCAGACCTTCCTGAAGGAGCTGCTCTGGCGGGAATTTTCCATCAACCTGCTCTGGCAGCACCCGGATATTCGCGAAAAACCGATCCGCGAGGAGTTTGAGAATTTTCCCTGGGGCGAGCGCCAGGGGCATCTGACGGCGTGGCAAAAGGGCCGCACGGGGATTCCCATCGTCGATGCCGGAATGCGGGAGCTTTGGCGGACGGGCTGGATGCATAACCGCGTGCGGATGATCTGCGCCTCGTATCTGGTGAAGCATCTGCTGGTGCCATGGCAGAAGGGCGAGCAATGGTTCTGGGACTGCCTGTGCGAGGCCGATGAGGCGG
>JAGXAO010000055.1 GCA_018971565.1 Rhodospirillales bacterium
TTGAACCGCCCGTATACCCCGCCCTCAGGTGTGAAAAAAGCGGCGACATCGTAATCGCCATGGCGGACGAGGTAGAAATCCACAAGGTTGATCGCCGTCCACGGCACCAGAACATAGAGCAGCAGCAGGATGAAGTTGGTGTAGTTGGTGAGGAAATTGCCCGCCGCGAACAGCGCGATGGCAAGGCCGATGAGCGTGATGACAATGGCGGTGACGGTACGCGCCGTAGCCCCTGCCTTCCAGGATGGCATGAAAGTATGGATGAGCGTGATGGTGGAGAGCACGCCGCAATAAAGGTTCATCGCATTGGTGCCGGCGATGCCCACCGAGAATATGACGACGATGGGAATGGCGGCAGCACCGGTGAAGGTGGTGAGCCCGCCTACCGGGTCCCCATTGGCGGCGACAAGGCCAAGCAACGCACCCAGAATCATCGGGAGAATGGAACCCAGCGAACAGCCCCAATAGGAAGCCCAGAATGCAGGCCTGGCACCCGTGTCATGCGGCATGTAACGGCTATAATCTGACACATAGGGCGCATAGGCGATCTGCCACAACGCGCCAACGGAAACCATGCTGAAAAACCCGGCGCCGCTGAAGCTGTTCATCTTCATGAAGTTGCCCGGCAGGCCGTGAATAGCAACGATCCACACGAACGCAAGGACAAGCGCCGTGCCGGACGCCCAGGTTAGGACGCGGGCATAGGCATGAATAAGATCATGGCCGAAAATGGTGGCGATGACGCTGACCACGGCAATGAACACGATCAGCACATGTTCATTGACGCCACCCGCGATGGTGTGGAGAGACTGCCCGCCCAGCACGATGTTGGAGGCCAGGAAGCCCACATACATGACAATGACAATAGCCACCACCAGCACCGCGCCGATGGTGCCGAACTGCCCCCGCGTCTGCACCATTTGCGGCACGCCAAGCCGTGGGCCTTGCGCAGAATGCAACGCCATGAACACCGCGCCCGCGAGGTTGCCGACGATGATGGAAAGGCAGGAACTGATAAAATCCAGTTTGAACACTGAACTCGCCAACGCACCGGTGACGATGGTCAGCATCATGATGTTCGAACCAAACCAGATGGTAAACAGATCCTTCCAGGTGCCGTGCCGCTGGTCTAGCGGAATTTGGTAAATGGTATGTTGTTCGACTCTTCCTGGAGATTCGGTGGCCATGGGCGTGGTCCTTAACGCTGGGGGTTGGGCGCCATCACGGCGCTGAGATCAAACGGCAGCAGCTCCGCCACTTCTCTTCGGAAGGGCAGTGCATCAAGGTTTTTGACAGTATCAAATTCTTCGGCGTAGCGCCTGCCGCTCCATACGGCGGCGGCGATGGTACCGGGGGCAAGGGCATCGCCGATCACCGTGACGCTCTTGATGCCGGCATCAGCCCAATCCGCCTCGCGGGCGCCAAGCTCTTGCGCCAAGCCCAGGCGCGGCAGCCGCGCAGTTACAAGAACCACAGCACCTGCCTCAAGATGTTCCTCACGGCCGGTGAATGTGCAGCCCAGCGTTGCCTGGCCGGGCTGTGCCTTAACCAGAACCTTATTGGCATGGATGGCGATACCTTGTTCCAGCAGCCGCGCCTGGATTTTATGCTGCTCCATGGTGTTGACTGTCCATGACGAAGCGCCGGAGGCGGGGGTGACGAGTGCAACCTCATAACCTTCCCCGGCCAGCAGTTCCGCCAGCACGCCGCCCATGTAGTAATGGTCATCGTCATAGAGCAGAATTTGTTTCGCCTTCGGCCGTTTGCCCGCCATCAGATCGTCCGGTGTAAATATATCTACACCATTCAACGGCGCCGCATGAAGCATATTCCGCGCCACCGTATCGCGCCGCCAGAAACCGCCGGTGGCGAGCACGATATGCTCAAATCCGAAACTCATCAGATCCTCGGCGGAGAGTTCGCTTTCGAAGAAAATTTCGATATTGGGCATCGGCATAATCTGGCCGATGCGGTAATCCGCCACGCGGCCCCAGGCGGAAAGGCCAGGCAAACGGCGTTCCTGGACCAGCCGCCCACCAAGCTCGCGCCCGCGTTCGGCCAGCGCCACCTCATAGCCGCGCCGCCCCAGCATCATCGCCGCTTCCAGCCCGGCCGGGCCGCCACCCACCACCAGCACGCGGGCCTCGCTTTCCTTCGGGCGGATATATTCAGGGTGCCAGCCGCGCCGCCACTCCTCGCCCATGGAAGGGTTCTGGGTGCAGCGTATGATGGAAGCGGTGTGGTCGCCGGAAACACAGATATTGCAGCCGATGCATTCGCGAATATCCTCGATGCGGCCTTCGCGGATTTTCTCGGGCAGGAATGGGTCCGCGATGGAAGGGCGGGCCGCGCCGATACAGTCCAGAATTCCCTGTTTCACCATCCGCACCATCATATCCGGCGAGGTAAAGCGCCCCACGCCGACAACCGGCTTGGTGGTAAGCTGCTTCACGCCAAGCACATAAGGCTCCTGATACCCCTCCTCGGTAAAACGCGAGGTCTGGCTGTCATTATCCCAAGAGGAGAGCGTGAGATCCCAAAGATCGGGCACCTCTGCCAGATGCGCGATCACGTCGCGCGCCTCGGCGGCGTGAAAGCCTTCCTCGCCGATCATCTCGTCCATCGAAATCCGGCAAGCAACGCCTAACGAATCACCGACCGCATCCTTCACCTCCTCGATCAGTTCCTTCAACAGCCGGGCCCGGTTTTCCAGGCTGCCGCCATATTCATCGGTACGCTGATTAAACCGCCGGGAGAGAAAGAACATCGGGCCGCCGAACAGTTTTCCGGCATAGACATAAACAATGTCGTACTCCGCGCGTTTGGCACGCAACGCCGCGTCGCGGTGCCATTTGCGCAGGTTGCGAATGTCCTGCTTATCCATCGCGCGGGCCTGCACTGGATCGTTGAACACCGAGAACACCGGCAGATCCGATGGCCCCATCGGAATTTCCCGCGAATATAAATTCGGCGCGTTCATGCCGTTATGGCAAAGCTGCAAGCCCGCCAGCGAATCATACTGGTGAATGGAGTCCGCGATCCGCGCCAGCATCGGCACGTCCTGCTCGCTCCATACACGCAGTTCGACAAAGGGGCAGATCTCGGCGCTGGGGTGAATTTCCGCTTGCTCGGAACACACCACACCCCAACCGCCTTGCGCCTTCACCGCCCGCATAGTGGCCAAAGCGGATGGGTCCCGGTAGCCCATGCCGTTGCAATGCGGCACCTGAAAAAAACGGTTCTTCGCCACAACCGGCCCGATGCGTACATGATCGAACAAGATGTCGTAACGAGAATCCCGGGCCAATGCGGCACACTCCATATTTTATGTTACAGGTAGTTTACACTAATCTATCTTTAATCGGCATTGAATTTACCGAAGCAGAAGCAACCCTTTTTTTTCCCGGGGGGATATTTTTTGGGCAGAATCCCTGCCCGCGCGCTCTCAATGTAAGCAGAATCAGGCTTCCCCCCAGCAACGCGCCGCGCTACGATTTCAGTAATGATAAGCACAGCAGAAACCCTGGCCACGCTCATCTCTTTCCCCACCGTCAGCGCTGACAGCAATGAGGCACTTATCCGCTGGAGCGCCGGGCGGATTACCGCGGCCGGCGGGCGGATTCACATCATGGCTGGTGCAAAGCCGGGAAAATACAACATGCTGGCGAGCTTTGGGCCTGAGACAGGTGCCGGCATTGTGCTCTCTGGCCATAGCGATGTGGTGCCCGTTGCAGGGCAAGCCTGGAACACAGACCCTTTTATTCTCACGGCCAAGGGCCGTAAGCTCTACGGCCGTGGCAGTAGTGACATGAAGGGCTTTCTGGCCGCCGCGTTAAGCGCCGCCGCCAGGGCCGACAAAACCAAATTCGTCCGCCCGCTGCACCTTGCCTTTTCTTACGACGAGGAAATTGGCTGCATTGGCGTGCGAGACCTGCTGGCCAGGCTGGCAAAGGAAAACTTCCGCGCAGAAGGTTGCATAATTGGCGAACCGACGGAGCAGAAGGTTGCACTCGGGCATAAGGGCAAGCTTTCGGGCTGCGTCCGCTGCTTTGGCCTGCCTGCCCATTCCGCCAATCCGGCTTTGGGGTGCAATGCCATTTCCCTTGCGGCGGAAATGGTTTGTGCGGCGCATGCTCTGCAAGGAGAGCTTGCCGCAGGTGGGCCCCATGATGAGGCTTATCCCTTCCCGTCCACCAGCGTGCAGGTAGGTACTATAAAAGGCGGTACCGCACTGAACATCGTGCCCGATTTCTGCGAAATGCAATTCGAGATCCGCAATGTGACGGGAGACGAGCCCCGAGCGCTTGTGGAGCGGCTGCGAGGCCGCGCGGCGGACATTACCGCGCGGCACGGCAAGGGGCGCATTACGATCGAAATCACCAACGAATACCCGGGACTGGAAACCAGCCAGAACGACGCTTTTGCCCGGAAGATATTGCAGACCGCCGGCTCGCAACCCGCAAAGATCGGCTTTGGCACTGAAGGCGGCTTGTTTAAGGAAACGCTGCATCTGCCGGTGGTGGTGTGCGGCCCTGGCAGCATCGACCGGGCGCACAAACCAGACGAATATGTGACCCAGGACGAGCTGGATGCATGCGATATGTTTCTGGACCGCGTGATCGCCGGGCTCGGCGCTTAACGCGTTCCTGGAAGCGGCTGGTTCAGCAGCAATTCCCGGCAAAGCTCTATGAAAGCTTCCGCCGTCGGCATGCGGCGCAGCCCCTTCAGCGTGGCGATGCCATAAACCAGGGGCCGTAACTTATCCTCAAGCGCCAGGTAGGACAGCTTGTGCCCATCCAATGTCGTAAGGTTTTTGGGCTGTGCGTTCGCCAGCCCAAAACCCTCTCCCCGTGCCACCAGGCTGCGGATAATGTCTATATACGCATAACGCCCTACAATATGCGGCGTAGCACCTGCTTCACGGAACAAGGAAAGAAAATAATCCCGGCTCATCGGCAAATCGAGCAAAAGAAAATCCTCGCCTTCTAGCTCTTTCAAACTCACCGAACGCCTTGGCGCAAAACGGTGCGATGCACCAACAAATGCGTAAGGCGGCAGGGGCGCCATGGGGGTAAAGTCGAAATCAGGAGGAATATTCATATCATACGTGAGCAACAGGGCGATGCGGCCGTGCCGAAGAGCCTCGAACAATTCCGTCTGATTGCCTGCCACGGCGTTGGTTTTCGCCGCCTCATAACGTTTTCGGAACACTGAGAGCAGTTCGGGAATTGCCAAGGGAAATAATGTGGAAAGGCAACCCACCTCCAGCGGGCCTCCCACCTTGGCGGAAATCATCGAGGCCGCACTCTGTACTTCCTCGGCCTGCAAGAGCAACGCTTTTGCCTCGCGCAAAAATCTCTGCCCTTCGGCCGTGAGTGATAGCCCCTGTGCGTGGTGGCGGATGAAAAGCTGGATACCGAAATCGTGTTCCAGGGCCGTAATGGCTGAGGAAATTGAAGGCTGAGAAATATTTACTTTCTCCGAGGCCAGGGTAATGCTGCCCATCTCCGCCGTAGCCACGAAGTAGCTTATCTGTTTCAACGTAAAGCGCATGGCCTTATCAATCAGAAAATTTAAACCAAAGTATCACAAGATAATATTATACAAAAGCAAGATTGCGGCCGAAACCATTCTCGGTTGCTCAGGAGCACTTGCATGACCTTTTCACTTGTTGCGCGCTGCCCGCGTAGCGGGCAATTCGCCGTGGCGGTGGCGTCTTCTTCCCCTGCGGTCGCCGCGCGCTGCGCCTATGCGCGCGCGGGCATAGGCGCAGCCACCACCCAAAACGTGACAGACCCTCGCCTTGGCCCGCAACTTCTGGATGTTTTAGCCACGGGCTTGAGCGCCGAGGCTGCGATAGCGAAAGTTGCCGGCACGGCCAGCCATCTCGAATATCGCCAGCTCACGGTGATCGACCGGCAAGGCCACACCGCGATCTTCTCCGGCGCGCAAACCCTGGGGCTGAACGCCGCCGCCAAGGGTGAGAATGCGGCCTCCGCCGGAAACCTGCTGGCCAATACCAATGTACCTCAGGCCGTTATAGCGGCGTTCGCGGCAACCAGCCCGGATGCTGAACTGGGCGCGCGGGTATTAATGGCAATGCAGGCCGGGCTGGATGCGGGCGGTGAGGCTGGGCCGGTTAAATCCGCCGGGCTGATTGTGGTGGACAGGCAAGCCTGGCCGCTCGCGGATTTACGCGTGGACTGGCACGATGAGCCGCTGGCCGAACTCGCCCGGCTTTGGCAGGTATGGCACCCGCAGATGTATGATTACGTGACCAGGGCGCTGAACCCGGAAGCCGCCCCCTCCTACGGTGTGCCGGGAGATGAATGAAAGCTTGCTTTACGACAGATAATCCGGTGGCAGGCCCGCGCGCATTTGCGCGAAATGCGCTTCTCCGAATTCCGGCTCGCTCTCCCAGGCCAGGGCGGTTTTTTCCGCCACTTTATCCTCCAGCACATTAAGTTTCCGGCGGGTGCCGTAAGCCAGCATCAAGGTGCGCGCCGCGCGTTCGAAGTGATAAAAAGCATCAAAGGCAGCGGCGGCACTCTCCCCAATGCTGAGTACGCCATGATTACCCATCATCAATATCTTTTTCTGGCCCAGTATTTTCGCCAGCCTTTCACCCTCGGCACGGTTATCGGCCATACCGGCATAGGCGCCGTCGATGGCAACACGCTTGAAGAAGCGCGCGCTGGTCTGGTCCACGGGGTAAAGTATTGGGTCCCTCAGGCAGGAAAGTGCGGTAGCATAGGTGGGGTGCAGATGCACCACGCAACGCGCCTGCGGCACCAGCCGGTGGATGGCGCCGTGAATCGCCCAGGCCGTGCTGTCGATATCCTCGGGCAGTTCACTGGCGTTGCAGTCCAGCAGGGCCAGCTCGGAGGCTTTCAACGTGGCAAAATTCCGCCAGCGCCGGTTGATGAGAAATTTCGTGCCATCATCGGAAACCGCCAGCGAGATATGGTTGGCGGTCGCCTCCTGCCAGTCGAATCTGGCAGCAAGGCGGCAGAGGGCGGCCAGCTCGCCGCGCAGCACCGCTTCGCTCATGGAAGCTCCGCGATCACGTCGATCTCAACCAGCCATTCCGGCCGGGCAAGTGCGACGATGACAAGCCCGGTGAACACCGGATACACCCCTTTCAGCCAGCGGCCCGCAACGCGGTACACAGCCTCACGGTGGCGGATATCCGTGATATAAACAGTCACCTTGCAGATATGCTCAAGCGTGGCGCCGCATTCGCGCAGCAACAGGTCGATATTCTGCATTACCTTCTCGGTCTGCCCTGCCGGGTCGCCCACCGCCACGTTCTCGCGCGTATCCAGGTCCTGCGGCACCTGGCCGCGCAGATAGATCATCTTGCCCGTCACCACCGCCTGGCAGAGATCATTGTCAAGATTCTGCTCAGGATAGGTTTCCTTCGTATTGAAGGGGCGAATGCGCTTGTGAATCATCTTATACTCCGCTGCGGCTGAACCGGCCTAGCATAACCATAGGCGGAAGGCAGATATTTGATAAAGTCGATACTACATAGCTTTTGAATACATTATGCAAAACCAATTATCCGAGCGACGGTAAATCCAACTTGAATTCCCGCGCGCAATCCTGGGCGATCTCATAACCCGCATCGGCATGGCGCATCACGCCGGTGGCGGGGTCGTTCCACAGCACCCGCTCCAGCCGCTTTGCGGCTTCCGGCGTGCCATCGGCGCAGATGACCATGCCGGAATGCTGGGAGAAACCCATGCCGACACCGCCGCCATGATGCAGCGAGACCCAGGTGGCACCAGAGGCGCAATTGAGCAGCGCGTTCAGCAGCGGCCAGTCTGACACGGCATCGGACCCATCCAGCATCGATTCCGTCTCGCGGTTGGGCGAGGCGACGGAGCCGGAATCCAGATGGTCGCGGCCAATCACTACCGGAGCTGAAAGCTCGCCTTTGGCCACCATCTCGTTGAAAGCGAGGCCAAGCCGGTGCCTGTCCCCCAGCCCCACCCAGCAGATGCGCGCCGGCAGGCCCTGGAAGGAAATACGCTCCCGCGCCATGTCCAACCAGTTATGCAGATGCTTATGGTCCGGCAGCAGCTCCTTCACCTTGGCGTCGGTCTTGTAGATATCCTCAGGGTCGCCCGAAAGTGCCGCCCAGCGGAACGGGCCGATGCCCCGGCAGAAAAGCGGGCGGATATAAGCGGGCACAAAGCCCGGGAAGTCGAACGCGTGGGCAACGCCCTGCTCCTTGGCGCGCTGGCGGATATTGTTCCCGTAATCGAAGGTTGGCACGCCCATTTTCACGAATTCCAGCATGGCAAGTACGTGCTGTGCCATAGAGGCGCGGGCCGCTGCCTCAACCGTCTTCGGGTTACTCTCGCGTTTGGCTTCCCACTCGCCCACGCTCCACCCGGCGGGCAGATAGCCGTTCACCGGGTCATGGGCGGAGGTCTGGTCGGTCAGCATGTCCGGCCGCACGCCGCGCTTCAGCAGCTCGGGCAGAATTTCCGCCGCATTGCCCAGCAACGCCACGGCAATGGCCTTTTTATCCTCGCGGGCACGGTCGATAATCTCCAGCGCCTCGTCCAGATCCTTCGCCTGCACATCCACATAGCGCGTCTTCAACCGCATCTCGATGCGGCTTTGCTGGCACTCGATGGCGAGGCAACTCATCCCCGCCATCGTGGCCGCCAGAGGTTGCGCACCACCCATGCCGCCCAGCCCGGCGGTAAGCACCCAGCGCCCGGCCACATCACCGTTATAATGGCGCCGCCCAGCCTCAACGAAAGTTTCATACGTGCCCTGCACGATGCCCTGGGTGCCGATATAAATCCACGAGCCAGCCGTCATCTGGCCGTACATCATCAGCCCCTTGCGGTCGAGTTCGTTGAAATGTTCCCAGTTCGCCCAGTTCGGCACCAGGTTGGAATTGGCGATGAGTACGCGCGGCGCATCCGCATGGGTGCGGAACACGCCCACCGGCTTGCCGGACTGGACCAGCAGGCTCTGGTCCCCCTCCAGCTTCTTCAGCGCCGCCACGATACGGTCGAAACTTTCCCAGTCCCTCGCCGCGCGGCCAATGCCGCCGTAAACCACCAGCTCTTCCGGCCGCTCGGCCACCATCGGGTCGAGATTATTCATCAGCATCCGCAAGGGGGCTTCGGTCTGCCAGCTTTTGGCAGAAAGTTTGGTACCATGGTCCGCGCGGATCACGCGCGCATTATCAAGACGGGTCATGCGCAAAGGCCTTTCAAAATCGTCTCAAGAACAGGTTGAACGGGAGCGGGGTTTTTCAAAGCGGCTGGCCAGTTGGCCTCGCTCACGGGCAAGGGCTCATCCATATAGCCGCGGCAGCCCAACTCCATCTGGATGGCGTGAATATTCCGGGCGGGTTCGCCGTAATGGCGGGTGATCCAGCCGCCTTTAAAACGGCCATTCACCACGTAGGAAAAACCGCTTTCAGCACAGGCGCGCTCCACCAGAGCCTGCACGGCTTTGTCACAGCTTTTACCGTCATTGGTGCCAATATTGAATTGCGGTAGTTCGCCCTCAAACAAACGTGAAATATGGCTGCGGATGGAGTGGCAATCATACAGCACCACGCGCCCATGCAGGGCATGAACGCGGTCGATCTCGGCGCGCAAAGCCGCGTGGTAGGGCGCGAAATAGGTTTCCCTGCGGCGGGCAATCTCCGCCTCATCCGGCGTGGCAGCTTTATAAAGCGGCTCGCCATCAAAGGTTTCCGTGGGGCAAAGCCCCGTCGTTGCCTGGCCAGGATAGAGCGACACGCCGGACGGGTCACGATTGAGATCGATCACCGAGCGCGAGATGTTCGCCGCGATGATGGTCGCATCCAGCGCCTCGGCGAAGGCGTAAAGTTCTCTCAGCCACCAATCCGCGTCCTTGCGCGCCAGCCAGTCCGATACAAAAACACCAGCGAATTCAGCAGGAATCTCTGTGCCCGCATGGGGGATGGAAAGGACCAGGGGCGCATTGCCCTGGCGCCGTGAAAACAGGCTCACGCCACACCTGGCAGATTGCCGGACACCAGAGCCCCCGCTTGCAGCAGCGCGATGGCGGCCTCGATATCCGGCGCGAAATGCCGGTCATCTTCCAACTTCGGCACCGTTCTGCGCAGGGTGGCCCGCGCCTCTTCCAAAGCGGCGGAGGATTTAAGCGTGTGGAAATCACACCCCTGCGCCGCCGCCAGCCATTCAATGGCGACCACCGCGCACAGATTTTCATTCATCGCCAGCAAGCGCCGCGCGCCATGCGCCGCCATGGAAACATGATCCTCCTGATTAGCAGAGGTAGGAATGGAATCGACCGAGGCCGGGAACGCCCTGCCCTTATTCTCGGAAACCAAAGCCGCCGCTGTTACCTGCGGAATCATGAAGCCTGAATTCAGCCCCGGCTTCGGCGTAAGAAACGCTGGCAGGCCGGAAAGCACAGGGTCCACCAGCAGGGAAATCCGCCGCTCGGCCAAGGAACCGATCTCGCACACCGCCATCGCGATCATATCCGCGGCAAAGGCCACAGGCTCGGCGTGGAAATTTCCGCCAGAGAGCGCAACTGCAGGATTGGTAAAAATCAGCGGATTATCGGTCACGCCATTCGCTTCCGTCTCCAGCGTCGCGGCGGCCTGGCGCAGAACATCCAGCACCGCGCCCATTACCTGCGGCTGGCAGCGCAGGCAATAAGGGTCCTGCACCCGCTCGTCACCCTTTAAATGCGATGCACGGATGGCCGAACCCGCCATCAACCCGCGCAATGAGTCCGCTACCTCTTTCTGCCCCCTATGCTTGCGCACGGCATGAATGCGCGGGTCAAACGGTGCGTCCGAGCCCTTCGCCGCGTCGGTGGAGAGCGCGCCGGTGACGAGTGCCGCGCGGAAATTCCGCTCCGCCTCAAACAAACCAACCAGCGCATTGGCGGTAGAAAATTGCGTGCCGTTCAGCAGCGCCAGCCCTTCCTTCGGCCCCAGCACCAAAGGCGCCAGCCCGGCTTCCCGCAAGGCAACAGCAGCATCCTTGCGCGCGTCATTCACATAAATCTCACCCACGCCCATCATCGCGGCAGCCATGTGCGCCAGCGGCGCCAAATCGCCCGAAGCACCGACCGAACCCTGCGCAGGCACCACGGGAATGAGGTTTTTCGCTAGCATGGCTTCCAGCATCCGCACGGTTTGCATCCGCACACCGGAAGCGCCCTGGCCCAACGAACCCATCTTCAGCGCCAGCATCAGCCTTGCCACGGGAACCGGCATAGGCTCCCCCACACCGGCGGCATGGGAGAGCACGAGGTTGCGCTGCAGCGTGGCGAGGTCATCATCCGCAATCCGCACCGAGGCCAGCTTGCCGAACCCGGTGTTAATTCCATAAACCGGTTCGTGCCGGCTTAAAATTTCCGCCACCGCATCCGCCCCCGCCTGGATGGCAGGCAGCGCCGCCTCGTCAAGCTCTATGGCTTCTCCTTGATAAATCGCGCGCCATTGCGCCAGATTCATTTCCCCGGGTATGAGTTTCATACGGCACTCCAGATGCGTCTATGTAGCGGGTTGAACCCAATGCGGTAAACAAGCTCCGCCGGGCGCTCAATATCCCATATCGCGAGATGGCATTTTCCCCCTGGCTTCAGCACGCCCACATCGCCCCGCCCCAGGGCGGCAGCGGCGTGGCGGGTGACGCCAAGCAGGCATTCCTCCACAGTCAGGCGGAATTGCGTGGCGGCCATGTTCATCGCCAGCAGCAAGGAGAAAAGCGGAGAGGTGCCGGGATTGAGGTCGGTGGAAACCGCCATCTTCACGCCATGCCTTCGGAAAACCTCAACCGGCGGCAATTGCTTCTCACGCAGTGTAAAAAAAGCGCCCGGCAGCAGCACCGCCACAGTGCCAGATTCAGCCATCGCGGCGGCCCCGGCATCGCTGGTATATTCCAGATGATCCGCGGAAAGTGCTGCAAACTTCGCCGCCAGAGCCGCGCCGCCTAGGTCGGAAAGCTGATCAGCGTGCAGCTTCACCCGCAGGCCGTGCCGAGTGGCAGCAGCAAAAACCTGCGCGATCTCCTTCGGCGAAAACGCAATGCCCTCGCAAAACCCATCCACCGCATCGGCCAGATTGTGCGCCGCGACATGCGGGATCATCTCCTCGCACAAAAGCTGCAGATACGCCGCCCGTTCCATCTCCGGCGGAAACCCGTGCGCGCCCAGGAAGGTTGGCGAAATATCCGCCGCATCACCCAGCGATTTCGCCACCTCCAGGCATTTATATTCAGACTCAGGCGAAAGCCCGTAGCCGGATTTCACCTCGATGGTGGTCACACCTTCCGCCACCAGTGCTGCCATGCGGCGGCGGGCGGCAGCGCGCAAATCTTTTGCACTGGCCTCGCGCGTCGCCTTCATGGTGCCGAGAATCCCGCCGCCCGCGCGGGCAATTTCCTCGTAGCTGGCACCTTGCAGCCGCGCCTCGAACTCCGCCGCGCGGTCTCCGGCATAAACCAGATGGGTGTGGCAATCGATCAGCCCCGGCGTAATCCAGCGTCCTTCGCAATCTACAATCTCATCGGCATCCATCGGCCGCGCGGCGCCCGCATAGAGAATGCGCCCGCCCGCCTCGGCCACCACGCCATGCTCCACCACGCCCAGGCCGGGGCGCGCCGGGTCCATCGTCGCCAGCCTTGCATTTGTAAAAATCCGCTCTGCCTGCATGTTCTGTACCTTGGCGTGGAGGGAAAAGTTGTATATACATATCCATCCTCAGGAGGCCTGTCCAGTGTCTGAACGCATCATTTTTCGTCACGCTTTGCTCCCCAGCGGCTGGGCCGAGAATATTGCCCTCACCTTCGAGAATGGCATTGTCACCCAGCTTGAAACAGGCATCGC
>JAGXAO010000056.1 GCA_018971565.1 Rhodospirillales bacterium
CCGCAAGCCACCTGTTGCGGCGGATGAGCGGGAAGGATAGGAAGACGCCATGATCACACGCCGCGCCATTGCCTTTTCCTCGACAATGCTTGCTGCCCTGGCGCTGGCCGGGTGCAGCGATGGCATGAAGAAAACCTTCGGGCTGGAGGCGAATCCGCCTGATGCTTATCAGGTAGGCACGCTGCCGCCGCTCTCGCTGCCGCCGGAGCTTGGGCAGCTTCAGCAGCCCAACCCCGGCCAGCCGCCGACGCAAGAAGCGAGCGCTGCTGCCCAAGGGGCTGATGTGATCGCCCCAGCTAATGCTCTGCCCGGTACCTCGCAGAGTACATCTGCCGCCGGCCAAGCCTTGCTGGATCAGGCGGGCCCCGCGCCGCAGGGCAATATCCGCGCTGAGGTGAACCAGAACGCCGCCGTGGCCAGCCGTTCCAGCGGATTTGTTAACAAGCTGATGGGCAATAACCCGAACACCCCCACGGTGGTTGACGCGAGCGAGGAACAGCGCCGCCTTCAGGAAAACGCCGCCATGGGCCAACCCGTGACCAATGGCGCCACTCCGCAGGAAAGCGCCGCATCTCCCAGCTTGTTCCAGCGCTTTATTAATCTGTTCTAAAGTAACATTATGTAGGAAGCTTTTGCTTTCCAGCAGGTAATGTTCGCCCTAAAGCACGGCACCGCAATTGTTTCATAGGACCGTGTTTATGCGTCTTTCCATTCCGGCGGTGGCGGCAATGCTTATGCTTGCAGCCACGCCGTCCGCTTTTGCTCATGCGTATCTAACAAAATCCAGCCCCGCAGCAGGCGCTGTGGTTGGGGCTTCGACATCTTCGATGCTGCTGATTTTTACCGAGGCCGTGCAGCCAAAATTCTGTACAGTGACGGTAACGGACAGCGCGGGCATTCCGGCTGATACCGGCGCGCCGCAGGCCGTGCCCGGCCATGGCAATGAGCTTTCAGTGCCGGTGCATTTTTCCAGGGCGGGAAAATATACGGTCAAATGGCATGCGCTCTCCGTGGATACCCATAAGACGCACGGAACCTTTAGTTTTTCCGTTAACCAATAATGGATAACCCCGTTTGGATGGTGCTTCGCGGCCTGAGCCGGGGGCTGCATCTGGCGGGGTATTTTTCCGCGTTTGGCGCGGCGTTGTTCGGGGCTGTGATAATGCCGGTGCCGGGGCTGCGGCGTTTGGCCTGGGGTGGCTTCGCCGTGGCTGTGCTTGGCGGTGCTGCCTGGTTCTGGCTGCAAACAGCCGATTTCGCCAGTGCGCGCAGCCCTTCGGCGGTGCTGGCCGCGCTGCCGCTGGTAGCGGAGTACACACGTTTCGGCTGGCTCACTTTGGCGCGCCTCGCATTGTTGCTGCTGGCCGTGCTGTGCGCGCAGGGGCGGCGCTGGCGGTTGGCTGCGGCTTTGGCCGGGTTGGGCGTGCTAGGCGAATCCTGGCTTGGTCACGGTGCGGCGATGACCGGGATGGAGGGATGGTTCCTGTTCGCCTGTTCGCTGGCGCATATCGGGGCGGCCGCCGCGTGGCTGGGCACCTTGCCAGCCTTGGCGCTTGGGCTTTGCTCTGGCGTCAGCCCGATGGTATTGGCGCAGCGTTATTCCCGGCTTGGAATGCTTTGCGTGGCGGCCATTCTGGTCACGGCGTTTTTGCAATATCTGCTGCTCATCGGCCGCGTCTCGGCCTTCTTCAACACTGGCTATGGCGAGGCGGCTTTGCTGAAGCTGGTGTTGTTTGCGGCGTTGCTCACGCTGGCGGCGCGTAACCGCTGGCGCCTTACACCCGCTTTGCCTGCCAGCAGGGCAGCGCTGCTGCGGGCGATTTTATGGGAAACCGCATTGGGGGTGCTGGTGCTGCTGGCGGCGGGGGTGCTGATGCAGCTCTCACCCCCGGTTATGGCCGCGATGGCCGGTATGGCGAGTTAGGCCACCCGCTCCACCCTCGCACCGCAGCCCGCGAGCTTCTGTTCCACCGATTCATAGCCACGGTCCAGATGATAGACGCGGGAGATGGTGGTTTCTCCCTCAGCGGCCAGGGCGGCCAGCACTAGGGAGAAAGAGGCGCGCAAATCCGTCGCCATCACCTGCGCGCCGGTGAGATGGTCAGCGCCCCGAACAATGGCCGAAGCCCCCTGAATGTTGATGCGTGCGCCCATGCGGGTGAGCTCCGGCACGTGCATGAAGCGGTTTTCGAAGATGTTTTCGGTGATGAGAGAAGCGCCTTTCGCCACGCTCATCAGCGCCATGAACTGCGCCTGCATATCCGTCGGGAAGCCGGGGAAGGGCTCGGTGGTCACGTCCACCCCATGCAGCCCGTTGGCGCGGGTAACGCGGAAGCCGTTATCGGCCTCGGTGATAACCACCCCCGCCTCGGCCAGCGAGGTAAGCACCGCGCCAAGGTCAGCTGCGCGGGCATTTTCAAGGAACACATCTCCGCCGGTGATGGCCGCGGCGCAGGCATAAGTGCCGGTCTCGATCCTGTCCGGCAGAATGGAATGGGCCGCGCCATGCAGGGATTTCACACCCTCGATGGTTAACGTATCCGTCTCCAGTCCTTCGATTTTAGCACCCATGGCGATCAGGCATTTGGCGAGGTCGGTAATCTCCGGCTCTCGGGCGGCGTTTTTCAGCACGGTCTGGCCATCCGCGAGGGATGCCGCCATCAGCAGGTTTTCCGTGGCGCCGACGGAGACGAACGGAAACACGATGGCTGCCCCCTTCAAGCCCTTTGGCGCTGTGGCGTGCACATAGCCGTTTTCCAGCTCGATTCGCGCACCCATCGCTTCCAGCCCCTTCAGGTGCAAATCCACCGGCCGGGTGCCGATGGCGCAGCCGCCGGGGAGCGAGACGCGGGCTTCCCCCATGCGGGCCAGCAGCGGGCCGAGCACCAGGATGGAAGCGCGCATCTTGCGCACGATATCGTAAGGCGCCTCGGTATTGGTAATGCGCCCGCCGAGGGTGAGGCTGCGGCCTTCCGGCGTGGCCTCGATGCCATGCTGCGCCAGTAATTGGGACATGGTGGCGATATCCGCCAGCTTGGCGACATTGGAGAGGGTCAGCCGTTCATCCGTAAGCAGCCCGCAGGCCATTAGCGGCAGGGCGGCGTTTTTGGCGCCGGAGATGGAGATGGTGCCGTGCAGCGGCACGCCGCCAATGATGCGAATCGAATCCATGGTCTTGTTTACATCCTCGGCAGCGACACACCGCGCTGGCCCATATATTTGCCCGCCTTGTCGGCGTAGGAGATCTCACAGGGGCTTTCGCCCTTCAGGAACAGAAACTGGCATATGCCTTCGCCCGCATAAATTTTCGCGGGCAGGGGGGTGGTGTTGGAAATTTCGATGGTCACCTGGCCTTCCCATTCGGGCTCCAGCGGCGTGACATTCACGATGATGCCGCAGCGCGCATAGGTGGATTTGCCAAGGCAGATAACGAGCACATCACGCGGGATGCGGAAATATTCCATTGTGTTGGTGAGCGCGAAGCTGTTGGGCGGGATAATGCAGACCGGGCCGGTACGGTCCACAAAGCTGGCGGGGCTGAAGGCTTTCGGGTCCACAATCGCCGAATCGACATTTGTGAAGATCTTGAAATCCTCGGAGCAGCGGGCGTCGTACCCGTAGGAGGAGAGGCCGTAGGAGACCACGCCATCGCGCTTCTGACTTTCCACGAACGGCTCGATCATCCCGTGTTCTTGGGCCTGCTGGCGAATCCAATGGTCGGGCATCACGGGCATTCGGGTTCGTCCTTTTTCGGGTCGGGTTTTGCGCGGGCCTGGGCTTTGCGGCGGGCCAGATTCGCACGCAGGGCGGCGGCCTCGGCTTCTTCCCGCGCCGGGCGGGCGGCTTCGGCACGCGTGAGTTTGGGAGATTGGGGCGTTGCCTTCATGAGAGACGTTTCAAGCCAGGGGCCAGGCATTACGTCAAGAGCCGAGTTGAGCTGCGGCATGCGAGAAGCAAAAGCCTGTTTTACGGCAATTTTATCTTAACTTACTGATTTTCTAGTGGAAATTTGGAGCGGGCGAAGGGATTCGAACCCTCGACCCCAACCTTGGCAAGGTTGTGCTCTACCCCTGAGCTACGCCCGCTCGCGGCGTGGAAGGCTCATTACAGGGGCCAGAATGGGATTGCAAGCCCGCCGGATATGTTTGGATGAGGTAGAAGGGGGCGGGGTGTGAGCGGCGGGTGCAATCCTATATAAGGGCTTAGAACTTTATGGCGGAACAGAATAAATGAGTACGTTGTTCAACGATACGGCTGGGGGGCCAGCCGCCGAGGTGGTGAATTCCATTATCGAGGGCGACCAGGCCAATTTCATGGCCGATGTAATTGAGGCATCTCAAAAGCTACCGGTGCTTGTAGATTTTTGGGCTACCTGGTGCGGGCCGTGCAAAACCTTAACCCCCGCGCTGGAGCGCGTAACACGTGCCCAAAATGGGCGGGTGCGCCTGGTGAAGATTGATGTGGATAAGAACCAGGAGCTGGTGACACAACTTTCTCGCATGGGGCTGCCGATGCAGTCTGTGCCCACGGTGGTGGCTTTCTGGCAAGGGCAGATTGCCGACACGTTCTCCGGCGCGCTGCCAGAAAGCGAGCTGAAGCGTTTTGTGGAGGCACTGCTGAAGCTGAGCGGAACAGCCGCGCCGGGCGAGGCGTTGATCGCCGAAGCAAAGGCGATGCTGGAGCAGGGCCAGGCGGATGCCGCCGCGCAATATTTCGGCGCTGCCTTGCAGGAGGCGCCCGATAAGCCAGAGGCCTGGGGCGGGCTGGTGCGCGCATTGCTCGCCATGGGCGAGGAGCATCAGGCCGAGGACGTTTTGGCTCAGGTTCCGGTGGCTCTGGCTGAGCATCCTGAAATTTCTGGTGCCAAGGCCGCGTTGGTGTTGTCGCAGGAAGGCCGCAAGGCGCAAGCCGCCATGTCCGGCCTGGAAGCGCGCCTGGCCGTGAACCCGGATGACCATGAGGCACGATACGAACTGGCCTCTGCCCTGAACGCCTCCGGCGCGCGGGCCGAGGCAGCCGCGGCGTTGTTGGAGATTATCAAACGTGACCGCGCCTGGAACGAGGATGGCGCCCGGCTGCAATTGCTGAAATTTTTCGAGGCCTGGGGCATGGATGACCCAGCCAGCATGG
The DNA here is from genome assembly GCA_018971565.1 of Rhodospirillales bacterium. Classification (GTDB taxonomy): domain Bacteria; phylum Pseudomonadota; class Alphaproteobacteria; order Acetobacterales; family Acetobacteraceae; genus Acidocella. Next base: position 5,131 of record JAGXAO010000056.1, read on the forward strand.
CGGCCCGGCGCAAGCTTTCAGCTTTGCTGTTCAGTTGAGCACATGAGCGCGCCGCCACCGGTTTTTGAAGATTTGCCGGATGAATTTCCGGTTTTCCCGCTGAGCGGTGCGCTTTTGTTGCCGCGGGGGCGGCTGCCGCTGAATATTTTTGAGCCGCGCTATTTGGCTATGGTGGAAGATGCGTTGGGGCAGGGGCGTTATTTTGGCATGGTACAGCCGGATAAGCGCCTGCCACGTGGGGAGAGTGGGCCGGGATTATACCGGACTGGCTGCCTTGGGCGTATTTCCTCCTTCGAGGAAACTGATGACGGGCATTACCTGGTTACCCTTACCGGCATGATCCGCTTTACCATCGCCGAAGAAGTGGAGATGCGGCGCGGGTACCGCCGGGTGCATGCCGGGCTTTCTGGCTTTGCGGCAGATTTGCGCGCGGACGACGAGGTTTTGCCTTTTCCCCGGCAGATATTGCTGGACGCGCTTGGCCGTTATTTCGCCGCCGCGGGGGTTGAGGCGAATTGGGAAGCAATTGCCGAAATGAACGATGCCGCCTTGGTGGTTTCGCTTTGTATGGCTTGCCCGTTTGAGCCGGAGGAGAAGCAGGCGCTGCTGGAAGCCAAAGACCCGTTGCTGCGCGCCACGGCGCTGCGGGCATTACTCGAAATTGATTCCTTCGATGGCGGCCCCGGAAAGGGCGCAACACCAAAAGCGAGTTAAGAACATGACAAGCGAGATAAATGATCCGGCGCTGGACCCGCGCCTCCTGGAAATGCTGATTTGCCCGGTAACGCGAGGGACGCTGCGCTACGACCGGGTTCGCAACGAACTGATCAGCGAAAAAGCCGGCCTCGCTTTTCCCATCCGCAATGGCATTCCGGTTATGCTGGCGGAGGAAGCGCGGCCGCTGGCTAAATGAAACGGCAACCTCGCCGGAATTTAAATGTCTGACACCCAGACGATGGAGCCGGACGCCTCACCCCGGCGGATACGCACCATTGCGATCATCGTCGCCATCGCCTTGTTCATGCAGAACCTCGACTCGACGGTGGTGACGACGGCGCTGCCCGCGATGGCAAAAAGCTTTCATGTCGACCCGCTCTATATGTCGGTGTCTGTAACCTCTTATCTCATCGCACTGTCGGTGTTCATCCCGGCCTCGGGATGGGTTGCGGACAGATTCGGGGCGCGGCAGGTATTCCGTATCTCGATCGTCGTGTTCACTCTTGGCTCGATATTTTGTGGTATCGCCCCCAATTTGCTGGTGCTGGTGGCCGCAAGGGTGCTTCAGGGCATTGGCGGGGCGATGATGCTGCCGGTCGGGCGGTTACTGTTGCTGCGCTCGGTCAGCCGCTCGCAGATGGTTTCAGCGATGACCTGGCTGACCATGCCGGCGTTGCTGGGCCCTGTTTTGGGGCCGCCGCTGGGAGGGTTGATTGTATCCGTGGCTTCCTGGCGCTGGGTGTTCGGCATTAACGTGCCGATCGGCGTTGCGGGAGCAATTGCGGTCTCGCTATTTATTCCCGATGTGCGGGAGGAGGGGCGCGGCGGGCATCTCGACATTTTTGGCCTGATATATTCCGGGCTGGCTATGGCACTTTTAATGGCTGGCATGGAAACGTTGGGGCGCGGGCTTGTGCCGCTTTCCTGGACCTTGATGGCCTTCGCCGGTGGCACGGGGGCCTGCCTGGCTTATTGGTTTCATGCGCGGCGGGCGGATAATCCGGTGCTCGATCTTTCCTTGTTCAAGGTTGAAACATTCAGGGTCTCCGTGACAGCAGGCAGCCTGTTTAGAGTTGCCGTTGGCGCATTGCCGTTTTTGCTGCCGCTTATGCTGCAACTCGGCTTCGGCAAGTCGCCGTTTCAAAGCGGTTTGATCACTTTCGCCGCCGCCGCGGGCGCCATTGCGATGAAGGTGGCGGCGGTGCCCTCGCTCGACCGTTTTGGCTTCCGTGCCGTGTTGATCTGGAATGGTGTGGTAACAGCAGTGGCCATGGCGCTAACTGCCGCGTTCTCGCCCGCTTGGCCGCCCGTGCTCATGAGTGCGGTGCTGTTCGCGGCAGGTTTTTTCCGATCCTTGCAGTTCACGGCTTTCAATACGATTGCTTATGGCGACATCGCCCGGCCGCGTATGTCCGCCGCGACCACGCTATACACAACCGTGCAGCAGCTTTCTTTAACCATGGGGGTGGTACTGGGGGCGGCGAGTCTGGAAATTTCCAGCCGGCTTTCTGGCCATGCCTCGCCGGCGCTGTCTGATTACAGGGCGGCGTTTGTGGCGGTGAGTTTAATTGCGCTATTGGGCTCACCTTTATGCGCCCGGCTTTCACGCACAGCGGGCGAGGCGCTTACCCACCATCCGCCCGCCGGGTAATGTAGCGCCAGGTTCATCTGAGATCCTTAGGTAACAAAAAACGCTTAAGGCTGGCGCCGCCATGGCCAAGCTGCTTCCAGGTGGTGGCAATAAGAAACTCGGCAAGAGCCGCGGTGGGGTAGCCTTCGTCGATTCGCGCGGCGCCCGTGTCTGGGCGGTTTGGCCCGGCCAGTTGCAACGCCAGCTCGTGCAGGCCCGGATTATGGCCAATAACGATTGCACTACGCACGGTTTCAGGCAGGCCCTGCAAAAGGCCAAGAATTTGCGAGGGCGTTGCCATATAAAGCTGGGGCAGCGCTTCGATATTCGGCCATTCATCCCAAACGGGCGCGCTTTCAAGTTCTTCCAGAGTTTGTTGCGTGCGGCTGGCAGTGGAAACCAGAACCACCTCTGGTGCCAACCCTGCCGCGCGCATGGTTTCGCCGATTTTTCTCGCGGCACGGCGGCCTTTATCGGTTAGCGCGCGGTTGTGGTCAGACTGCCCCCGGGCTTCTGCTTCTGCCTTGGCATGACGAAGAAAGATCAACTGGTGCATAAATGTCATTGTGCCACGATAGAGGCGGGCTGTCGCCTCTGCCTAACATTCGAAAATTTGCATAACGGTACATAAACGAATGGGCCAACAGCTTGAACGGCGTGGATTTTTGGCGGGCGCGGCAGCATTGGCAGTGCCCAAGCCAATGCTGGCCACGGCATTGCCGGTTCCTTCCGGTGGTACGCTGCATTTTAAAATCCTTCGCAACGGCACGCCGGTGGGTGAACATCATGTGAGGTTTACGCATTCACGGAATTGCCTGCGTGTGGATACGAATGCCGAAATGGTCATAACCGTGGCGGGTATTGCCCTGTTCCATTATCAATGCAGGGTTTCAGAATATTGGTCGGGCGGGGTGTTCACCCGGCTGGACAGCAAAGTGAACCATAATGGCACGCCCCTTGCGGTCCAGGCCGATCAAATCTCCGGCGGCTATGCAATTTGCAGCACGAAGGCTGGGGATTACCAATATACCGGCAACCCGCCAATGTTGCCGCTTACCTACTGGAACCAGGCGATGCTGCGTGCCATGATTTTGAATGTGGAAACAGGCAGGCATTACCCAGCCGTCGTCAACTCACCCGGCTGGAACAAACTTCCAACGGCTAATGGCGGCACGGTTGTGGCGCAGCGCTTCAATGTAACCGGTAAGTTGCACTTGTCGCTCTGGTACGACCAGGAGAACCAATGGTCGGGGCTGGAATTTCATGTGGCGGGCAACGAGGTGTTTCAGAAATACGTCTGAAAGCGTTTGTGCCGGGCTGCGCCTTAGTTGAAACTCTCCGGGTGCCGTAGGTGCCATAGCCGCTCATGCGCGGCCACCAAGCTTTCTATGCTTTTACGTCGATTTGCATCCGGCGGCACGGTGCGGCGGGTGAGCATGGATTCCAGGATGCGCAGCAATTGCTCGGCGATCTCGTAATCGCCCTGGTCGCACGCATGATGGAATGCGAGCAAAATTTTATCTGACAATCGGCGGCTATAGCGCGGTGCGCCAGTCTGTGTCCGGGAGCCGGAAACTTCAGCATCTTCCTCAGGAGTTGTCAGACCTGCCATGTTTCTTTTAGTCCGGTATTAAAGGTTGTCAGATATGTGGGCGGAATAAGCGCGGCATTGGCAGAAGAGGCTTGTCTCAATTTTTATACCGCGCAAAATTCCCATTTTCACCTGTTAGAGCATTCTTACCGATACATAAGATTACACTCAGCTTCGATTATTAGAAGAAATTTAGCTAAGCCGCTAGAGGTAAATGTAATTCTTTGATAAATTTACAATTATTGTGAAGGCAGAATAACATTTGTCGCTTTTTCAAGAGACATTTTCACCTCGCAACGTTAGGCGTGGTCTGCCGCTGGTTTGTCGAAGTCGTTGAAGGCATCCTCCCAGGAGCCGGATGTGGCAGCCTTGCTGTATTCAGTGGAGCGGTTCTCGAAGAAATTTGCGTGCTCTACGGCGTTGAGCATCTCATCCAGCCAGGGCAGCGGGTTTTTTTCTACATGGAACAGCGGGTTCAGGCCCAATCCGGCCAGGCGGCGGTCCGCGATATAGCGGATATAGTGTTTTACTTCCGCGGCGGTCAGGCCCTCAACCGCGCCGAACTCGAAGGCGAGGTCTATGAAGGCGTCCTCATGGTCCACAATGGTGGCGCAGGTAAGGTAGAGCTCCCGGCGCAACTCCTCGGTCCAGATTTCCGGATTTTCGGAGATGAAGGTGAGGAAAAGCTTGGTGATGCTTTCGCAATGCAGGGATTCATCGCGGACCGACCAGGTGATGATCTGCCCCATGCCTTTCATCTTGTTGAAGCGGGGGAAGTTCAACAGGATGGCGAAGGTGGCGAAAAGTTGCAGCCCCTCGGTGAAGGCCCCAAAAGCGGCAAGCGTTTTGGCGATCTCATGCTTGTTCTCCATGGAGAAACTATGCATGTATTCGTATTTATCTTTCATTTCCTTGTATTTAAGGAATGCTTGGTATTCCACCTCCGGCATGCCCACCGTATCCAGCAGGTGCGAATAGGCGGCAATATGCACGGTCTCGATGTTCGAGAAGGCCGAGAGCATCATCAGCACCTCGGTGGGTTTGAAAACCTGCGAATATTGCTTCATGTAGCAATTATTCACCTCGACATCCGCCTGCGTGAAAAAGCGGAAAATCTGGCTGAGCAAGTTACGCTCGCCTTCGGTGAGTTTTTTATGCCAGTCGCGTACATCCTCGGCCATTGGCACTTCTTCCGGCAGCCAATGCACGCGCTGCTGGATCAGCCAGGCTTCATACGCCCAAGGGTAGCGGAAGGGCTTGTAGACAGGATTTTCGGTCAGCAAGTCCATTTTCTTCTCCGCCTCGGGGGCGGAAACGATCTGTCCACTCATCATAAACGCTTTCAGAGACTGGGCCATGGCCCTGATCCTTTAAAAATTCGAACCTTCCCGCCTTACTGGCAGGCCAGGCATTCCTCGTAATTGCTGCTGGCCGCCAAAGGCAGCGTTCCGTCGGCATCATTCGCCGGGCGGGTTTCCATTATAGCAGTTGCCTTCTTTTCAGAGACATTGTCCGCACGCTGGATGGAGAGCGAGCGGCAGTAATAGAGCGATTTCACACCGCGCTTCCAAGCCTGATAATGGATCTGGTGCAGATCGCGCTTATGTACGTTTGCCGGCAGGAAGATGTTGATCGACTGGCTCTGGCAGATGAAAGGCGCGCGGTCCGCCGCGTGCTCAACCACCCAACGCTGGTCCAGCTCGAAAGCGGTTTTAAACACATCCTTCTCGTTCTGGGTCAGGAAGTCCAGATGCTGCACAGAGCCCTTTGTAAGGGTGATGGAAGACCATGTGTCCTCATCATCACGGCCATGGGATTCAAGCACTTTCTTCAACGCGCGGTTGCGCACGGAGAAGCTGCCGGAAAGTGTTTTCTGCAGGAACACATTGGCGCTGATCGGCTCGATGCCTGGTGAGGCGTTGCCCGCGATAATGGAGATGGAGGCGGTGGGGGCGATTGCCATTTTATGGCTGAAACGCTCCTCAATGCCATAATCCTTCGCATCCGGGCAGGCGCCACGCTCGGCTGCCAGAATTTTGGAGGCTTTGTCCGCAAATCCACGGATATGCTTGAACATTTTTATGTTCCACACCTTCGCCATCACGCTTTCGAACGGAATGGAATTGTCCTGAAGGAAGGAATGATAGCCCATTACGCCAAGCCCGACGGAGCGTTCGCGGAACGCCGCATATTTCGCGCGTTCCATGGAATCAGGGGCTTTCTGGATGAAATCCTCCAGCACATTATCCAGGAAGCGCATCACGTCCTCGATAAAGCGCTCGTCCTTGTGCCATTCGAACCAGGTTTCGAGATTCAGGGAGGAGAGGCAGCATACGGCGGTGCGTTGCTTGCCATATTGGTCGATGCCGGTGGGCAGGGTAATCTCGGCGCAGAGATTGGATGTTTTCACTTCCAGCCCCGCTAATTTATGCTGCTCCGGCCGGGCGTTGTTCACGTGGTCGGAATAGATGATGTACGGCTCGCCCTGCTCGATGCGCGTGGTGAGGATACGGATCCAGAGCGCGCGGGCGGAGATGGAGCGGACGACACTCTTATCCTTAGGTGAGCGCAGGCCCCACATTTCATCGGCTTCCACCGCGCGCATGAAATCATCAGAGATCAGCACGCCATGGTGCAGATTGAGCGCTTTGCGGTTGGGGTCGCCGCCGGTGGGGCGGCGCATATCCACGAACTCCTCGATCTCGGGATGCCAGATTGGCAGATAGACCGCCGCCGACCCGCGCCGCAGGGAGCCCTGGGAGATGGCGAGCGTAAGAGAGTCCATCACCCTGATAAAGGGAATGATGCCGGAGGTTTTGCCGTTCTGGCCAACCTTTTCGCCAATGGAGCGCAGATTGCCCCAATATGAGCCGATGCCGCCGCCCTTGGAGGCCAGCCAGACATTCTCGTTCCATAGGCCGACAATGCCGTCCAGGCTGTCGGTTGCTTCGTTCAGGAAGCAGGAAATGGGCAGGCCGCGATTCGTGCCGCCATTGGAGAGCACCGGGGTGGCGGGCATGAACCACATTTTGGAGATATAATCGTACAGCCGCTGGGCGTGGGCCTGGTCGTCGCCATAATAGGAGGCGACGCGGGCAAAGAGGTCTTGATAGCCTTCGCCGGGCAGCAGGTACCGGTCGTCCAGCGTGGCGCGGCCGAAATCCGTCAGCAGCGCGTCCCTGGTCCGGTCTACCGTCACCTGGAAGCGGCCCGGCATCTGCACGGCATCGTCAAGCAGCACGGCTTCAGGCTTTGTCATTATATTCATCTTTGCCGGACCCCTGTTTTTTATCGCGGCCACCATAACAACATATAGTGAGCGCGCCGCGCAATGACTACTAGCTGTGCTAAGTACAGTTTTTTCCACAGGAAAAAGCTTGCCAAAGAGTTCACGCCGAGTCCGGCCAGCAGCCGGTCATCGGTGGAGCTGCTTTGTTCGTGTTATGTTCCTTTTTAAGGGTGGTCGTCAACCAAGAAATCCGCGACGAATCGCCAGTGCGGTTGCGCATGGTCCGCGCGATGCCCTAACCTTGCCATATGGATAGCGTGACCAGGCTTGCCCCTCATTATCAAGGCTATGTGGATGAGCGCAGTGTTGCGCATGTGAAGGGCTGGCTGCGCGATTTGAACGACGCCTCGGCCAGGCTTGGCTACGAGGCCGTGCTGCCTGCGCCGGAAGGCGAGCGCGTGCTGGCTGCCGGCCGGGCGGATGCGTTCAGCGAGGTGCTGGTGCAGGTGGGCGTGG
>JAGXAO010000057.1 GCA_018971565.1 Rhodospirillales bacterium
CGGGGCCAGCCCGTGCTGGTGGGCACCACGAGCATCGAGAAAAGCGAAATCATCTCCAGCCTGCTCGACAAAAAAAATATCCCGCACAGCGTGCTGAATGCGCGCTTCCATGAGCAGGAGGCCAAGATCGTCGCGCAGGCCGGTGCGCCAGGCGCCATCACCATCGCCACCAACATGGCCGGGCGCGGCACGGATATTAAGCTGGGGGGCAATTACGATATGCGCCTGGCCTTGGAGCCGGATATGGACCCGGCAGCCCTGCGCGCTGAAATTGATGCCAACCATGTGGTTGTAAAGGCGGCGGGCGGGCTGTTCGTTATCGGCACTGAGCGGCATGAGAGCCGGCGCATCGATAATCAGCTGCGTGGCCGCTCTGGCCGCCAGGGCGACCCTGGCGCATCGCGCTTCTTCCTCTCGCTGGAAGATGACCTGATGCGCATCTTTGGTTCCGACCGGATGGGCGGCATGCTGCAGCGGCTGGGGCTGAGGGATGGCGAGGCGATCATTCACCCCTGGATCAACAAAGCGTTAGAGAAAGCGCAGAAGAAGGTCGAAATCCGCAATTTCGACATGCGTAAGAACGTGTTGAAGTACGACGATGTGATGAACGACCAGCGCAAGGAAGTGTATGCCCAGCGCCGGGAGTTCATGGGCGCCGAGAGCGTTGCCGATGTTGTTTCGGAAATGCGCGACGATGTGATTACCGCGATGGTGGAAAACCGCGTGCCGGAGAAAGCCTTCGCCGAGCAATGGCAATCAGCCGAGCTGGCCGCCGATGTGGCGCGCGTGCTGGCGCTGAGCTTGCCAGTGGAAGAATGGGCGGCGGAAGAGGGCATCGACGAGGTGCATCTGCGCGAACGCATCCTGAAGGCCGCCCACGAGGCCGCCACCGCAAAAGAAACGCAGTTTGGCGAGGCGCTGCATTCCTATATCGAGAAATCCGTACTGCTGCAGACGCTGGACCATGTGTGGAAAGAACATCTGCTGGGGCTGGATTATCTGCGCCAGGGAATCGGCCTGCGCGGTTATGGCCAGCGAGACCCCCTGAACGAGTACAAGCGCGAAGCCTTCGCCATGTTCGCGGCGATGCTGGATGATTTGAAAGAACGCGTGATCCTGGCCCTGGCGCATGTGCAGGTACAGGTGCCGGCTGAACCCGTGCCGCCACCCATGGTGGAATCTCACCCCGCGCCCGGCGGCATGCAAGGCGGCCTGGCCTTGGCGGAGCCGGTGGTCCGCAACACCGACGCGGCCTTGCCTGCTTTTGGCGAAACAGAGGTTGACCCGGCCCGGCCGGAAACCTGGGGCGCAACGCCGCGCAACGCACCCTGCCCCTGCGGCACCGGCAAGAAATTCAAATACTGCCACGGGAAGGTTTAGCGGCGGCTTTATTCAGCCGCGCGGCCCAGCAACAAAGCCGGGCGGCGCCATTTTGGCGCCGCGCCCCGCGAGGATGGTCTTCACGCGGTCTGGCCGGTCGGAAATGATACCGTCCACGGCAAGATCGATCATACGGTGGATGTCTTCAGCCTCGTTCACCGTCCAGGCCAGCACGGTAAGGCCAAGGCGCCGGGCTTCGTCCATTCCCGCTGCACCCAGCGTTTCGTGAAACGGCGCCCAGGCCATGGCCCCGGTGCTGGCCACGGCACGCGGCACGCTGCCGCCAGATGCTTCCAGGCTGGTTTTGCCAAACCAAAGTTCGGGGCGTTTCACGGTTTCAGGTGCCGTGAGGCAGCACCGGCGCAAAGCAGGCGCCAATAGCGCGGCGGCCTCCAGCACCTGCCAGTCAAAAGCGCAGAGCATGGTGGCACCGATACGGTTTGCCCCTTGCAAAACGCGCACAACTTCCTCCACCAGCCGCTTCGGGGCCAACGTTGCTTCCGGGTGGTCAGGATAGGTTTTTACCTCGACAAGAAAATCCGACGCCGGGCAGGCGGCCAGCAATTCACCCAGTGCCGGTATTCTGGCGCCATCCCGGGGAATTTGCTCTGGAAACCGGGCCGCATAATCCGACCCGGCGCGCAACCGGCCTACATCATACAGGTTAAGCTGCTGAAAAGTTAGGGCACTGATAAAGGGGGCATCGCCGCCCACATAGGCGCCAGAGTTGCCGCGAGCGATTTCAGGATTCAGCCGCGGGTCGTGATGCGCCACGGGGATGCCATCGGCGGTGACGGCGATGTCCAGCTCCACCCCTGTCAGGCGCATATGTTCTGCCAGCGCAAACCCCGCCAGCGTGTTTTCAGGCAATAATCCGCGTGCGCCGCGATGCCCGAAAACCGCGATCAAGGCTGGTTTGTCGTGGTGTCCGCCAGCACGGCGGCAACCTGCTCAAACGCGCGCGCCCGGTGGCTGATTTTGTCTTTCTCGGTTCCAAGCTCCGCATAGCTCTGCTCGTAGCCATTGGGGATGAAGATGGGGTCGTAACCAAACCCCGCCCCGCCGCGCGGCGCGGGGGCGATGCGCCCGGTGGCTTCGCCGATATAGGTGCCGGTGGAACCATCCGGCTGGGCCAGACAGAGCGCACAGGTGAACCATGCTTCCCAGTCGTTTTTAGCTTCGGCCGCCGCGATAATTTTGGCGAAAGCGCCTGGGTAGTCATCTCCCGCGTAGCGGGAGGAATAAATGCCGGGCTGGCCGTTGAGCGCCGAAACGCTCAACCCCGAATCATCCCCCAAAGCTGGCAGGCCGGACGCTTTGGCCGCGGCCAAAGCCTTGATCCGCGCATTGCCCGCGAAATCCGGCGCGGTTTCAGCCGGTTCGGGCAGGCCGAGCGCGCCGGATGACGTAACCTCGTAGCCAAGCGGCGCCAGCAGGGTTTGGAATTCTTTAAGCTTGCCCGCATTATGCGTGGCGATGACGAGCTTTTTCATGCCCGCCCGGAATCGCCCGAAAGCATACCAGGGTCAATCTTCAGCTTCGCCAATGCGCGCTGCCATTTGGTCTGGTAGCCGGAATCGAAGATGATATCGTTATCCGCATTCGTGGTCAGCCAGCTGTTCTGGCATATCTCTTCTTCCAGCTGGCCAGCACCCCAGCCGGCATAACCCAGCAGCAACCGCGCCTGGGCGGGCCCTCCGCCGGAGGCCACGGCCTGCAGCACTTCCATGCTGGCGCTTAAAACATGCACCCCATCCACCTCCAGGCTGCCTTCGGTCATCCATTCAGCTGAATGCAGCACGAACCCGCGATGGTCCTCCACCGGGCCGCCCTGGCCCACGGCCAAGTTGCGCTGTGGCGGGTGCGGCTCCACTCCCAGTTGCTGCAAAAGATCGCCGAATTTTGGCTTACGCAACGTGCGGTTCAGCACCAGCCCCATCGCTCCATCCTCGTTATGCGCGCAGATGAAGATCACGCTCTGCGAAAACCGTGGGTCGCGCATGGCGGGCATCGCCAGAAGCACCTGGCCGGTAAGCCAATTTGGCTGGGGTGATACTGAAATTTCTGGTTCCGTCATCTGCCTAATATATTCTTGCGCCCGCCTCTCGGCCAGCCCCGCTTCACGTTACCCGCCAGTTGGCTTAAGAAGCTGTATCCGTTTCACGAGCAATAGGCAGACAATGATCAAAACTGGCGACAAAATTCCGGCTATGAAGCTCATGCTGGCCACGCCGGAAGGCCCGCGCGAGGTGGAGACGGCTGAATTGCTGGGCATTGGAAAAGTTGTGCTGTTCGCCGTGCCCGGCGCCTTCACCCCCACCTGCAGCGCCAAGCATGTGCCCGGCTTTGTGAAGCTGGCGCCGGAACTGAAGGAAAAAGGCGTGGACAGGATTGTTTGCCTGGCGGTGAACGACGCGTTTGTGCTGGGCGCCTGGGCCAAGGACCAGAAAGCGGGCGATAGCGTGCAGTTTCTGGCCGATGGCTCCGCCGCCTTCACCAAGGCGCTGGGGCTGGAGCTGGACCTGGTGGCGCGCGGCATGGGCATCCGCAGCCAGCGTTTCGCGCTGGTGATCGAAAACGGCTCCGTGACCAAGGTTGCCGTGGAAGAACCGGGCGGGTTCGAGGTAAGCCGCGCCGAGGCGATTCTCGAAGCCCTCTGATCCCGTGTCGTTGGCCCTCACGGTCGTTGTACCGTGCTATAATGAGCGTGCGAATGTAGCACCCATGGTGGCGGCGCTGGATGTGGCGTTGGCCGGCCTCGCATGGGAGGTCGTGTTCGTCGACGATGACAGCCCGGACGGCACCAGCGCCGAGGCCAAGCGGATTGCAGAGAGCGACCCGCGGGTGCGCTGCATCCGCCGCATCGGGCGGCGCGGCCTGTCCTCGGCAGTGATCGAGGGCGCGCTCTCCTCCGCAGCCGAATATGTCGCGGTGATCGACGGGGATATGCAGCATGACGAAACCCGCCTGCCCTTGATGCTGAAGGCCGTGCGAGACGGGGCGGATATGGCCGTGGGCAGCCGCCATGTGGAAGGCGGGGACTCCGCCGGGTTATCCTCTCCCTTGCGGGTAAAACTTTCGGAAACCGGCATCCGCGTGGCGCAGATGGTGACACGCACCAGCATTTCCGACCCGATGAGCGGGTTTTTTCTGCTGCGGCGGGAACTGTTTGAGACGCTGGCGGCAAGGCTAACCGGGCAGGGCTTCAAGATTTTGCTGGATCTCATCCTGGCCTCACCGCGTGTGCTGAACATTGCGGAAGTACCCTACAAATTCCGCCCCCGCCTGGCGGGCGAGAGCAAGCTGGACGTGCTGGTGCTGGCGCAATTCGCCGGGCTGCTGTTGGACAAGGCATTGCGGGGCCGGGTGCCGCTGCGGTTCATATCCTTCGCGCTGGTTGGCATTCTGGGTGTGCTGGTGAATATTGCAGTGCTGCAAGCCGCCCTGGCCGCAGGGGCCGGGTTCGGCGCGGCGCAAACCATCGGTACCATCGTGGCCATGGTGGTGAATTTTCAGCTCAACAACCAACTCACCTACCGGGCGCAAAGGCTGAAGCGCGCGAAGGCCTGGCAGGGGTTGGCTCTGTTCATGATCGTGTGCGGGCTGGGGGCTATCGCCAATATCGGCATCGCCAAGGCGCTCTACGCGGAAGATGGCGGCAGCCTGTTTTCCAGCGCCGCGGGGGCGGCGGTTGGCGTGGTGTGGAATTATGCGGTTTCCGCCACATTAGTCTGGCGCGTGCGCTAAGATGCGCTGGCCGCTCGCGGCGCTGGCGGCCCTCACCGTGCTGCGCCTCGTATTGGCAGCCGTTTTGCCGCTCACGCCGGACGAGGCTTACTACTTCACCTGGGCGCGGCATCTGCAGGCGGGCTATTTGGACCACCCGCCGATGGTGGCGATCTGGATTAAAATCGGCACGGCGCTGTGCGGCGATACGCCACTGGGCATAAGGCTGCTGGGGCCGATTGCGGCGGCGGCGGGCTCGCTGGCGCTGTACGATGCCGGGAACCGGCTGCTGCCCGGCCAGCGCTTTGGCCTGCGCGCCAGCGCCTTCCTCAACGCCACGCTGATGCTGGGCGCCGGCTGTGTGCTGATGACGCCGGACACCCCGCTGCTGTTTTTCTGGACTCTGGGCGTATGGGCGCTGGCGCGGCTGGTGGAGTCCCGCGATCCGCGCTGGTGGCTGGCGGCGGGGGGCATCGCCGGGCTGATGCTGTTTTCCAAATATACCGCCGCGTTGTTTCTGGCCGGAGCGGGGCTGTGGGCGATCTTTTCCCCCGCCATCCGCCCGCAATTGCGCGGCCCCTGGCCCTGGGCGGGCATCGCGTTGGCCTTCTTCTTCTTCGCGCCAGATATCGCCTGGAACGCGGCCCATGGCTGGGCCAGCTATCTGAAGCAGGGCGGTCGGGAGGACGGGTTTGCCCCCACGCGGGCACTGCAATTTTTTGGCGAGCTGGTGGGCGGGCAGGCGCTGCTGTTCACGCCGCTCATCGCGATTTTGGCTGTTCGCGGCATCTGGCATTTGCGGCGCGATGCAGCCCCCGGCACGCGGTTGCTGCTTTGGCTTACATTGCTGCCCGCCGCTGTTTTTCTTGAGCACGTACTGAAAGGCCGGGTGCAGGGCAATTGGGTGGCGATTCTCTACCCCACCGCCTGCCTGGCTGCTGCCGCAACACCACCGCGCTGTCTACGCCCGGCTTTGGCGTTGGGTTTCGGCCTCACCGCGCTGGTATACGCACAGGCGCTCGCGGGCTTTATGCCTATCCCGGCCAGGCGCGATACCTCCGCTCTGCAAATGGCGGGGTGGAAGGATTTTGCCGCGCAGGCCGCCGCCAGCCATCCGGCTTTTCTGACGTCTGACGATTACGCCACTGCCGCCGAACTGGCCTTCTATGCACCGCAGAATGTGCCGGTGCTGGGCTTCACCCCGCGCTGGGGTTATTTCAACTGGCCGGTGGCGGCCGTGCAGGGCCAAGCTGGCATACTCATCACCCGCCGCACCGGCACGCCCTGCGCGGACCAAACCGGCATCATTACCCGCAAGCGCGGCGCCGAGCCGGTGATGCGCTACCGTGCCTGCCGGATTATCGCCAGAACCCCCGCCAAGGCGTTTCCGCGCCCATAGCGCAACGAACTGGATGCGCCCGCTTCCCCGCGGATGAGAGCTGAAACACTCTCCAAAATATTCAATCTTCAGATGAATAATTTTAACATAAACGACCAATGCCTGCGCTTATTTGTACTATTTTAGATACAATTTTTATTTTTTATTTATACTTGCCGGTTTGGCGCACAAAAACGTGATCAATTTCGCCTATTTTTTATAAAATAACTATTTCTAATAATTTTGACTTTTAGTATTACCAGGAGGCAATTATTTCGTTTCATAGCATACGAAATTTTAACTTGTTGTCCATTTATCCGGAGCGCTTCATGTCGCAAACTTTCACGTACAAGTTCACTGACGCCTCGGGTAACACGGATTCTATTACGGTGACGGCCTCGAATACGGCCACGACAATCCCCTCAAACGTTCAGGGCGCAACCGTTACAGGTGATGGCTACGATGTAACCGCGATCAGCGGCAGCATCGCCGGAGCAACGATTTCCGGCGAGACAGGTAGCGTTGGTACGGTTGATACCAGCAGTAATGGCGTAGCCGTTTACGACAACGCCATTTTCCCCGTTGCCAACACCGGGGTGAACTATAGTGGCTACAGCGGCAGCCAGGACGGGCTATCCATCGCGGGCCTTGAGTTCACCGTTCAAACCCAGAGCACGGGAAGGCACCCGCACACCATAACCACAGAATATAATCTGTACGAGCAGAACGGGCAGTTTGAGCTGCTTACCGTAACCGGCAATAATTCTGGAACAAGCTCGCCACTCACGCTTGTTTCCACCACCGCCCCCTGCTTCTGTGCTGGCACACGCATTGCCACACCTGGCGGGCTGCGCCTGGTGGAAGAGCTTGAAGCTGGCGATACCGTGCTAACCGCGACTGGTGAAGCCAAGGCCGTGCGCTGGATGGGGCGCCGCGTTGTGGACATGCAGTTCGCCGACCTGGCACGTAACCTGCCCGTGCGTATCAAGGCCGGTGCGCTGGGCAACGGGTTGCCGACGCAGGACCTGATGGTTTCCCCGGACCATGCGATGTTCCTGGATGGTATTCTGGTGCAGGCCGGTGCGATGGTTAACGGCACCAGCATCGTGCGCGAAGGCAATATGCCCACCCGGTTCACCTATTATCATATCGAAACCGCTGAGCATGACCTGATCCTCGCCGAGGGTGCGCCGACCGAAACCTTTGTTGATAACATCGACCGGATGGCTTTTGACAATTGGGCCGAATATGCGGCGCTGGTGGACGGCACCGAGGCAATTTTGGAAATGGATTATCCCCGGGCTAAATCCGCCAGGCAGGTTCCGGCCTCACTTCGCGCCAAGCTCGACGCCTGCGCGGCGCCTTATGCGAGGCTGCAAGCAGCCTGAACCAACCCTAAAGGTAATCGTATTTCGTAAAACGCTCAGGCCCCGGCCTGGGCGTTTTTTATTAGCCACGCCGTGGCATAGCCTGGGAGCTTCATCACGCGGGAAAGCAATCTGGTCCATATCTTATCCACCCAGGCCAGCGGCAAGGCACAAGCCAAGGTAAGCAAAATGGAGCAGAACGCCGCCATTACCGCCGCCCCCACCATTCCAAAGGTGCCAACACCATCCATGAATGCCACGGACCCGGCGGAGAGCAGTATCGGCCCGTGGAGCAGGTAAATTGGAAAGGACAGCAGCCCCAGCCACACCGCCCAGCTATGGGAAAACGCCCGCCGCACCGCCGGGTTGCCCAGCAGCACGATAATGATGAGAGCCGCCCCGGCATCCCATATATAATGGCTGTATCTGGCGGAAAGCAGCAGCTTCAACGGCGCGTGAATGAGTAAATTCTGCTCGTAGGTAAAGCTGAAAAAATAAAGCCCCAGGCCTCCCAGCAAAGCTGCCGCTTTATTCCCAAGCTTGGGTAGCCGGTCTTCGGCGAACAGTATGGCCAGCACCGTGCCCATCAGAAAATCCGCAAGGAAGGTGAAGGGATAGCCGGTGCCAGAGACATAAACCGCCAACCCCACCAGCCCCAGCCGCACAACCCAGCTGCCGATGGCAAACAGAACCGGTGCTGCGAAAAAAATGGCGAAGGAGCCAAACAGCTCGATCCGCATGGTCCAGAGTGGCGAGTCGAATTTTACTTCGCCCTGGGTGAACACATTCACCAGCCCTTCGCGCAGCGCACCCTCCCAGGAGAGATGCCCCAGCCGGATTGGCGAATTGCCGTGGCTGGCCAGCCATCCCGCGCCAATGACATGCGCCGCCGCCTTATATTCGTGGCCAGACCAGCTGATAAGCGCGAAGGCGATCAAACACGCGATGACGGTGAGGCAGGCAAGGCGCGGCCAGCGCTTCAACAGCGCCATAACCACGCGGGAGAAGCGCCTGTCTCTCCCGAAAGGCAGGCTTAGAATAAAGCCGGACAATACAAAGAAAACTGCCACCGCCGCGCCGCCATTCAACATGCCCAGCGCGAACTGCGTCATGGTTCCCAGCGCGCCATAGCCATGCGGCACCGCCCCCACGCCTTTGGGCGTGAAGGCCAGCACCAGGTGGTAGAGAACCACAATTGCGGCGGCGATGCCGCGCAGCCCCTCCAAAGGGACCAGTTTTCGCCCGCTCTCTGCCATGGGGCATAGGTGGCACATACAAGCCGGGGAATCAGCTTTCCGGCTTGTGGCGTTTTATTAACCCCTTGCCATACCGTGTTTATTACCAAAAAAAGGGGCGTTACCGCCCCCCCCTTTCTGGTTCAGGCCGCGCGCTTTTCCACGTCTTCCGGCGCCATTTGCACCAAGGCGGTATAGTCGTTGAGCAGCGTTTCGGTGAGTTTGGCCGGGGTGTAGTTCACATCTGCCCCGATCTGCCGCACCGGCGTGACCTCGGCGGCGGTGCCGGTGAGGAAACATTCGCTGAAGCTGGACAGCTCCTCTGGCTTGATATGCCGTTCGATAACCTCGATCCCGCGTGCCTTGGCGAGCGAAATCACCGTCTGCCGGGTGATGCCGTTCAGGAAGCAGTCGGTAACCGGGGTGTGGAGCTTGCTATCCTGCACGAAGAAGATGTTGGCGCTGGTGCCTTCCGCCACAAATCCGTCCCAGGTGTACATCAGTGACTCTTCATAGCCCTCAGCCTCGGCCTTGTGCTTGGAGAGCGTGCCGATCATGTACAGCCCGGCCGCCTTGGATGCGACTGGCGCACTTAGCGGGTGCGGGCGCCGCCAGTCCGACACGTTGAGGCGGATGCCCTTCATGCGGTCAGCGCCGAAGTAATCCGGCCAGGTCCAGCAGGCGATCATCAGATGGATCTTGGTCTGCTGGGCGGAGACGCCCAACTGCTCAGACCCGCGCCAGGCCAGCGGGCGGACGTAAGCGTCAGTCAACTTGTTCGCGGCCATCACCTCGGCGCAAGCCTGGTTGATCTGCTCGCGAGTATACGGAATTTCGAACCCGAGGAGACGCCCGGAGGCAATCAGCCGGTCTGTGTGCGCGTTAAGCTTGAAGATATTGCCGCCATAGGCACGCTGGCCCTCAAACACGGCGGAAGCATAATGCAGACCATGGCTGAGCACATGCAGCTTCGCCTCACGCCAGGGAATGAGCTTGCCATCCCACCAGATGAAGCCGTCACGATCGTCGAAGGGCACGAGCGCCATGGTCAAATGTCTCCGGTTGCGGTACTATTTCTAGACGGTCTAAACTTGCGCAAAACTCAGCCGAAACTACACTTCATTGCGGCCAAACAGCGGTTATTGAAATTGCCATGCCTAACCCAACGACTCAACCCTACACGGCCAGTAAACGCGAAACCCTGCCCAGCGCCGCGCACGCGGCACCCGGAACCGGGCTTTTGTTCTTGCGGGAGGATGAACTTCGCGCTGCCCAGGACATGCTTTTTTTTGCCCTGCGGGATTTAACCGGCCCGGCCGACATGATTCTCGCGGAGCTGAATTTTGGCCGCGCGCACCATCGCTGCCTGCATTGGATCGCCCGCCGGCCGGGGCTGAATGTGGGGGAGCTGCTGTCCATCCTTGGCATCACCAAGCAAAGCCTCACCCGTGTGCTTGGCCCGCTTATCCGCCACGGCTACGTTGTTCAGATGCCAGGACCAAAGGATAGGCGCCAACGCCTGCTCAACCTGACTGAAAAAGGGACAGCGCTTGAACGGCGGTTGTTCGAGACCCAGCGTGAGCGGCTGCTTATGGCGTATCGCGAGGCTGGCGGCCCCGCGGTAGAGGGTTTTAAGCGCGTGATGCGGGGGCTTATTAACCCAGGCGGGCGCAGCGGCGTGGAGCCCGCCGAAGCCGCTCGGCCACCAAAGCTGGCACGCAACCCCTGACCCCGCCATGACGCAGGCGATGCTGACAGAAGGCGCACCGCATGTATTGCTGGTTGACGACGATGCCCGCCTGGCCGCGCTTGCAGGGCGTTACCTGACCGAAAATGGTTTCCGCATAACCCGCGCGGCTTCGGCGGCGGAGGCGCGGGAGAAGCTGCGCGCCATGGAATTCGACCTGCTGGTGCTGGATGTGATGATGCCCGGTGAAAACGGACTTGACCTCACCTTCAGCCTGCGGGCTGAACGCGCGCCCGCCATGCCGATTCTGCTGCTGACCGCGCGGGACACACCAGAAGATATTCTTGCGGGGTTTGAAGCCGGGGCGGATGATTATCTCGGCAAGCCATTCGACCCCAGGGTGCTCGTGGCCCGGTTGCGCGCCATGCTGCGCCGCGCCCAGCCGCCCGTGGTGCAAACCGGGCCGCTGCAGCTTGGCGAAGCCAGTTTCGATGCCGAACGCGGCGAGCTGGTTGGCCCCAATGCCCGCATGCGCCTCACCGGGGCGGAACTTTCCCTGCTTACCACCCTGGCCAGCCGCCCGCATGAAATCTTCTCACGCGAGGCGCTGGCCGCGGCATTGGGGCTGGATGACGTGAACGAACGCGCGATTGACGTGCAGGTGACCCGGCTGCGCCGCAAGATTGAGCCGGACCCGCGCGAGCCGCGCTTTCTACAGACCGTGCGCGGCAAGGGCTATGTGCTGAAGCCGGGCGCATGAAAATCCGCCTCGGCCCGGTGCAGCCGGAGCGGCTGTTCCGCAAAATGCTGCCACGCGGGCTGTTCGGGCGCTCGCTGCTCATCGTGCTGGTGCCGATGGTGGTGCTGCAAGGCGTGGCGCTGCAAATTTTCTACGGCACGCATCTCGATGAACTCTCCCGCCGCCTCGCCGGTGCGGTGGCGGGCGAGATTGGCTTCATGATCGACCAGATCGACCGCGACCCCACCCGCCGCACCCTGGTGCTGCAGGAGGGCGACCTGCATTTCACCTTCCATTCGGTTTTCATGCGGAACGAGACGCTACGGCATTTACCGCCGCCGGATGCGCCGGGCCCGGTGGATACAGACCTCGCCCAGGCCCTGGCGCAGGATGTTCACCGGCCTTTCAATGTCGCCTGGCATGAGCATCCCGGCTTCTTACGGGTGAATATCCAGATGGCTGACGGGGTGATCAGCGTCGATGTGCCGCGCAAGCGGCTGTTCATCGGTACCTTCTACCTGTTCCTGATCTGGCTGATCGGCTCCGCCTTGCTGCTGGTTATTCTGGCGGCGTTGTTTCTGCGTACACAGGTGCGGGGTATCAAACGTCTTGCGGAAGCAGCTGAAGCATTCGGCATGGGGCGGGATGCCGGCCCCATCCGCCCGGAAGGTGCGATAGAGGTGCGGCGTGCGGCCACCGCATTCAACCGCATGCAGGAGCGGCTGCGCCGGTTCCTCTCCCAGCGCACCACCATGCTGGCCGGGGTGAGCCACGATCTGCGCACGCCGCTTACGCGCCTGCGCCTGGCCCTGGCGATGCAGCCCAGCGTAACGCCGGACGATTTGCAGGATATGGAAAGCGACATCGCCGAGATGGAGCATCTCATCGGCATCTATCTCAATTTTGCCAGGGGTGAGGGCAGCGAGCAGGCCGTGCCAACAGACCTGCCCGTGCTGCTGGAGGAAATCTGCGCGGCCGCAAAACGCTCAGGTGCCGCCATCAGTCTCTCCGCGCCGGAAACCATGCCCGTGACGCTGCGCCCAGAGGCAATGCGGCGGGCCCTTAGCAATCTGATCGACAATGCCCGCCGCCATGCCAGCCTGATCTGGGTTAGCGCCGCGCGGAATGGTGCCAGCGTGCAAATCCTCATCGACGATAACGGCCCCGGCATACCGGA
>JAGXAO010000156.1 GCA_018971565.1 Rhodospirillales bacterium
TCGCCCTTGGCGGGGTCGTAAAGGCGGGTTTCCTGCACCACCTCGCCGCCGGATTCCCAAACTTCTATCTGGCGCAGCGCCTCGGCCTCTACCGCGTGCATGACGAAGCGGATGGAGTTGACGTTCTTGATCTCGCAGCGTGTGCGGAATTCCTCGCCCGGTTTGCGGACAGAGACGTTCACATCAGCGCGCATGGAGCCTTCTTCCATATTGCCGTCGCAGGTGCCGAGATAGCGCACGATCTGGCGGATTTTACGCAGGTAAGCACCGGCTTCTTCCGGGGAACGGATATCCGGCTCCGAAACAATCTCCATCAGCCCCACGCCCGCACGGTTGAGGTCGATGACCGATTTGCTGGCATGCTGGTCGTGCATGGATTTTCCGGCATCCTGCTCCAAATGCAGGCGGGTGATGCCGATATGTTTGATGGTGCCGTCCTGCAATTCGATCTCAACCTCGCCGGTGCCGACGATGGGGTGGGCGAACTGGCTGATCTGGTAGCCCTGGGGAAGATCGGCGTAGAAATAATTCTTGCGGTCGAAGCGCGAGAACAGGTTGATCTGCGCTTTGAGGCCGAGGCCGGTGCGCACGGCCTGGGCCACGCATTCCTGGTTGATGACGGGCAGCATGCCGGGGAAACCAGCATCGATGAACGATACATGCGCGTTGGGCGCGCCGCCATAGGTGGCCGAAGCGCCGGAGAAGAGTTTCGACTTCGAAATCACCTGGGCATGGACTTCGAGGCCGACCACGACCTCCCAATTGCCGGTGCGGCCTTCAAGTGTGTAGCTCATTTTGCTCTTACCTCCGGCAGAGCGGTGAAATTCGCCGCCGTTTCGATGGCGGCTGAAACCGCGAACACCGTTTCCTCGTCAAAATGTTTGCCGATCACTTGCAGGCCGAGCGGCAGGCCCTCGGCGGAGAGGCCAGCGGGAATGCTCATGGCGGGCACGCCGGCGAGCGAGGCGGGCACGGTGAACACGTCGTTGAGATACATGGTGACCGGATCGTCCATCTTCTCGCCCAGGCCGAAGGCGGCGGAGGGCGCGGTGGGGGTGAGGATGGCATCCACTTTCGCGAAAGCCTCGGTGAAATCGCGCAGGATCAAATTCCGCACCTTCTGCGCCTTTAGGTAATAGGCGTCGTAATAGCCATGGCTCAGCACATAGGTGCCGATCATGATGCGGCGCTTCACCTCGGCCCCGAAGCCCTCGGCGCGGGTGCGCTCGTAAAGGTCGATCAGGTCTTCGCCATCCACACGCTTGCCATAGCGCACGCCATCATAGCGGGCGAGGTTGGAGGAGGCTTCGGCCGGGGCGACGATATAATACACCGGCAGGCCGTATTTGGTGTGGGGCAGAGAGATGTCGATAATCTCCGCCCCTTGCGCCTTCAGCCATTCAATGCCCTTGTCCCACAGGGCCAGGATTTCCGGGTTGGTGCCTTCCAGCCGGTATTCGGCGGGGATACCGATTCGCAACCCCTTCACGCCACGGGTGAGGGCGGCGGTGAAATCCGGCACGTCCCGATCAGCCGAGGTGGAGTCCTTCGCATCGAACCCCGCCATGGCGTTTAGCAGCAGGGCGTTGTCTTCCACATTGCGGGCCATCGGGCCGGGCTGGTCCAGCGAGGAGGCGAAGGCCACCACGCCCCAGCGCGAGCAGCGCCCATAGGTGGGTTTGATGCCCGCGAGGCCGGTGAAGGCGGCGGGCTGGCGGATGGAACCGCCGGTATCCGTGCCCGTGGCGGCCAAGGCGATGCGCGCGGCCACGGCGGCGGCGGACCCGCCGGAGGAGCCGCCTGGGACCAGACGCGCATCCGAGCCCTGGCGCTTCCAGGGGTTTTCCACCGCGCCATAGCCGGAGGTGATGTTGGAGGAGCCCATGGCGAACTCGTCCAGATTGGCTTTACCCAGCATCACGGTGCCCGCGGCCTTCAGCCTGGCCGAGACGGTGCTCTCATAAGCTGGGATGAAGGGTTCCAGAATTTTGCTTGCCGCCGTGGTGCGCACGCCCTCGGTGCAGAACAAATCCTTCATGGCGATGGGAATGCCGGTGAGCGGGGTGGCGGTGCCATCCGCGATTCGGGCGTCCGCCGCCTTGGCCTGCGCCAACGCCAGTTCCGGCGTGGTGGTGATATAGGCGTTCAGCCGCGGGTTGAGTGCCGCCACCGCCGCGTTATAGGCGGTGGTCAGCTCCACGGCTGAAATATCTTTGGCCTTCAGCGCCTTGGCGGCACCGGCCACGCTCAAATCAAAAATGCTCATTCAACTACTTTCGGCACGGCAAAGAAGTTTCCAATGCGGTCCGGCGCGTTGGCCAGGATTTTTTCTGGCATGTCCCCGTCGGTCAGCTTGTCCACGCGTTGGCGCATGACCATCTGCGCGCCGCCGGAGAGCGGTTCCACGCCCTCCACGTTCACCTCGCCAAGCTGCTCCACATAGCCCAGAATCGCGTT
>JAGXAO010000157.1 GCA_018971565.1 Rhodospirillales bacterium
TACAGCATATGCGGCGCGAAATCCGCCTCCACTTTTATGCCTTTAATCTCCACCAGGCGCGGCTTGCCGTTACCGATGAGCGTGCCCGCCACAGAACGCGTACCCTTGCCAGTGGTGACAGAAATGCGCACCAAAGTCTGGTAGTCCCCGCTGCGGTCGCTAACAGCTTCCGCCACCTCGATACCATGGTCACGCGCCAGAACCGGGGCGTTGACCATGTTCACACCTTCCATCACCGGAGCAAGAAGCCCAGCCAAAGCGGTAGCATTCAGCGGGCGGTGATTAAGGGGAGATACGGCGCCCTCATACTCCACCAAAATGCGTTGGATCGCGCCATCCTGCGCGCGGGTAAGCTGCCCGGCGAAGGCGCCCAGCAGGCGACACAAATCCATATAGGGGCGCAGGCGCGGCGCTTCCTCGGCGGTAACACTTGGCATGTTCAACGCGTTGGTCACAGAGCCCGTGAGCAGGAAGTCTGAAATCTGCTCGGCCACCTGCAACGCCACATTCTCTTGCGCCTCGGAAGTGGAGGCGCCCAGATGCGGGGTGCACACCACGTTCTCCAGCTCGAACAAACAATTTTGCGTTGCGGGCTCAACCTCGAACACATCCAGCCCTGCCCCCGCCACATGGCCGGAGACCAGCGCCTCGTACAAAGCCGCCTCATCCACCAGGCCGCCACGGGCGCAGTTGATGATGCGAACCCCTTTCTTCATCTTCGCAATCGCCTCGGCGGAGATGATGTTGCGTGTCGCCTCGATAAGCGGCGTGTGCAGGGTAATAAAATCAGCCTTGGCAAAAACCGTGTCCAGATCTGCCTTCTCAACACCAAGCTGGATGGCTCGAGCCTCGGTAAGAAACGGATCGTAGGCCAGCACCTTCATTCTCAGCCCCACGGCGCGGTCCGCCACGATGGAACCGATATTGCCGCAGCCGATAAGCCCCAGCACTTTGCCGGTCAGCTCCACGCCCATGAAACGGTTTTTCTCCCACTTGCCGCCCTTGGTGGAGGCCGTGGCCTCCGGCAGCTGGCGGGCGAGCGCGAACATCATCGCGATGGCGTGTTCGGCGGTAGTGATGGCGTTGCCGTTGGGGGTGTTCATTACCACCACGCCGCGCGAGGTGGCGGATTTCACATCCACATTGTCGACACCAATGCCGGCCCGGCCTACAACTTTCAAATTCGTCGCGGCATCCAGCACTTCCTTCGTCACCTTGGTGGCGGAGCGGATAGCCAGGCCGTCGTACCGGCCAACAATTTCGCGCAGCTCCGCCGGGGTGAGGCCTGTTTTCACATCCACCTCAACGCCGCGGGTTTTAAAAATTTCGATAGCGGCGGGCGACAATTTGTCGCTGATCAGAACCTTAACCATGTTTGGCATGTTCCTTTGCAGGATTGCCGCTTTAAAAACGCGGCAGGAATTATGAACCGGCTCAGCCCTGGCCGATGGTGTCGATCGCGTAATCGATCCACGGCAGCAGTGCCGCGATGTCCGAGGTTTCAACTGTCGAACCACCCCAGATACGCAGGCCCGGAGGTGCATCGCGGTAGGCCCCGGCATCCAGCGCCACATTTTCCTTCTCAAGCAGCGCCGCCACGGCCTTGGCCGCCTTGGCCTGGCCCTCTTCGTCCAGCGCCGTGAACCAGGGCGCGTCGATCAGCAGGCAGATGGATGTGCAGGAGCGCGTCTCCAGTGTTTCGGCCAGAAAGCGCACACGCGGATTGCCCTCAACCCAATCGGCAACGGCTTTCAGATTCGCCTCGGACCGCGCGATGAGCCCCTTCAGCCCGCCAACGCTCTCGGCCCAGCGCAGGCCATCCAGCGCATCCTCAACGCAGAGCATGGAAACCGTGTTGATCGTCTCGCCGGCGAAAATACCCTCGATCAGCTTACCGCCGGAGGTGAGACGGAAAATCTTCGGCAGCGGCCAGGCGGGCTTGTGGCTCAGCAGCCGCTCCACCGCGCGCGGGGAAAGGGCGAGCATACCATGCGCGGCCTCGCCGCCCATCACTTTCTGCCAGGACCATGTCACCACATCCAGCTTGTCCCATGGCAGGTCCATCGCGAAAGCCGCGGAGGTCGAATCCGAGATCACCAGCCCCTCGCGGTCAGCCGGAATGAAATCGCCGTTCGGGAAGCGCACACCAGCGGTGGTGCCGTTCCAGGTCAGCACCACATCGTGGCTGAAATCAACCAGCGAGACATCCGGCAACTGGCCGTATTCTGCGTTTATCACGCGGGCATCAGTCAGATTGAGCTGTTGAACCACATCCGTCGCCCAGACTTCTGAGAAGCTTTCATGGGTCAGCACGTCCACCGGGCGGGGGCCGAGCAAAGACCACAAAGCCGTTTCCACCGCCCCGGTATCCGAAGCGGGCAGCACGCCCAGGCGCCAGCCTTCCGGCATGCCGAGGATGGATTTGGAGAGGGAAATAACCTCGGCGAT
>JAGXAO010000058.1 GCA_018971565.1 Rhodospirillales bacterium
CGCTTGCCCGAATCACGGGCAGCCATATGCTCGCGCTTGGCATTCCTGTTGACCTGCGATGTCTTAGCCATTCTCTAAAACCCCTCCGGAACCTGCTGGAACCCCCAGCCGTTTTCCAAAAACTTTGCCAAACCCGCCGCTTACTTCGCGAACGGAAGGTTAAAACCCTTGAGCAGCGCCTTCGCTTCCGCGTCGGTTTTCGCACTGGTCACGAAGCAGATATCCATGCCGCGGATCGCGTCGACCTTGTCGTACACGATTTCAGGAAAAATAATCTGCTCTTTCACACCCAGCGTGAAATTGCCCCGGCCGTCGAAGCCCTTATTCATGGGAATTCCACGGAAATCACGTACGCGCGGCAGCGCGATGGTAACCAAGCGGTCCAGGAACTCGAACATGCGGTCGGCGCGCAGCGTAACCTTAGCGCCAATCGGCAAGCCTTCGCGGATCTTGAAGCCGGCGATAGCCTTCTTCGCAACTGTCTTCACCGGCTTTTGGCCTGCAATAAGGGTCAGCTCGGCCACGGCCGCATCCAGCTTCTTCTGGTCGCCGGCGGCTTCGCCCACGCCCATATTGATGACGATCTTCTCAAGCACCGGAATCTGCATAACGTTGGTGTAGCCGAACTCTTTTTTGAGTTCTTCCCGGACCACCTCGCGGTAATGCTTCTGCAGACGCGGTAGTATCTTTTCTTCGCTCATTGCGGCCTCCTTCAGCCGTCAATTGCGCTGCCGCTCTTACGAGCAACACGCACTTTACGGCCATCGTCCAGCACCCGGAACCCGACCTTGGTCGGCTTGTCGGTTGAAGGATCGATTAACGCCAGATTCGACAAATGCACGGGAGCCTCGCGGGAGATGATACCTCCCTCCTGCCCCATGCGGCTCGCCTTGGTGTGGTGCTTGGCTACAGCCACGCCCTGCACAACCGCTTTGTTTTCTGCGGGGCTAACGCTCAGCACCTCCCCGCGGGCGCCCTTGGAGGAACCGGAAATCACCAGCACCTTGTCACCCTTTTTAATACGCGCAGCCATATTACAGCACCTCCGGCGCCAAGCTGATGATCTTCATGAACTTGCGGGCGCGCAGCTCACGCACCACCGGCCCAAAGATACGGGTGCCGATCGGCTCCTGCTGCTTGTTGATCAGCACGGCCGCATTGCGGTCGAACCGGATCACACTGCCATCTGGCCGGCGCACCGGGTAAGCGGTGCGAACAACGACAGCCTGATGTACGTCGCCTTTCTTCACCTTGCCGCGGGGGATCGCATCCTTCACGGACACCACGATCACATCGCCAACGGAGGCCGTCTTGCGCTTAGAACCGCCGAGCACCTTGATGCACTGCACGCGCTTCGCACCGGAGTTGTCCGCGACGTCGAGATTGGATTCAACGATAATCATGTTTCAAACCCTCTCAACCAGCCGGCGTTTCGGCGGTCAGCGCAGCACCGTTACGCTCGGTTACCATCCAGGTCTTGCGGCGGCTGATCGGCGCACATTCCTCAATGCGCACCAGGTCACCCTCCACGCAGACATTGTTCTCATCATGCGCGGCATATTTCTTGGAGCGGCGGATGAACTTCTTATACAACGGATGCATGATGCGGCGCTCGACAAGTACGGTAATCGTCTTGTCCATCTTGTCGCTCACAACCCGCCCGGTCAGAACACGTTTCGGCATGGTACCCTCTTAACCCTTCTCGGCGGTGCTGGCGCGTTCCGCGAGAATCGTCTTCACGCGCGCAATGTCGCGGCGCACAACGCGCACGCGGCTGGTGTTTTCCTGCTGGCCGGTAGCGCGCTGGAACCGCAGATTAAACTGCTCCTTACGCAAATCCAGCAACAGCGCCTTTAACTCGTCCGGGGACTTGGCCCGAATGTCAGATGCAGTGTTCATAATTCTTATGCCTCACCGATACGGGTGACGAACTTGGTGCGGATCGGCAGCTTTGCCGCACCCAGAGACAACGCCTCGCGCGCTAAGGTCTCAGACACGCCGTCAACCTCGAAAACGATGCGCCCTGGCGCCACGCGGGCAACCCAAAACTCAGGGCTGCCCTTGCCGGAGCCCATACGTACTTCGGCAGGCTTGGTGGAAACCGGCAGATCCGGAAAGATGCGGATCCACACACGGCCAGCACGCTTCATGGAGCGGGTAATGGCGCGGCGGGCAGCTTCGATCTGCCGGGCGGTGATGCGCTCGGGCTCCAACGCCTTCAGGCCGAACGCACCGAAATTAAGCTGCGTATTGCCCTTGGCATTGCCGTGGATACGGCCCTTATGCGCTTTGCGGAACTTGGTACGCTTAGGAGACATCATGGCATTAATTCCTTAGCGCTGCGGGGCCTGTTCGGCCGCGCGCTTATCTTGCGCGAGCGGGTCCTGAACCAGGATCTCACCCTTGAAGATCCAAACCTTGACGCCGCAGGTGCCGTAGGTGGTTTTGGCAGTGGAGGTACCGTAATCCAGGTCGGCGCGCAGCGTGTGCAGCGGCACGCGGCCTTCACGGTACCACTCAACGCGAGCAATCTCAGCCCCACCCAAACGGCCGGAGCAGGTAATCTTGATGCCCTGAGCGCCAAGGCGCATGGCGGACTGCACGGCCCGCTTCATGGCGCGGCGGAAAGCCACACGGCGTTCCAGCTGCTGGGCAATATTCTCGGCCACCAGCGTCGCGTCGATCTCCGGCTTGCGGATTTCCATGATGTTCAGCGACACATCGGTCTTGGCCATGACGGACAGTTCCTTGCGGAGGCTGTCAATGTCCTGACCCTTCTTGCCGATTACGACACCCGGACGGGCAGCGTAGATGGTCACGCGGGGCTTCTTGGCCGGGCGCTCGATAACAACCTTGGATACACCAGCCTGGCTCAGCTTACCGCGCAGATGATTACGCAGCTTGATATCGTCATGCAGCAGCTTGGCGTAGTCTTTGTCGGCGTACCAGCGGCTGTCCCAGGTGCGGGTAATGCCAAGGCGCAGGCCGATCGGATTAATCTTGTGACCCATATTACACAGCCTCCCCAGCGGTCTCAGCAGCAGGCTTAGCGGCCTTCTTGCCAAAGCCCGGACGCGCATCGCGGCTTGGCTTTTCAGCGGCCTCGCGCTCCTCAACAACGATCTTCAGATGGCTGAACCATTTCTCAACCATTGCCGAACGGCCACGGCCACGAGCATGGAAGCGGCGCATCACAATGCCGCGGCCAACCTCGGCGGTGGATACGAACAGCTTGTCCACATCCAGCTGGTGGTTGTTTTCGGCATTGGCGATGGCGCTCTCAAGCAGCTTCTTCACCGCCTTGGCGATGCGGCGCTTGGAAAAGGTCAGGTCCGCCAGGGCGCGCTGCGCCGACATGTTACGGATGGAGGCCGCGACCAGATTCAACTTGCGCGGGCTGACACGAATGTTACGGGCGATCGCCTCGGCCTGATGGTCGGCCAGCGCACGCGCGGTTTTCGGCTTGCTCATGATTAGCCCCGCTTCGCTTTCTTGTCCGCCGCGTGCCCTGGGAAGGTGCGCGTGGGGGAGAATTCACCGAATTTGTGGCCAACCATGTTTTCGTTGACCTGCACGGGGAGAAATTTCTTCCCGTTATAGACACCGAAAGTCAGGCCGACAAACTGCGGCAGAATGGTGGAACGGCGCGACCAGATCTTGATGATCTCGTTGCGGCCCGAGGCGCGGGACGCCTCGGCCTTGCCAAGGAGGTATCCGTCGACAAACGGACCTTTCCAAACAGAACGTGACATCTTTTAGCCCTTCCCGCCCTTCGCCCGGCGGATGATGAGGTTGTCGGTACGCTTGTTGGAGCGTGTCTTGTAGCCCTTGGTTGGCTTGCCCCACGGGGTAACCGGATGACGGCCACCGGAGGTACGGCCTTCACCGCCGCCATGCGGGTGATCGACCGGGTTCATAACCACACCACGCTGATGCGGCTTGCGCCCCAACCAACGGGAACGGCCAGCCTTACCGATCTGCTGGTTCTGGTGGTCGGCGTTGGAAACCGCACCCACCGTCGCCATGCACTCAGCACGGACAATGCGAAGCTCGCCCGAGCCGAGCTTGATCTGGGCATAGCCCTGATCCTTACCAACAAGCTGCGCAAACGTGCCGGCAGAACGCACCAGCTTGGCGCCGGCGCCAACCTTCAGCTCGATGTTATGAATGATCGTACCAACCGGCATGGCCGAAAGCGGCATCGCATTGCCTGGCTTGATATCCACGCGCGCACCGGAGACCACGCTATCGCCAACCTTCAGACGCTGCGGCGCAAGAATATAAGCCAGCTCGCCATCCTCGTACTTTATCAGCGCGATAAAGGCGGTGCGGTTCGGGTCATATTCCAGGCGTTCCACGGTCGCCGCCATATCGAACTTGCGGCGCTTGAAGTCCACAATACGATAAGACTGCTTATGTCCGCCGCCACGGAAACGGCTGGTGATCCGGCCATGGTTGTTACGCCCGCCGCTGGAGTGCTGACCTTCAGTCAACCCCTTCACCGGCTTGCCCTTCCAGAGCTCGCTGCGATCGATCAGCACCGTGCCGCGAAGGCTCGCCGTGACCGGATTAAAGTGCTTCAATGCCATATCTCAAAACCTCAGGCGAGACCGGTGGTGAAATCTATGCTCTCACCTTCGGCAAGAGTCACAAACGCTTTCTTCACGTCGGAACGCTGACCCGGGCGGCCCTTGAACCGCTTGGCCTTGCCCTTGGTGATCAGCGTGTTGACGTTAGTCACCTTCACCTTGAACAGCGCCTCAATCGCGGCTTTGATCTCAGGCTTGGTCGCGTCACCCGCAACCTTGAAGACGAACTGGTTTTTCTCGGAAAGCATAGTGGCTTTCTCGGTGATGTGCGGCGCACGCACGATCTCATACATGCGCTCGTCAGAAATTTTTACGGTGCCGGTCATGCCAGGCGCTCCTTCAGACCCTCGATAGCGGCCTTGGTAACCACCAGAACGTCATGCTGCATGATGTCATACACATTCGCACCAACGACCGGCAGCACATCAAGCCCCTTCACGTTGCGAGAAGCGCGGCCGAATTTCTCTTCGACAGCAGCATCCACAATCAATGCCGAGGACCAACCAAAATTCTTTACCTTAGCGGCAACGTCCTTGGTTTTGTCCAGCGCGGCCACATCTTCAAGCACTACCAGCTTACCAGCAGCAGCTTTAGCAGAGAGAGCGGAGATGAGACCAAGGCGGCGCACTTTTTTGTTCAGCGAGTAGCCATGGTCACGCACAACCGGGCCATGCACTGCACCACCGGTACGGAACTGCGGCGCGCGCAGAGAGCCCTGACGGGCATTACCCGTGCCCTTCTGCTTGTACGGCTTACGGGTGGTACCGGAAACCTCGCCCATGCCCTTCACTTTATGATTGCCACCGCGGCGCTTGGCCAACTGCCAATGAATCACGCGGGCAATAATGTCCACGCGGGGCTCGGCCGCAAAAATCTCGTCCGGCAACTCGGCGCTGCCAACAGATTTCGCATCAAAATCAACTAAATCCAGCTTCATCGGCTTCAGCCCTTCAGACCGGCGGGATAGGCCGCGTCCGCAGGACGAGCCTTCTTCACCGCATCGCGCACCAGCACATAGCCGCCCTTGGAACCGGGCACCGCGCCATGCAGCATCACAAGATTACGCTCAAGATCCACGCTCTCAACCATCAGGTTCAGAGTGGTCACGCGCTCCTGGCCTAGATGACCGGCCATCTTCTTGTTCTTGAAGGTCTTACCCGGGTCTTGACGGTTACCCGTTGAGCCCAGAGAACGATGGCTGATCGAAACGCCATGAGACGCCTCAAGACCCGCAAAGTTCCAACGCTTCATACCACCGGCAAAGCCCTTACCCTTGGTAATGCCGGCAACATCCACAAATTGGCCAACAGTGAAATGGGCAGCCGACAACACCGCGCCAGGCTCCAGCAGAGCATCCTCAGCCACGCGAAATTCAACCAGCTTCATCGCCGGCTCAACCTTCGCCTTAGCGAAATGCCCCTTCTGCGCCTTGCTCACATTCTTTGGCTTGGCCTTGCCAATGCCCAACTGAACAGCGGCGTAGCCATCGTTCTCAACGTTACGCGCCGCCACAACCTGCACCTCATCGAGATGCAGCACTGTGACCGGCACATGCGTGCCGTCTTCTTTAAACAGCCGGGTCATCCCCAACTTTTTCGCGATCACACCGGTACGCATAATACCTATACCACCTAAGCTCAGATCTTAATTTCAACTTCAACGCCGGAGGCGAGGTCGAGCTTCATCAGCGCGTCCACGGTCTGCGGGGTTGGGTCAACGATATCCAGCAAGCGGCGATGAGTCCGGATTTCGAACTGCTCGCGGCTCTTTTTGTCCACATGCGGTGAACGGTTCACAGTGAACCGCTCGATATGGGTCGGCAAAGGAATCGGCCCCCGCACCTGCGCGCCCGTGCGCTTCGCCGTGTTTACGATGTCCTTGGTGCTGTTATCCAGCACGCGATGGTCATACGCCTTCAGGCGGATACGGATGTTTTGATTGTCCATCTTAACTCGAACTCTTCAGATACAGGGGCGGATTAATTACTTGCTGATCTGGGCAACGACGCCCGAACCAACGGTGCGGCCGCCTTCACGAATGGCGAAACGCAGACCTTCATCCATAGCGATCGGGGCGATCAGCTCAACAGCGATCGTCACGTTGTCGCCCGGCATCACCATCTCGGTGCCCTCGGGCAGATTCACCACACCGGTCACGTCCGTGGTACGGAAGTAGAACTGCGGGCGGTAGTTGGTGAAGAACGGGGTGTGACGGCCACCCTCTTCCTTGGTCAGAATATATGCCTGGCCAGAGAATTTGGTGTGCGGGGTGATGGAGCCGGGAGCCGCCAGAACCTGACCGCGCTCGATATCCTCACGCTTGGTGCCACGCAGCAACGCGCCGATATTGTCGCCAGCCTGACCTTGATCGAGCAGCTTGCGGAACATCTCAACGCCGGTAACGGTCGTCTTGACGGTCGGACGAAGGCCAACGATCTCGATTTCCTCACCAACCTTGACGATACCGCGCTCGACGCGGCCGGTTGCCACCGTGCCACGGCCAGAGATGGAGAACACGTCTTCCACCGGCATCAGGAACGGCTTGTCGACGGCACGCTCAGGCTGCGGAATGTAGGCATCAACGGCAGCCATCAGCTCCATCACGGCCTGCTCGCCGATCTCTGGGTTGGTGTCGTTCAACGCGCAAACAGCGGAACCCTTGATGATGGGGATATCATCGCCCGGGAAGCCGTAATTGGAGAGCAGCTCGCGCACTTCCATCTCGACCAGCTCGACCAGATCGGGGTCCGCGAGGTCCATCTTGTTCAGGAACACGACCAGCGCCGGCACGCCGACCTGACGGGCAAGCAGAATATGCTCGCGGGTCTGCGGCATCGGGCCGTCTGCGGCGGACACAACCAGAATGCCACCATCCATCTGCGCGGCGCCGGTGATCATGTTCTTCACATAATCGGCGTGGCCGGGGCAGTCGACGTGCGCATAGTGGCGGTTGGCGGTCTCATATTCCACGTGAGCGGTGGAAATGGTGATGCCGCGGGCGCGCTCTTCCGGCGCCTTATCAATCTGGTCGTAGGCGGTGAATGTGGCGCCACCAGCCTTGGCCAGCACCTTGGTGATGGCGGCGGTCAGCGAGGTTTTGCCATGGTCAACGTGGCCGATGGTCCCGATGTTAACATGCGGCTTGTTGCGCTCAAATTTAGCTTTGGCCATTTAACTGCTCCGTGTGCAGGCTAAAAACTTGGAATGGTCAGAAGATTACCAGCGGTAATGGCTGAAAGCCTTGTTGGCTTCGGCCATCCGATGGGTATCTTCACGCTTCTTGACCGCAGAGCCGCGATTATTCACCGCATCCTGCAGCTCGTTCGACAGCCGCTCTTCCATCGTGTGCTCGCCGCGCTTGCGGGCTGAGTCGATGATCCAGCGGATCGCCAGCGCCTGACGGCGCTCAGTCCGAACCTCGACGGGGACCTGATAGGTCGCACCACCAACGCGGCGGGAGCGTACCTCGATCGCCGGCTTCACATTGTCCAACGCCTCATGGAACAGGCGCACAGGGTCAGCACTCGGCCCGCCGCGCTTCTTCAGCACGTCGAGGGCGCCATACACGATCCCTTCGGCAACGGATTTTTTACCATCATACATCAGCACATTCATGAAACGGCTGATAACGACATCACCGAACTTGGCGTCCGGCAGAACTTCGCGCTTCGTGGCGCGGCGGCGGCGGCTCATCTCAACCTCTCCTTACTTCGGACGCTTGGCGCCATAGAGCGAACGGCGCTTGCGGCGCTTCGGCAGGCCCTGCGTATCCAGAACACCACGCAGGATGTGGTAGCGAACGCCCGGAAGATCTTTCACGCGGCCACCACGGATAAGCACCACAGAGTGCTCCTGCAGGTTATGGCCTTCACCGGGAATGTAGCTAACCACTTCAAACCCGTTGGTCAGGCGCACCTTGGCAACCTTACGAAGCGCGGAGTTCGGCTTCTTCGGGGTCGTCGTGTAAACGCGCGTACAAACGCCACGCTTCTGAGGGCAGCCCTCAAGGGCAGGCACCTTGTTGCGCTTGGCAGCCGGCTCACGGCCCTTGGCGATCAACTGGTTAATGGTCGGCATATCTCATCCTGCTACGTGTTCAACCTCTAATTCCTAAGACAGGATCGGGCCTTCCATAAAAAAGCGCCGCGAAGGAGGTATGGAACCCATCCTTACGGAACTGCCTATCTAGCGCACGGCCTAGGCGCGGAAAAACCGCACGGCGCCGCACGCGCCAGACTTTTTATAGAAACCCGGCCCGGAACTCCGGAACCGCGAGAGTGCTCTCCTTAGAAGCGGCTCCCCCCCAAGTCAAGCGATTCTCCTACACCAAACCGCAAGAAAACTCAGGCTTTCTGAATCCTCATGGCTGAGGCCGAATCAAAACGGCGCCCCGAAAGGCGCCGTTGAGACATATAACCAGAGCGACATGGCGAGTTTATCGACTCCGATTACTCGACGGCCAGTTCCGGCTTGGAAGCCGTAGCCCCTTTGGTGCCCAGCGTCTTTCTGTCGCGCCCCGCGGCTATGGAGCGCAACCGGTTCATGACCGAGCCCGTTCCCGCCGGAATCAGACGCCCAACGATCACGTTCTCCTTCAGGCCGGTCAACAGGTCCAACTTGCCAGCCGTGGCTGCCTCGGTAAGAACTCGGGTGGTTTCCTGGAAAGAGGCCGCTGAGATGAAGCTCTGGGTCTGCAGCGAGGCCTTGGTGATGCCTTGCAGCACCGGCAGCCCCATCGCCGGCCGCTCGTCGCCGCTCAACTTGCTGTTTTCCATGTCGAACTCCACGCGGTCGACCAGTTCGCCCACCAGGAAGGTGGTGTCTCCAGCCTCGGTGATCTCTACCTTCTGCAGCATCTGGCGAACGATCACCTCAATATGCTTGTCGTTGATCTTCACACCCTGCAGGCGGTAAACGTCCTGGATTTCGTTGACCAGATAGTCGGACAACGCTTCCACGCCGAGCACCCGCAGAATGTCGTGCGGCACGCGCGGGCCGTCCACCAACGGATCGCCCTTGCGAACATAGTCACCCTCCTGAACGGAGACGTGCTTGCCCTTGGGAACCAAATACTCGGTCTCCTCGCCCGTATCGTCGCTCTTTACGATGACGCGGCGTTTCGCCTTGTAGTCCTTGCCAAACTCCACGCGGCCGTCAATTTCCGCGATAATCGCGTGGTCCTTCGGCCGGCGGGCCTCGAACAACTCCGCCACGCGCGGCAGACCGCCCGTGATATCGCGGGTCTTGGAGCCCTCACGCGGGATACGTGCCAGCACGTCACCCGCCGCCACCGTGGCACCTGATTCGATCGAGAGGATCGAGTCAGGCGAGAGGAAATACCGCGCCTCGGTGCCGTTGGCCAAGCGCAATATCTCGCCCTTCGCGTCCTTCAGCAGCAGGCGCGGGCGCAGATCAGCACCGCGGGCGGACTGCTTGTAATCCACCACCACCTTGGAGGTAAGGCCGGTGACCTCGTCGGTCCGCTCCACCAGGGTCACGCCCTCGATGAGGTCGGCATACTCCACGATACCATCGCGTTCGGTGATAATCGGCAGGGTGTACGGGTCCCACTCGGCCAGCTTCTGGCCACGGGCAACGTCCGCCCCTTCATCCACCAGCAGGCGTGCGCCGTAGGGCACGCGGAAGCGGGCACGCTCGCGCTTGCCAGCATCCGTGAGGACGATTTCGCAGTTACGGCTCATCACCACCGGCACACCGGAAGAGTTGGTAACCACCACGCGGTTGCGGATGACCACAGAGCCGTCATGGCTGGCTTCCACGTTGGACTGCTCAGCACCGCGCTGGGCGGCGCCGCCAATATGGAAGGTACGCATGGTCAGCTGCGTGCCCGGCTCGCCGATGGACTGCGCGGCGATAACGCCCACGGCCTCACCTACGTTCACCGGGGTACCGCGAGCCAGGTCGCGCCCATAGCACTTGCCGCACACCGCGATCTTAGTGTCGCAGGTCAGCACAGAACGGATCTTCACCGTCTCGATGCCGCTCTTCTCGATCTGCTCGGCATGCGCCTCCTCGATAAGTTCATTGCGGGCCACGATCACCTCGTTGGTGTTCAGGTCCACAATGTCCTCGGCAGCGGTGCGGCCCAGAACGCGCTCGGAGAGCGAAGCGACAATCTCACCGCCATCGCGCACGGCACTCACGGTCAGGCCGCGCTCGGTACCGCAATCATCCTCGATGATGATGCAATCCTGCGCCACGTCCACCAGGCGGCGGGTGAGATAGCCGGAGTTCGCGGTCTTCAACGCCGTATCCGCCAGGCCCTTACGGGCGCCGTGGGTGGAGTTGAAGTAGTCGAGAACCGAGAGGCCCTCCTTGAAGTTCGCGATGATCGGCTGCTCGATGATCTCGCCGGAGGGCTTGGCCATCAGGCCGCGCATGCCGGCAAGCTGAGACATCTGAGCGGCCGAACCACGCGCGCCGGAATGACTCATCATCCACACGGAGTTGGTCGGGTTGCCGACCTCCTGACGGGAGATCTCCTTCATCATGGCCGTGGCCACGAGGTCCTTACAGCGGGACCAGGCGTCAACAACCTTATTATAGCGCTCTCCGGCGGTGATCAGACCATCCTGATATTGCTGTTCAAACTCGCGCACCTCGGCCTGAGTGGTTGCCACCAGCTCATGCTTGGAGTCGGGGATACGCATATCGTCTTTGCCGAAGGAAATGCCGGCCTTCGCCGCATGGCGGAAGCCAAGACCCATCAGACGGTCGCAGAAGATCACCGCCTCTTTCTGCCCGCAATGGCGGTAGACGAGGTCGATCACGTCCTGCACGTTCTTCTTGGTCAGCATCTTGTTGACCACCGAGAACTGCACGTTCGCGTTCAACGGCAGAAGCTGGCCCATAAGCATGCGGCCCGGCGTGGTGGCGACGATAGAGTTTTTCACCTCTCCATCCGCGTTCATGTTCTTCACACGGGCACGGATCTTGTCATGCAGCTTGATGGCGCCCGCGCTAAGCGCGAACTCAATCTCGCCAACGGTGCCAAAGGCTGGCGCTTCCTCGTCCTTGGCGGCCAGAAACTCCGGCGTTTCCAAAGAGAGATAATACAGGCCCAGAACGATGTCCTGGCTCGGCACGATGATCGGCTTGCCGTTGGCAGGGCTGAGGATGTTGTTGGTGGACATCATCAGCACCCGGCCTTCCAGCTGCGCCTCGATGGAGAGCGGTACGTGCACTGCCATCTGGTCGCCGTCGAAATCCGCGTTGAAGGCGGTGCAGACCAGCGGATGAAGCTGGATGGCCTTGCCCTCGATCAGGATCGGCTCGAAAGCCTGGATGCCTAGGCGATGCAGCGTGGGCGCGCGGTTGAGCATGACGGGATGCTCGCGGATCACCTCTTCGAGGATGTCCCAAACTTCCGGGCGCTCCTTCTCCACCATGCGCTTCGCAGCCTTGATGGTGGTGGCGAGGCCGTATTTCTCCAGCTTGGCGTAAATGAAGGGCTTGAACAGCTCCAGCGCCATCTTCTTCGGCAGGCCGCATTGGTGCAGCTTCAGCTCCGGGCCCACCACGATAACCGAACGGCCGGAGTAATCGACGCGCTTGCCGAGCAGGTTCTGGCGGAACCGGCCCTGCTTGCCCTTCAGCATGTCGGAGAGCGACTTCAGCGGGCGCTTGTTGGTGCCGGTGATGGCACGGCCACGGCGGCCGTTATCGAACAGCGCGTCCACCGATTCTTGCAGCATGCGCTTCTCGTTACGCACGATGATGTCCGGCGCGCGCAGCTCCATCAGCCGCTTCAGGCGGTTGTTGCGGTTGATGACGCGGCGGTAGAGATCATTGAGGTCGGAGGTCGCGAAGCGCCCGCCATCCAGCGGCACCAGCGGGCGCAGCTCG
>JAGXAO010000059.1 GCA_018971565.1 Rhodospirillales bacterium
CAGGTGGATAGCTCCGTGGGTGGCAAAACCGGCATCAATTCCGTGCATGGCAAGAACCTGATCGGCGCCTTCTACCAGCCGCTGCTGGTGCTGGCCGATACCGGGGTGCTGGAGACGCTGCCGCCCCGCGAATGCGCGGCGGGCTATGCAGAGATTGTGAAAGCCGGGCTGATCGCGGACCCGGCATTTTATGAGTGGTGCGAGGCCCACGGCGCCGCTCTGGTGGCCGGGGACAAGGACGCCCAGGCCTGCGCCATAGAATACGCCGTGCGTTTCAAGGCTGCCGTGGTGGGGGATGATGAGCGCGAGACCAAGCCGAATGATGGAAGGGCGCTGTTGAACCTGGGCCATACCTTCGCCCACGCGCTGGAAGCCGAAACCGGCTATGGCGGCGGGCTTTTGCATGGGGAAGCGGTGGCAACCGGGCTGGTGCTGGCCGCACATCTCTCCGCCTCTCTGGGCCTGGCCCCGCAGGAGGATATATCGCGCATTGCCCAGCATCTTTCACAAACCGGGCTGCCGGTGCGGATTGCGGACCTACCTGCCGAGCGCCTGCTGGCACATATGAAGCTGGACAAGAAAAACCGCGGCGGCAAGCTGCATTTCGTGCTCATGCGCGGCATCGGCCGGGCTTTTACCAGCGGCGATGTACCGGAGGATGCTGTACGCGCCACGCTGCTTGCCAACGGCGCGGTGTAAGTTTTAAGACTGCGCGTCTGGCGAGAGTACCACGCAGCCGGTTGGGCCGCCGGCGAGGCGCGAGCAGGCGTTCACCGCTTCGTCATGTTGCAGCCCTACGAAACGGGCGCGGTATTTTGTGCCGCCGCCGGCATGGATGGTCATCACCACTGGCCGCGCCCGCGTTAGAACATTGGCGCCGGTAAGCTCTGCCATGCCCAAAGCCGCCTTGGCGTTGGAGGAGCTGTCATATGCACCGACCTGAATGCCCCAGCTATTATGGCCGGAATTAAAAGCGACAGTCTGCACAGCCGGTTCAGCCATTGCGGGCGGGATAAGCGAGAAACTACGCGGCGCGGGTACCGGCGGCGGCATGGGAGGCGCGCTGCTGGCGACCATGGGGTATTGGTGTGTTGCCGGAACCGGGGGCGGCACGGGCAAGGCATTATTGGGGGTATAGATCGCCGAAGCCATCTGCACTGGCTCCGGAATGGGCACGGAAGCCATTTGAACGGGGGGTGGCTGCACGGGCGCGGCCTGGTTCTGCGCCACAGCGGGCAGAATGGAGGAAATGGGGATGGAAACCGGGGCGGGCGAGCTGCCGTCAGCCGGTCCTGTGGCTGGAGCCAGGGAAGCCACTTCAACCGGGGCGGAAAGCTGTGCGGGCGTCGGCGCTTCCGGGGAGAAGCCACTTGGCAGAATGCCGCCATCCTGGCCCATCGGCTCGGTGTTCAGTGCCAGCTCATCCGCCGCCGAGCGCCGCTGGGGGTAATAGCCTTCAATGTTGGGGGCGATCATCGCGACATAGTTGATCGTTTCGTCCGGCAGCGGCTCATTATTGTTCATGAAGGAATCAAGCCGCCCTGGCCCGGCATTGTATGCCGCCAGAAACCCAGGTGAGCCGTAAACCTGGTACATTTCATGGATATAGGCCGTGCCAGCCATGATGTTGTCATAGGGGTTAAACGGATCGTTGCCGAGCCCGTAGCGCTCCGTCATTTCCTGGTAAGTTCCGGGTTCAAGCTGCATCAAGCCCATTGCCCCGGCGGATGAAACGATGAGTTGACCGCCGCTATATTCGTGGCCGCCTGATTCAACGCGCATCACCTGGCGTATCCACATCGCCGGAATATCGAAATGCGCCGCGGCGATTTTGATGTACGGGCCCCACGGGTCGCCCGGCGGGCCAGGCGGATTATAGTTATGCGCGGCGTGCGCCAGGTAGTAGGCGGTGGTCTCGCTGGTATAGCGCGCGCCTTGGCCGCCGCCGCCGGCACAGGCCGAAAGCAGCGCCAGCCCGGCGCAGCCAGCTACCAGCCCAGGTTTCAGCCGCGCCGTTTTCCGCACAATAAAACCGGCCAGAATTCTGGTTGAACCCAAGGTTTGAAGCCTCCACGCAGTCTATCCGCCATTGAGTTGTGGTATTTCGCTCAATAATGGCTTAAAAAAGGCGTTATAACCTCTTAAACTAGGCCGAATCTCAGGGCAAGAAAAACCTGCATAGCCTGGCGCTACCAGATGCCCGCGCCGCCGTGCTAGCAACACGCCATGCGTGTCTCTGCCCTTTTTCTGCTTAACGGTTTGGCCTTGCTTGCGGGTTGCGCCACCCGGCAACCCGTGGCGCAGCCCGCAAGCGCGCCGCAGCAGGCGGCTTATCTGGCGAAAGTGCTGGCTGTGCGCCCGGTTTCGGGCGGGCTGGCGCTGGCCCAGGTGTTGCAAACGCTGGGCGAGCCCGATGCCGGACAAGATGCGGCGGCGCAGGAAATCGTGGTGGAGATGCCAGATGGGTCGGTGAAATCCCTGGTGCCCCCGCCCGGCACCGCCATGGCTTCACTTGCCCCGGGTGCCCGGGTGTTCATCAGTGAAGTGCCGCAACTGCGCATTGTCGCCCGCTGAAAAGCTTTTTGAGCATCGGGCGCGGAATAAACTCCTTGTCATGAGCGAACGCAGCAATTGAAGCCGCGCTTCGGTTCGGCTAATCGGCAGCACATGAATATGCTCGTGCCGGATTCCGGCCAGGCTGAGGCTGGCCTCGTGCGATCCGCAAGGTCTTCTTCCCAGCCCGTTATTATAGCCGCCTCCCATAGCTGGGGAGGCCGCGCGGCCTCGGCCGTGCAAGACCTGCGTGAAAGCCTGCGCCTCTGGCCGTTGGTGTGGACGCTCAGCCTGTTCGACATACGGTTGCGCTATCGCGGGTCGCTGCTGGGGCCGTTCTGGCTCACGATGTCCACCGCGGTGATGATCGGCGCGATCGGGTTCGTTTATTCCCGGCTGTTTCACCAGGATGTCGCGGCCTATTTGCCCTTCCTCGCCGTCTCGCTGGTGCTGTGGAACTTTATCAACATGATCACAGCTGAAGGGGCAACGTGTTTTTCCGCTTCCGCTGACATGATCCGCTCGCAACGCATGGCGCATACGGTGCATCCGGCCAGGGTTGTTGTGCGTAACCTGCTGGTGCTGGCGCATAATCTGGCGGTGATCGTGGTGGTGTTCATCATCTACCCGCCGCACCTTACCTGGTCGCTCCTCAGCGAACTGCCTGCGCTGGCGCTGTGGGCGCTGGATGCTTCCGCGGTGGCCCTGCTGCTGGGGCTGGTTGGCGCGCGATACCGGGATGTGCCGCCGATTGTAGGCAGTGTTATGCAGATCGCGTTTTACGTTACGCCGATCATGTGGAGCCCGGCCATGCTGATGAATCGTGGGCTTGGCCTCAGCCTGGCGCTGATTAAAATGAACCCGTTCTACGGCCTGTTGCAAATTGTGCGCGGGCCGCTTCTTGGCCAGCCGGTGGATGCCAGCGCCTGGACCAACGCGCTATGCTATTCTGTATTTCTGGTGCTTATGTCTTTCCTGCTTTTTGTGCGCGCCCGGCCGCGTATTCCATATTGGGTGTGAAATTTGGCCAAACTGCTGGTTGAAAATGTCTCGGTCTCTTTCCCGCTTTATCACGGAGAAAGCCGCAGCCTGAAAAAAACAATGTTCGCCGCTGCATCTGGGCGAATGGGGCAAGATGCCAAGCACCGGCTGACGGTGGAGGCGCTGCGCAATGTTTCCTTCGCCCTGAATACCGGAGACCGGCTGGGCTTCATCGGCTCCAACGGCGCCGGTAAAACAACGCTGCTGCGGACCATGGCGGGAATTTACGAGCCGGTGGCCGGGCGGATGGTAATCGACGGTGTGGTGACAGCCCTGCTCGACCCCGGGCAGGGTATGAATTTTGACCTGACCGGCAACGAAAACATCCGGATGCGCGCACTCTATAATGGTTATACCGATGCGCAGATCAAACATCTGCTAGAGGATGTGGCGCAGTTTTCGGAGCTGGGAGATTTTCTCAGCCTGCCGGTGCGGACATATTCCTCCGGTATGATCGTACGGCTCGGTTTCGCGCTCGCCACCGCCATCCATCCACAAATTTTGTTGATGGATGAATGGATTTTGGCCGGTGACGCCGCGTTTCTCGGCAGAGCGCGGGAGCGTCTGGAGACAATGGTGGGGAGCGCTGAGATACTCGTTCTCTCCTCCCACAACCCGGCTATTCTAATGCAGTGGTGCAACCGGCTGATCTGGATGGAAGGCGGGCGCGTGCATGCGGATGGCACGCCGGTGGAAATCCTCGCCGCTTATCTGCCGCCGGATCAGTTTGAGCAGGCCAAAGCCGCCGCCGCGCACGCCATGGCGGCTGCCTGAAGCTATGGCACGTATCGCCTATGTGAACGGGCGGTATCTGAATTTGGCCGAGGCCGCGGTGAACATCGAGGATCGCGGCTACCAGTTCGGCGACGGTATTTACGAGGTGTTCTTCGCCTATCGGGGCCGGTTGATCGACGAGGCGCTGCATTTTGCCCGGCTGGAGCGCAGCCGCCAGAAAATCGGCCTGGAAGCGCCGATGGGTGAGGCGGCGTTGCGCGTGGTGATGCATGAGCTGATGCGCCGCAACCGGGTGGAGACGGGGCTGGTTTACCTGCAGCTCACCCGCGGCGTGGCGCGGCGGGACCATGCCTTCCCCAGCCCGCCGCCGCGCCCGGCGCTCACCCTTACCGTACGACCCAAGCCGGAGCCGCCGGAGGAGCTTTCCAGCTGGGGCGCCGCCGCCATTACCCTGCCGGACCAGCGTTGGGGCCGCTGCGATATCAAATCTGTCAATTTGCTGCCCAACGTGCTGGCGCGGGAAGCGGCAAAGCAGGCAGGGGCGCTGGAGGCGATATTGTTCGATGAAGCGGGCGTGGTGACGGAAGGGGCTTCCAGCTCCGTCTGGATTGTGGGGGCAGATAATATTTTGCGTACCCGGGCGCTGGACCAGCATGTGCTGCCCGGTTGCACCCGCGCGGCGCTGCTGGGCGATGTGGCGGCAGAGGGTATGGATTTCCGCGAGGAAGGATTTTCCCTGGAGGCGCTGCGCGGCGCCCGGGAGGTTTTCATCACCAGCGCCACCAGTTTTGTGAAGCCCATTACCAGACTGGATGGCCTGCCCGTTGGCAATGGCGCACCGGGGCTTCTCGCCAGCCGGCTTTATGCGCGCTATCTTGCGAGGCTGAAGGAGGGGTGAGCCATGTATAACCCGCCCGCTTTTGCCGAGAAAACTCCCGAGGAACTTGAGGCCATCATGCGTGCGGCTTCGCTGCCGGTGCTGGTTTCGCCCGCGCGCGGCGGCGGACTGCTCGCCACGCATCTGCCGCTGCTGTTCCAGGCACCGGACCGGCTGATCGGCCATGTCGCCAAGGGCAATTTCCACTGGCGGGACTTTGACCCGGCGCAGGACTCGCTGGCCATTTTCGCGGCTGAGGATGGGTATGTCAGCCCCTCCTGGTACGCCACCAAGCAGGAGACCGGGCGCGTGGTGCCCACATGGAATTACAGCGCCGTGCACGCCACCGGCCGGCTTGCCATTGTGGAGGCGCCGGAGCCACTGCTGGAAATTGTTACCGCCCTTACCAACAAATACGAGCAGGGGCGGCCGCATCCCTGGGCGGTTGCGGACGCGCCTGATGATTATATCGCAGGGCAGTTGAAAGGCATTGTCGGGCTGGTGCTCACCATCACCAGGCTGGAAGGCAAAGTAAAACAAAGCCAGAACCGCAGCCTCGCGGACCGGGAGGGTGTTATCGCCGGAAGTTTGGATGAAAACCCCACGCTCTCGGCCGCGGTGAGGCGCCGGCTTTAGGGCGCGATGATATTGGACGTGCTCACCTTGCACCGACATCAGCGGAGCGGGATTTTTCCTGCTTTGCCAAACTTGTACAAATATTCCAGGCAATTTTCGTTCTCCGTCACGGCTGTGGCCGGGGCGCGGCGCGGTCACGCATCGAGTGGGTCGACATAAAGGAGACGGGTAGCGATGAAGGTTTATTACAGTGAGGATCATCGGCTGCATTTTCCACAGGCGGAGTTGTCGGGAGGGCAGTTCGTAACGCCCTATGAGCGCCCGAGCCGGGTGGAATATGTGCTGCAACGGCTGCAGGAGCGCGGGATGCGCGACATCC
Organism: Rhodospirillales bacterium; assembly: GCA_018971565.1. Lineage (GTDB taxonomy): Bacteria > Pseudomonadota > Alphaproteobacteria > Acetobacterales > Acetobacteraceae > Acidocella. The sequence continues at coordinate 6,162 of JAGXAO010000059.1, forward strand.
AGAACCCAGGGCCGGTGGATATGGCGCCGATCCACGCGATTACGGCCCCGGACTATCTTGGCTTCCTTGAGACCGCATGGGCAGAGTGGAAGGCGGCGGGCATGGAGGGTGAGATCATCGCCGCGTCCGTGCCCGTGCGGCGGACACAGCTTGCGCGCGTGCCGCGCAATATCGACGGCAAGGTGGGATATTACTGCCTGGCGCAGGAAACCGCCATTACCGGCGGCACATGGCGGGCGGCTCTGTCTTCCGCCGCGTCGGCGCAGGCGGCGTTTTCCCATGTGGCGGGCGGGGCGCGCTCAGCCTTCGCGCTGTGCCGGCCACCGGGGCATCACGCAACAGCCGATATGTATGGAGGCTATTGCTTCCTGAACAATGCGGCGATGGTGGCGCAGATGTTTCGCGACCGCGGGGCCGCGCGCGTCGCGGTGCTGGATATCGATTTTCATCATGGTAACGGCACGCAGGATATTTTCTTCGAAAGGGGAGACGTCTTCTTTGCCTCGCTGCACGGAGCGCCGGAGGATGCGTTTCCTTACTTCCTTGGCTATGCTGATGAGACCGGCCATGGGGCAGGCGATGGGGCGAACGCCAATTATCCGATGCTACCAGGAACCGGTTACGATCTATGGTCCCAGGCGTTGGATTCAGCCATCGCGCGGATAAAGGCCTGGGGTGCGGAGGCGCTGGTGGTTTCGCTGGGTGTGGACGCTTTCAAGGATGACCCGATCAGCTTCTTCAAGCTAGACAGCCCGGATTTCATAGATGCGGGGCGGCGGATTGGGCGGATGGGCTTGCCGACGGTGTTCTGCATGGAAGGCGGCTATGCCATCGAAGCGGTTGGCATCAACACCGTTAATGTACTGGAAGGGTTTGAGGATTGTTAAGGCCGCCGTTATCGCCACTCAATTTACCTGTTCGGGGAGATTGGCGGTGCATTTCGGCGGTATAATATGAGTTGGCGCCGCCCGATCCGGTCTAAGTCTGGATACGCACCCGTATTTAGAGGCCAGAGAGCGCCAACGTGAACCGATAACGCTTTAGGCGTGCGCCCGCTCCAACGCACGCTTGCCAGCGGATGCGGCACTAGCCGCCGGCCTGGCGCCGGTTTCAAACTTCGCCAGCAGGCGCGTAATGTTCTCGGCCTCCTGTGCCAGGGTCTGGCTGGCGGCGGCGGCTTCCTCGGCCATGGCGGCGTTGGCCTGGGTCATCTGGTCCATCTGGCTTACAGCGGTGTTAACTTGGTCAAGCGCCATGGATTGTTCTTGCGTGCCGGTGGCGGCATCGCCAATGGCAATATCAATGCCCAGAACATGCCCGGCAATACGCTCCAGCGATTGCCGGGCATCGGCGACGGATTTTACCCCCTCTGCCACAATCTCGCCCGACCCGGCGATGAGTACTTTGATCTCTTTGGCGGCATCGGCAGAGCGTTGAGCCAGAGCCCGCACTTCGGTGGCCACCACGGCGAAGCCACGCCCTGCATCGCCAGCGCGGGCGGCCTCCACCCCGGCATTGAGCGCCAGCAGATTGGTCTGGAAGGCGATCTCGTCGATTACGCCGATGATGTTGGCAATCTTCGTGGAAGAGGCATTAATCTCGCTCATCGCCTGTACCGCGCTGCTCACCACCGCGCCCGAGCTCTCGCTGCCATTGCGCGCCTGGCTCGCAAGGTTGCGCATATTTGTGGCATTTTCGGCGGCCTTGCGCACGGTGGCGGTAATTTCTTCCAGTGCCGCCGCGGTTTCCTCAAGGCTGGCGGCCTGGCGTTCCGTACGCAGGGAAAGCTGGCCAGCGGATTCATTTACCGAGGCTGAGGTTTGACGAATGGACGCAACAGATGCGGCGATGTCGCGCATTGCTTCGCGCAAGGCCATTACGGCATGGTTGAAGGAGTTACGCAGGCCCTCAAGCGAGGGGATAAGGGGTTTATGCAACCCGGCTTGCAGATTGCCCTTGGAGAGTTCCGCCAGGCCGTGGCCGATCTGCTGAATGTCTTGCATCCGATCCGACAAATCCGTGGCGAATTTTACGATTTTTACCAGTTTCCCCTGGTTGTCGAATATTGGGTTATAGGTTGCCTGCAGCCATATATCCCTGCCGCCTTTACCAAAACGGTGATAGTCGGCGGAGAAAAACTCGCCCGTGTTCAGCCGCTGCCAAAACCTTGCGTAGTCTGGGCTGGCAGCGTAATCCGGCGCCACAAACATACGGTGGTGCTGGCCTCTTATTTCATCCAGCCGGTAGCCGGTTGCAGTGAGGAAGTTCTCGTTCGCATCCAGCACCGTGCCATCCGTTTTAAAGCTGATAACGGCCTGCGACCGGTTGAGCGCGTGCAGCACGCTTAGCCCCTCCGCAGCGGCTTCGTGGCCGGCGGTTATGTCCAGCGCCAGTTTGATAATTTTTACGATTTTGCCGCCGCGCCCGCGCACCGGGGTATAGGAGGCCTGTAGCCAGAGGTTCCGGCCGCCTTTGGCCATGCAGTTGAACGTACCGGTTTGAAACCGGCCCCGCCTAAGCTCTGCCCAGAACCGCGCATGTTCAGCGGCTGCGGACTCTTCCGGTTTCATGAAAAGGCGGTGAGTCTGGCCCTTGAGTTCGGGCATCGTATACCCGGTTATGCCGAGAAAAATTTTATTGGCGCTCAGTATCGTGCCCTCCGGCGAGAATTCGATGACGGCGAAACTTTCGCGCAAAGCCCCGAGAACGGCGGCTTCCTGGATTGTTTTGAAAAGATGGCGCAGGGGCATTGGTAGGGCTCTTCCAGGGTTGCTTTCCGGGAAGCTTTTGAACGCCCTTTCACTAACTTAAGGTGAATCGGCGCAAAAAAACCCGGCAGCATAAGCTGCCGGGGGTATATTTGCGTCTTGCGATTCAGACTGCGGTTCGGCCCTAAAACCGGGCCTCACCTTCGTCATCGCAAGCCGGATTAGTCTTCTGTTGCCTGGTTGCGGCGGCGGATGGCCGCACCCAGAATGTCGCCGAGCGAAGCGCCCGAATCCGACGAGCCGTATTCGGTAATCGCCTGCTTGTCCTCGTCGATCTCTTTGCCCTTGATGGTCAGCTGCAGTTTGCGGGCCGCGCGGTCCACCGCGGTGATCTTGGCATCGAGCTTGTCGCCAACGGCAAAACGCTCGGGGCGCTGCTCACCCTTGTCGCGCGCAAGTTCCGCGCGGCGGATGAAGCCGGTCAGCACATCGTCCACCTTCACCTCGATGCCATTGGACTGCACGGCCGTGACCACGCAGGTGACGATCTGGTTTTTGTGAACCTTGTCCAGCACGCCGGCGGCCGGGTCGACCTCAAGCTGCTTGATGCCGAGCGAGATGCGCTCCTTCTCCACGTCCACGTCCAGCACCTTGGCCTTGACGACCTGGCCCTTCTCGAACTTGGCGATGGCGGCTTCGCCGGCTTCTTCCCAGGAGAGGTCGGACATGTGGATCATGCCGTCGATCTCCAGGCCGGCTGCGATAAACAGGCCGAACTCGGTGATGTTGCGGATCTCGCCCTCGACGACGGAGCCAATCGGGTGCTCGTCCTGGAACTCTTCCCAGGGGTTGCGTTGCACCTGCTTCAGGCCCAGCGAGATGCGGCGCTTGGAGGCGTCCACATCCAGCACGACCACTTCCACTTCCTGAGAGGTGGAGACGATCTTGCCCGGGTGGGCGTTCTTCTTGGTCCAGGACATCTCGGAGACGTGAACCAGCCCTTCCACGCCCGCTTCCAGCTCCACGAAGGCGCCGTAATCGGTGATGTTGGTCACGCGGCCGGTGGCCTTCACGCCAGGCGGGTACTTCACGTCCACGCCTTCCCACGGGTCGGCCTCAAGCTGCTTCATGCCCAGCGAGATACGCTGCGTGTCGGCGTTGAAGCGGATGACCTGCACCTTCACCGGCTGGCCGATGACCAGTGCCTCGGCCGGGTGGTTGATGCGCTTCCAGGCGATATCGGTCACGTGCAGCAGGCCGTCGACGCCGCCGAGGTCCACGAAGGCGCCATAATCGGTGATGTTCTTCACCACACCGTCGAGGATCTGGCCTTCCTTCAGGCCGGTGATCAGCTCGGAGCGCTGCTCGGCACGGGTTTCCTCCAGCACGGCGCGGCGGGAGACCACGATGTTGCCGCGCTGGCGGTCCATCTTCAAAATCTGGAACGGCTGGGCCACACCCATCAGCGGGCCGACATCGCGCACCGGGCGGATATCCACCTGCGAGCCGGGCAGGAACGCCGTGGCGCCACCGAGATCGACGGTGAAACCACCTTTGACACGGCCATGGATGACGCCGTTCACACGGGTCTGGACCTCGAACGCCTTCTCAAGCTGGGTCCAGCTCTCCTCGCGCCGCGCCTTCTCGCGGGACAGCACCATGGAGCCGTCTTTGTCCTCGTAACGCTCGATGAACAGGTCGAACACGTCGCCTGTATTCACCTCGGGCTTGGCGCCGACGGGGGCGAATTCGCGAAGCGGCACGCGGCCTTCGGATTTCAGGCCGACATCGACGATCACGTAATCGTCGTCGATGCGCAGAACGCGGCCGGAAACGACGGAACCTTCAAACCCGGCGGCACCGCCGAGGGAGGAATCTAGCAGGGCAGCGAAATCATCGGCGCCGGAATAGGCGGGCGCATCTGAATGGCGTAGGGCAATGTTGGAAGAAGCCATGTGGCTGTATATGTCCTTGAAAACGGGCCGGTTCGCGGCCCGGATGGTATGCGCGGCCTGGGCTTCAGGCAACGGCTAGAGCATCCCAACCTTTAGCGGGGATGGTCCGGGTTAATTGATGCCGCGCTGTTTAGACCCGATGGCGTCAAAGTCAAGCAAAACCAAGAAATATGCCGGATTGGCAGGGGTGGCGGCTCCCCCACCCGTGGTTTCGTGCGGGCAGCGAGTTCGGGCGCGCCCGCGCAGGCTTCATGTTCACGGATTAGCTGCTATAAGCCGGACCCAATGACATATCTCCGCACCGGCCTTGCCCGCCTGTCCCTGCTCGCCCTCGGTTTAGCCCTGGCGGCTTGTTCAAGCTCAACCAAAGGGGATGCATCGCTGGGCGATTTCGCCAGCGGTACGCTGCCGCCGCCCGACCAGGCCTATGCTATCTCGGTCGCCTCGATGCAGAAGGGTGATTACGGCACTGCCGTGAAGGATTTCGACGCGCTGCAGGAGACTTACCCCTATTCCACCTGGTCCACCCACGCGGAGCTTCTGGCGGCTTATTCACAGTATAAGCAGATGGATTATGACGACGCGATCAGCTCGCTGAACCGCTTCATCCAGCTGCACCCGGAAAATGATGAAGTTGCTTACGCCTATTACCTAAAATCGCTCTGCTATTATGAGCAGATTGACGATGTGCAGCGCGACCAGACCTCGGCTTACGAGACGATCCAGGCCCTGCAGGATGTCATCACCCGTTTCCCCGACAGTGCCTATGCCCGGGATGCGCGGATAAAGCTGCGTCTTGCCTATAACCGCCTCGCCGGGCACGAGATGGTGATCGGCCGGTTCTACGAAAAGCAGCACCTCTACGCCGCCGCCATCGGCCGCTACCAGGATGTGGCGAATACATACCAGACTACGACCTATGCCCCGGAAGCCCTGGAGCGCATGGTGGAGGTGTATCTGGATCTGGGGCTCACCGATCCCGCCATCCGCACGGCCTCTGTGTTAGGCTATAATTATCCAGGCAGCTCCTGGTACGAGGCGGCTTACGGCAAGCTGAAGGCCAATGGGCTGGTGAACGCAAGCGATGAAACCTCGGCAGGTTCCGATGCGATAACACCGCCCGCGCCGGAGCCGAAGCATCATTGGTACTGGCCATTCTGAAAGCACCATGCTGAACAGCCTCTCGATCCGCGATGTGGTGCTGATCGAGCGGCTCGATCTGCATTTCTCCGCCGGGCTGACAGCACTCACCGGTGAAACCGGGGCTGGCAAATCCATCCTGCTGGACAGTCTGGGCTTGGCTTTGGGTGCGCGGGCGGATTCCGGGCTGATCCGCGCCGGGGCGGCGCAGGCCGTGGTGGCGGCCAGCTTCTCGGCTGAGGCGGCGCACCCCGCGCATGCGCTGCTGGCTGAGCAGGGGCTGGATTCGGCCGGTGAAATTCTGGTGCGGCGGATTGTGGCGCGCGATGGCCGCTCCCGCGC
>JAGXAO010000060.1 GCA_018971565.1 Rhodospirillales bacterium
CCGGAGTGGCAAGGTTATGATTCCAACCTGGCCTGATATTGTTCAGCCACCCGCCGGTGCCGGTTTGATTTCAGAAAAAAACGTGTAGCGCGCGGAATATGGCACTTTCACAATCATGCCCTGATTGCTCTGCGTGCAGGCTTGGCCGGGTACGCCCCCGCCATGGGTATCGGTGCGGGTTACGGTCGTCACCTCCGCGAAAATTCCGCTTTTGCCTTCTGAGATGGTGTGCAGCACCAGCCAGGGCGCGTTGCGCGGCCCAGCTGGTGAGGTGTTAGCAGTGATGACCGTGCCTTTGATTTCGCTGCCGTCTTCGGCCTGCCATCTGGGGCCAAAATAATGCCGCGCGATGGCTGTGCCCGCTTTACTGTACATATGCGCGTCAGGCCCCAGCAACTTCCAGGCAGGCGCGCCGCCATTCAACGCGCAGCTGTAAACCTGAGTGCCGCGCCCGGTATATTCCTGGGCGGAAGGCGGTGCCGCTGCGGCGGCGCCCCCGGCCAGCGCGGCGGCGAAAGCGAGGCAAGGCAGATTACGCAGCATGGTATTCTCCTTCGAACGAAATGCTCCAGACAGAACCTCAGAGGGTTGCGCGGGCGCCGTGTGAATGCAAGCTAATTAGCTCCTGCCGCGCAAGGCGGTTGCCAGCGTACCCTCGTCCAGAATCTCGATAGCGCCGCCGATGGGAACACCCTGGGCGAGGCGGGAGAGGGGGACGGCGAAGCGGCGCAGCCGTTCGGTGAGGTAGTGGGCGGTGGCGGCACCTTCCACGGTGGCTGGGAGGGCGAGGATGATTTCCTCGATGCCGCCTTGTTCCAGCCGTTTCAGCAGCGGGGCGATGGCGAGATCCCCCGGCCCGCGCCCCGAAAGCGCTGAGAGCGTGCCGCCCAGCACGTGATACTTGCCGCGATAGACATGGGCGCGCTCCAGCGCCCAGAGGTCCGCGACATTTTCTACCACGCAGATGCGAGCCTCACGCAAATGTTCGGCGCAGATGGCGCATGGGTCGGATGAATCAAGGTTGCCGCAGACCGAGCAGGTGCGCACCGAGGCGGCGGCCGAGCGCAGCGCATCGGCCAGGGGCAGCAGGCCGTTTTCCTTCTCCCGCAGCAGTTTCAGCACAATGCGCCGTGCACTGCGGGGGCCTAGCCCCGGCAGGCGCGAAAACAGGCCGATCAGGTTTTCAAGTTCGGTTCCGCCCACGTTAGAAAGGCAGCTTCATTCCTGGCGGCAGACTTATGCCGCCCATGGCGTTTTTGGTCTCGGATTCCGTCATGGCGTCCAGCTTGGATTTCGCATCCGCGTGGGCGGCGGCGATAAGGTCTTCCAGCATCTCGGTCTCGGCGGGGTCGATCAGTTTGGGGTCTATCTTCACGCTCTTCAGCGCGCCCTTGCCGGAGAGCACAATTTTAACGAGGCCGGCACCGGCCACGCCTTCCATTTCCGTGGCTTCCAGCCTGGCCTGCATTTCGGCCATTTTCTGCTGCATCTGAGAGGCCTGTTTCATCAGGCCAGCGATGTTCTTCATTTACTCGTCTCCTTCATATAGCTCGTCCGGCGGAACCAGTGCCGCCCAGTCGGCGGGCAGGTCTGGCTCTGCCTCAGGTGCCTCGGACGTTTCCACCTTGGTGCCGGGAAATTGCGCCAGAATAGCCTGCACCAAAGGGTGGGCCAGGGCTTCGTCCCTCGCCTGGGCCGTGGCGACACCTTCCTGCTCGTCGATCGTTGCTTCACCCTGCTGGGTGGAGAGCACGATGGTCCAGCGGCGGCCGGTTTCATCCTCCAACAAGTGCGAGAGTTTTGAAATCAGGTCACGCGGATGGTCTTCCGTGAGCCGCATCTCAATCACCGGTGGGGCGAAACGTACCAGATGCACGGAATGGCGTAGATGCGCGTAGAGCATCGCATCCCGCTTCGCCTGCGCCAGAGCCACAACATCCTGGAAGGTGATGGTGCGCGGAGCGGCGGCCTGCATCACGACATTGCCATTGGCAACCGCACGCGCACCGCCGCCGCCCGGCACGCCCGGCGTTGCACCGCCAATGGAAGCCGTGGGGTTTTCTGTAAGTTTCTTCACCAGTTCGCCCGGTGGAGGCAGATCAGCCACATGGCAGAGGCGAATGAGAATCATTTCAGCGCCCGCGCGGCGGTCGGGTGCCGTTTCCACCTCCTGAAGCCCCTTTAACAGCATCTGCCAAAGCCGCCCCAGGAATGGGATGGAGAGTATTTCTGCGAAAGCGGCGCCGCGCGTGCGCTCCATCTCCGGCAGCGCACCGCTTGTGGCGAGAGACGGCACGGATTTCATACGGGTGAGAAGATGCGCGAGACCAAGAAGATCCGACAACAGCACGCCGGGATCGGCGCCACGTTCGTATGATGCGTCGGAGATTTTTAACGCGGCCTGGATGTCGCCTTTCACCACGGCGTCCATCAAATCGAACACATTGCCGCGATCCGCGAGGCCCAGCATGTCCGCCACCATCGGTGCGGTGATCTCGCCGCCATCTTCCGCGCCCCGTGCAATGGCCTGGTCCAGCAGCGAAAGCCCGTCGCGAACGGAGCCATCCGCGGCGCGTGCGATATGGGTGAGCGCGGCCTCCGAAATCGCCACGTCTTCCTTCGCCGCGATACGCGTGAAATGCGCGGCGAGGGTTTCCACAGGCACACGTTTCAGGTCGAAACGCTGGCAGCGCGAGAGCACGGTGATGGGCACCTTGCGGATTTCGGTGGTGGCCAGCACGAATTTAATATGGGGCGGCGGCTCTTCCAGTGTTTTCAGCAGCGCGTTGAACGCCGCCTTGGAGAGCATGTGCACCTCATCGATGATGAACACCTTCACCCGTGCGGAGAGCGGCTTGAAGCGCGTGGCCTCGATAATCTCGCGTACATCATCTACGCCGGTGTTGGAGGCAGCGTCCATCTCCACCACATCCGGGTGGCGATCCGCCAATATGGCCTTGCAATTATCACATACGCCGCACGGGTCCGGCGTGGGGCCGCCGGTGCCGTCTGGCCCGGTGCAGTTAAGAGCGCGAGCGAGGATACGCGCCGTGGTGGTTTTGCCGACCCCGCGTACGCCGGTGAGCATGAAGGCGTGGGCGATGCGGCCCATGGCGAAGGCGTTGCGCAGCGTGCGCACCAAAGCTTCCTGGCCGATTAAATCGTCGAAACTGGTAGGACGGTATTTGCGGGCCAGAACGCGATACGCAGCGGCCTTTTGGGCCTCCTGCGCGGGTGCGTCGCCAAAGAGGCTGGGGCCCGGCGGCGGGGCGTCTGGCGCTTCGTCGTCGAACAAACCCATGTGCAGCGCGGACCTTGGTGTAGAGATTTCAGGTGGGAGACCGGACAACGACCCATGCGAAATCCGTTGTGGCTGCTGCCTTCCGGCCCTGACCAGGTTGGCGGGCCGCGATGTCCGCCGCCGATCTCCCGCACTGATTATCGCCTCTGCGGCGCGGAAGTGCAAGCTTGGATGCTTGGAGCCAGATTAACCAAGAAAATTTATCCAATCAGATGACGTGATCTGATTGGATATTGTCCTGGTGATGTAGGGGTGTCGTTAGTTGATGCTGTCGAGCGTGGGGGTCATAATCTCCACGGCGTCGTCAGACATCATTGTGGCTTCAGGGGCCGATGGCGTAACCTTACGCCGGGATGGCGCAGCGGCCTTCTTTGCCGAGGGCTTCTTGGCTGGTGCGGCCTTCTTTGCCACGGGCTTCTTGGCGGGTGCTGCTTTCTTAGCTACCGGCTTCTTGGCTGGTGCGGCCTTCTTTGCCACGGGCTTCTTGGCGGGTGCTGCTTTCTTAGCTACCGGCTTCTTGGCGACAGCCTTTTTGGCAGCCGGCTTCTTGGCGGATGCTGTCTTCTTAGCGGCCGGTTTCACGGCAGCTTTCTTGGCCACGAGCTTTTTAGCCGCTGGTTTTTTTGCGGCCGGCTTCTTGGCGGCGGCCTTTTTCACCGGCGCTCGCACGGCCAGCGGTTGGGCGCGCTGCGTATCGTTCTTGTCTTCACTGGTCACGAGAATTGCTCCTTGCATTCAAGGTTATGGTTGAGTTCTGAAGGTCGCGGTCCGGCACAGAAACGTCTTTTCCCACGGCAATAAGCCGTCCTTCTTATTTTGCGTGCGGACTTCTTGACCGGCAGAAATTAGACTCGGCTGCGACGCGAATCGCGTAATGCACGCAAGAATCGCTATTCCGCCTCTCTTATCGCGCTGTCAACAAAAAGCGTAAGCAAACAGCAGTATTCACGCATTTTTTTTTGTTCAGCTTTAATGCCGCGCCATTACGATTGGTTTCGCCATAAAAGCGCCTTGCTTGCGCCGCTTTTTGCCTGTTCAGGCGCAAGTACAACATGGTTCGGAAAAACAACATTGTGAAGCCGTGCAAAGCGCACGCCATGGTTTCGGATAGATGCTGAATACCGTGCAGATACTCCCGAATACGCCATTAATATTTAGATTGTTCTGGACCGCGCGCGTATATCCAGAAGTCTGAGATGGTCTGTTCAAGTGCGGCCTGGCAGCGGTTTGGATTTGTCGTGGGTTTTCATAAAGGTTATGTTCCTTTGCGAACTTGCGATGAAACGGCTCGATACAAGACGCGGAGACTGACATGGCGGATGCAAAAGGCAGGCTGGCGCGGGTTGTTCTGGGTGGCGGGGCGCTGCACAGGGTATCGTCTCTTCAACAGGCCGACCAGGAACAGGCGGTACGAGACCTCGCGCAGGAAAATGAATTTTACCTGCCTGATCACCCTGATATGCAGATCGTTCTGCATCTTTCCATTCAGGAGGGGCGGCTTGTGCTGGATGCGCGGGATGAGAACGAACAGCCCGTACAAGCGGTTCTGCTGGCGCTTGGGCCGTTCAAAATGCTGATCCGCGATTACAGGATGCTGCTGGATTCATATGCGGGCGCCATAGCGGAAGGACGAGAGGCGCGCATTCAGGCTATCGATATGGGCCGCCGCGGGCTGCACAATGAGGGCGCCGAGCTGATGATGAAGAGGCTTGAGGGAAAGGTGGTGATTGATTTTTCCACCGCGCGTCGCTTATTCACCCTTGTCTGCGCTTTGCATCAAAAACTTTAGGAACTTTTAACGTCATGAAAATAGACGGCACCCCGTACCGCTCAATCTGGCTGGACGAGACCGATAGATGGTCTGTTCGCATCATTGACCAGACCAAGCTGCCCTGGACTGTCGATCTTGTCCGGCTCACCACGCTTGAAGAAATGGTTCACGCCATCAGGGCCATGCTGGTGCGCGGCGCGCCGCTCATCGGCGCTTCGGCTGCCTATGGTGTGGCGCTGGCGATGCGTGCGGATCATTCTGATGCTGCGCTGTCTCAGGCATTGGAGGTGCTGGCTGCCACGCGCCCTACGGCGATTAATTTGCTTTGGGCGTTGAAGCGTATGGGCGCACGCCTGGCCAGCTTGAAACCTGAGATACGAGCGGCGGCTGCTTATGAAGAAGCGGCTAAGATATGCGACGAAGATGTGGGGGTGAATGAGGCGATCGGCCGCAATGGCCTCACGTTGATCGAGGAAAAGGCGAAGGCGAAAAAGCGGGTGAATGTGTTGACCCATTGCAATGCAGGATGGATCGCCACCGTGGATTGGGGAACGGCACTGGCACCGATTTACATGGCGCACGATGCCGGAATCGACGTGCATGTGTGGGTTGAGGAAACCCGCCCGCGCAACCAAGGTGCCTCTCTCACCGCATGGGAGCTGGGCAAGCATGGCGTGAACCACACGGTGATTACCGATAACGCCGGCGGGCATTTCATGCAGCATGGCGAGGTGGATCTGGTAATTGTCGGCACTGACCGCGTGACCCGTCAGGGAGATGTCTGCAACAAGATCGGCACATATTTAAAGGCGCTTTCAGCGCGCGACAATCATGTGCCGTTCTGGGTGGCGCTCCCCTCTTCCACCATAGACTGGTCAATCCGTGACGGGCTTACGGATATTCCCATAGAGGAGCGCGCCGCGACCGAGGTAACGACGATGACCGGCCGCGCGATGGATGGTTCCATTGCCACCGTGCGTATCGTGCCGACCTCCAGCCCCGCCGCCAATCCGGCCTTCGACGTAACGCCCGCACGGCTGGTAACCGGGCTGATTACCGAGCGCGGCCTGTGCGACGCGACCGAAGCAGCGCTGACAGAGATGTTTAGCGACCTCGCGTGAGGCTTCGCGCGGCGGCTATGGGCGGCTTTCTTTTTCTTGCCTCCTGTGCGGCGGGAAATCATGCGCCGCCTTTCGCCAACGTACCTTATGAAGCATTCTCCCGCAGTGCCGCCGTGGCGGTGGCATTGCGGGAATGGCGGTTATGGGGAAGCCGGGTGGATGATAGCGGCGGCGCCACCTACGTGCAGCACGAAGCAACAATGGCTGAGCGTCAGCAAGGATTATGGCAGCGCGTGGGTGAATATTGGTGGGAAGGCCTGAACGCCGGAGCGCCGGATGCACGCTGGACAGGCAAACACGATGCTGAAGGCAAGGTGTTTCCGGTTCGTAAAAACGGCGACTATGCGTGGTCCGCCGCATTCATTTCCTATGTCATGCGGATCGCGGGCGCGGGGCCCGCTTTTCCCTATGCGGCGGATCACTCTTATTATATCAACTATGCGGCGCGGCTGTATCATCCTGGAAAGCTGCTGATTGCGGAGAACCCGAAGGTTTACGCGCCGCGGCTGGGGGACCTTGTTTGCTTTCCACGCGAATGGGCGCACGCCCTTACATTCGCGGATTTACCAACCGCATATTTCTTTCCAGCGCATTGCTCTCTCGTCACAGGGGGTGGCCCGGGTGTGCTGGAGGTTGTTGGCGGCAATGTGGATGACGCGGTGACGATGCAGCACCTGCACGCGAACGCCCAGGGGCTGCTGGCCGGCAACCAGGAAAACTGGTTCGTGGTGCTGCGGGTTCTTTACGCGCGCAATTAATCTAGTTTTTCTCCGGCAGAATGGTGACCGTACAGGTCATCCCCGCCACCAGGTTCACACCGGCGGGGATTTTGCCCAGCGCGATTCGTACGGGAATGCGCGCCGCCAGGCGCACCCAGGTGAAGGTTGGGTTCACATCTGCGAGCAAAGTAGGTGCGGCGATGCGTTCTGAATCCGCAATGCCCGCCGCGAAGCCCTGCACATGGCCTTCTATCGCCGGGCCGCCTTGCAGCAATTGCACCTTTGCCCTGTCCCCCAGCTTGATATGACGGAGCTTCGTTTCCTCGAAATAACCGTCAACATATAAAGAGTCAGTATCGACAATGGCCATGACCGCGCTGCCCGCGCCCACATAATCGCCGGGCTGCATCGAGAAATTGGTGATGGTGCCGTTAACTGTGGAGCGGACGGTGGTGCGTTGCAGATTGAGCTGCGCCACGCCGAGATCTGCCTGCGCTGCCGCATAAGCTGCCCGTGCGGCGGCGTATTCCGCCTTCGCCGCCAGGGATTGGGTGCTGGCGTCATCGCGCGAGATTGCGGAGGTGGCGTTGCTGGAAAGTGCGGCGTAACGCTCGGCATTTTGTTCGGCGTTCAACATCGTGGCATGGGCTTTGGCTTCGGTGGCAGTGGCTTGCGCCAAGGCCGCGTTGGCCTGCGCCAAGGCGAGGTTGAAGCGCGCTGGGTCGATCTGGAACAGTGCTTCGCCCGTATGTACGAACTGATTATCGTGCACCAAAACCTGCACGATGGGGCCTGATACGTCCGGCGCCAGCGAGACGATATCCGCGCGGACGCGACCATCGCGCGTCCAGGGGCTTTCCATGTAATAGATCCAGAGCTGCCAGGCGATGATACCTGCCAGGATGAGAGCGCCCAGCGTGACGATAAAGCGGTAGATGAAGGATATGGGCTTCATGACACTCCGGATTCAGAAATAGCGGTTGGCCGCCAGGCTGATGAGCCCGGTGAGCATGACGAGCAGGCAAAGGTCGAAAAGCGGCCGGTGCCAGACGAAACGGTAAACACCCAATACGGATAACCCGCGCCGCACCGCCATGGAGAGCAGCAGCGCGATGAACACCCAGATGAGCAGTGGCGGAAACAATACACCGTATATGTTGATTTCGCCGATCATGGGGCCACCAGTTCAGCCACGGGCAATGCGATGTCCGGGGGTGGCGCATCGGGATACAGAACCGACCGCAGGCCGGAGAGAATCATGAGCGTTTCGCGATAGGTCAGCGCCTCGCCAGCGAGCGCGCATATCGTTTCGTCGAGCGCATGGATGATGCCGGGTGGCGCTGGCTTGCGCGGGTCTGTCCGATAAAACGCGGCGAGGCGGTGGAAAATAAGCTGGCTGCCAGCGCGGGCAGCGGCGGGCAGGCGCCATTGCTCGCGGTGCAGCCCGATCATGTTGAGGCCGACCCGCAGGTCCGTCAGCGCGCCGGCGGCAGCACTGTCCGCGCCGGATGCAACGGCTGCCAGGCGCGGCATCATCAACCCCAGCCGGTCCATCATGATGCCTGTCATCGCGGCGCGGTCCGGCGGGGTGCTGGCCTCGGCGGCGGCCGCCACGTCGCGCCAGTTTGCACGCATCAGTCGCTCGGCACTCCAGGCCGCACCGACAGAACGGATCAGCCGCGTGAGGATGAGCGCGCTGCCGAGGCCGACAATCAGGCTGAAGGAACTGTCGGCGAATTTGATGAAGTCGGTGTTATATCCGTTATTCAGCGCCAACTGCGTGGAGCCGATGGCGCCGATGACCATGCCGGTGCCGAAGGTGGCCGGGCGGGAGACAAGAACGCCGATCAGCAGCCCGACTGGCAGGAGAACCAGATAAAGCTCACTGAAATTCGTTACAACAGGCAAAATCGCGAAGCTGAAGACGAAGATGCCGGCGATCACGATCACGCCATTGCGGAGCATCAGCGCGATGGCTGGGGCCGGGTCGTCCTGTGCCGCGAAGAAGGAACACGCGACAGCAACCAGGATGGCAGCCCCGGCGCCGTAGGCCCAGGCGGTCTCGATCCATATGGCGCAGACGAGAAGAATAGCGAGTGCTGCAGAAAACGCTGAAAGAAAGGCGAGTTTATGGTCGCGGTTTTCTCTGATGATGGCGATATATTCCCCCTCCAGTGCCGGATTTTCGGGTGCGGGCGTACCATCCGTCACATGCCGCCGCAGCCGTCTTGATTGATACACAATGCGAACCAGCTCCTCCAGCCGCACGGCGAGGCTGGCGCGCAGAAGGCCTGCCCAATCCGGGGGTTCGTGTTCCAGCTCTTGAATATCGTGCAACAGCGGGTCGGCGCCCTCGGCATCTCCAGCCTGCATCCATTCATCTGTGCGGGTGAGTACGGCCTGCATGGCGGGGGTGATGCCGCCGATCCGCCGCAGCTCCGCCACGCGCTGGCCGATGGAGCCGAGGATCGGCATCAGGCTGATCACATACATCCGCAGGCGCGTGACCTGCTGCACCGCTGATTGCAGATGCGAAATATCGTAGGCGAGCTGGGATACCATCATCGCCGTGTCGGTGGCTTCGAAGGCGAGCCGGCGGCGCGCATCCCGCGCGGGTGGGGCTTCGCCCTCGCCGGCCAAGGCAGCACTTGCCCATTCAACGGCAGGCTTTACCCAGGAGGAGATGCGCCGCGCGAGCACTGGCCCCAGCGAACGCGGCAGAATGAGTGTGCCCACCAGGGTGGTGCAGACGATGCCTAGCGTTATTTCCTCACATCGCGTCAGTGCCGTTTGGAATATGTGGCTGGGGTCGGAGACAGCGGGAAAGCCGATAATACCCGCGGTGTAACCCGAAAGCATAAAGGTATAAGCGCGCGGGGAGCGGTCCATCAACGCAATATAAAGGCAAAGCCCAACCCACAGCGCCATGGCGATGCAGAGCAGCACCGGCGCGTTCACCAAGTTCGGCACCATGACCACCGCCGCCGTGCCGCCGATGAGCGTGCCGAAGAACCGGTATAGCGCCTTGGAACGCATGGCTCCGGCGAAAGGATGTGCCACGATGAACGCTGTTGCCATTGACCAATAGGGATTGTCGAGCCCCAGCCAACAAGAGATATAGAATGCCAGCATCGCGCCGGAATAGGTCTTCAGGGCAAAAAGAAGTTCGTCTGGCTTGGGCATTGTCTCCCTGGAAACATGAAAAGCGGCAGAAAGATAGATATTCTTTGCAAGGCCGCTTTGCAGTGCGCGGCCGTGGCTAAGGCTGGCTGGCCCTGCGGCTGGAGAAGCGCGCCGCCAACATGGCAGCTGCGCCGGAGAGCCCGGCTTCGGTATGGAAGGCGATGCGCTCCCCTTGCGCAAGCTTGGCACGCAGCGTGGCCGCCAAGAGGGAGGTAGCCCCCAAGCCTTCCGGCAGTATTAGAATTTCAATTCCCTCCTCAGCCGGATCAAACGGATGGCCAGGCGCTGCGATGAGCGTGCCGATGCGATGCCGCTTCAATAAAGCATGGCCCGTGGCAGGGGCGGCGCCGGCGAGGGAGAGTACAGCCAGGCGGTCCGCCTCTGTCCAGAGCAGTTGCGCTACGGAAGGAGGTTGGCGTGGCGCGGTGGGTGTGGCGGCGTCCAAAGTCGCACAAATTTCGCTGCGAATGGCAGAAAATTCCGTATGCGCGGGGCTTGTCGCATCGTCCTGCGATGGCGGGTGAAAGCGTTTGTGGCTTATTTCCATCGAGGCGAAGTTTCGGAACGCATGGCGCCTGAAAACGAAATCTTCCGGCAAGGGCGGCTTCTCATAGCCCGTTGGCTCGGTTTGCACCGGGCCGGCGGGGCTGTGTATGGGCATTGGCGGCGCAAGGCGCAGGAAAACCCGCAGATCGTCTTGCGGCGGTGCGGCTGAGGCGGCCTTTCGGCGTTCTCCCGCCAGCAGATCCAGGCCAAGCGCCACCACGCCAAGGGACAGGATGCACAGCGTGGCCGAGAGAAGCAGGGTATCGCGATCCAATATTCACCGCCTCCACACGCGGCCGGATTGGAATTTAGCGGCCCGGGGATAATTTTGAAAGCGATTCGATTTCAACCTGGGCGTGCATTGAAGTCCGCCAGCTTATAGCGGCTGCCCAGGCTGTAGCGGTTGCCCGGATGGGTGAGCAGGGAGCGCGTGGCGGGCCCTGCTTTCGTCCAGGTGCGGCGAAGCAGGCAGAGGCAGGGCTCATACGCCGTAAGCTGCAACAGTTTTTGCACCCGTGCATCCGGCTGGCCCGCGTGGATGATGTGCTCCACCTCGTGTGGTGGTTCGATGGATTGCAGATAGCGGTTGGGGATGATGGCGGTGAAATCCTGCGCCAGATAACCCGGCGCGAAGGCGGGGGAGACGTAACGTTCTTCCAACTGCACCGGAATCTCGTTCTCGAAATGCAGAATCTCCGAATAAAAAAGTTTCATGCGGGGGCGCAGCGAGAATTCTGCGGCAATCTCCGCCTCGGCGGGGCGGGATTCAAGCACCAAAACCTGGGCCCGGTGGATATGGCCACGGCGGGTGATGTCTTCCGCGATGTCATGAATTTCCAGCAAAGGCGAGCGCGGCGTAGGGGGCTGCACGAAGCTGCCCGCCCCCTGTACGCGCAGCAGCACACCCTCGGCGGAGAGTTCGCGCACGGCACGGTGCACGGTCATGCGCGAGGCGCCGAGCCGCTGCATCAATTCAAACTCGGAGGGAATTTTTTCGCCTGGCTTCCAGGTGCCATCAGCAATACCCTGGCGGAGATGGATTTTTACCTGCTCGTAAAGTTTCTGGGGGCGCAAATTGTCCATGGTCAGAGGCGCTTGCATAACACGGCGTCGAACCCGGCGCGGGCGGATGCGGCTTTGATATGCTGACCGTTCTCCACCACGCGCCGGCCGCGTACCCAGACATCACGCACGGCCGGCGCACGGGCGGTGAAGATGGCGTCCGCCAGCGCATCTTCGGGCAATTCGCCCGTGATGGTGACGAAGCTGGCGGGTGCGCCAAGGGCAAACCCGTGGCCAAGGCCCATGGCCTGCGCGCCACCGGAAACAGCGTGCTGGTAGAGTGCCGTGGCGGTGTGGCGGATTGTATCATTGGCCATGACGTTGCGTTGCCGCTGGCCGAGGCGTTGGGAATATTCCAGCATTTGCAGCTCGCGCCCGGCATCGATGAGCACGTTTGAATCCGAGCCGATACCGTACGCGCCGGGGAAATGCCGGGCGGGGAAGATGCCGTCGCCCAGATTGGCCTCTGTGATTGGGCAAAGCCCAGCCACGGCATTGGCTTTGGCTATGTTCTGCGCCTCGGCCTCGGTGATGTGGGTGGCGTGCACCAGGCACCAATTGGTGGAAACGGG
>JAGXAO010000004.1 GCA_018971565.1 Rhodospirillales bacterium
TAAGCGAGGTCCGCGATGAATACCACGGGCGGTTTTTCCTCGGTGCCGCCGGCGGCTTTTGGGGCCACGGTTGTGCCCTCGGCGCGGATCGCCAGTGTAACTTCAAACACGGTCTGATTCTCTTCGACGCGGCGGACCTGCACGTCGAGATTCAGGTTCACATGCGGCTGGGCACGCAGCGTGGTGTAGATGCCGGGTGCACCCGGAACCTCAAAAGACAGATCCTTGGTGTACTGGATATTCAGGATCAGCGGTTGCGGCGGCAGGCCGGCTTGGTCGGACATATCTGGTTTCCCTGTTTGCGTTGCGGGTGCCCTAGCATGATGCCCCTGCCATGATAAGAGAGGCCCCATGAATGCGCGCATCTTCATAGACGGCCAGGCCGGCACCACCGGGCTGGGTATTGCCCAGCGCCTTGAGGCGGATGGGGGCTTTTCGCTCATCACCCTGCCTGAGCCGCGCCGTAAGGACCCGGCGGCAAGGGCCGAGGCGATGGGCCGTGCCGATTTAACCGTGCTCTGCCTGCCGGATGACGCGGCGCGCGAGGCCGTGGCCATCGCCCCGGAGGGCGCGCGGATTCTGGATGCCAGCACCGCCCACCGGGTGGCCGGGGGTTGGGAGTACGGCTTTGCCGAAATGCAGCCCGGCCAGGCTGGGCGTATTGCCCAGGCCGCGCGCGTGGCTAACCCCGGCTGCTATGCCACGGGCGCCATTGCATTGTTGCGCCCGCTTACCGTGCTCGGCCTGCTGGCGGCGGATGCGCCCCTCTCCATCAACGCCATTTCCGGCTATTCCGGCGGCGGCAAGGCCATGATCGCTGAGCATGAGGCCCATGGCGGCCCGGCGTTCGAGCTGTATGCGTTGGGACTGAAGCATAAGCATCTGCCGGAGATAATGCGTTATGGCGGGCTTACGCGCGCGCCGGTTTTCGTGCCGTCCGTCGGGCATTTTGCGCAGGGCATGCTGGTGTGCGTTCCGTTGCATCTGGAGCAACTGGCCAAGGCGGGCACGGCCCCGAAACTGACGGAGGCTTATGCGGATTATTATGCCGGGTCGGAAAATATTTCCGCGCAGCGCGGCATCTGGGTCGGCAATTTGGACCCGCAGGGGCTGAACGGCACCAATCGGCTCGAAATTTTCGTCTGCGCCAACGAGAGTGCGGGGCAGGTGGTGCTGCTCGCCCGGCTGGATAATCTGGGCAAGGGCGCATCTGGTGCCGCCGTGCAGAATATTAAATTGATGCTGGGGCTGGAAAATGCGTGAAACACAGCGGCCTGGCGGGCTGCTTTATGCGCTGGGTGATTTGAAGCCGCAGATAGACCCCACCGCCTGGATCGCGCCTACGGCCGTGCTGATCGGCGATGTGCGGGTGGGGCCGGGAAGCAATATCTGGTTCAACTGCGTGCTGCGCGGGGATATCAACCCGGTTATCGTCGGCGCGCGCACCAATATCCAGGATGGCACGGTGGTGCATGTGGCTTATGAGAAATATCCCGCCATCATCGGGGATGACGTGACAATCGGCCATGCCGCCATCATCCATGCCTGCACGTTGGAAAACCGCGCCTTTATCGGCATGGGCGCCACGGTGCTGGATGGCGCTGTGGTTGAAGAGGCGGGGTTGCTGGGTGCCCGCGGCCTGCTGGGGCCGGGCAAGCGCATTGGCAGGCAGGAGTTATGGGCAGGTGCGCCCGCCCGGCTGGTGCGCCAGATGAGCGATGAGGAGCGCGATAGCTGGGGCGTTATTGGCCCGCGCTATGTTGAACTGGCCAACCGCTACCGCGAGGGGTTCCGCCCAATCGATTAATTTTCCTGGAAAGCCATGTGGTATGATATTAAATTTGACGCATGACCGATAAGGAATTTGAGGCCGCGCTTGTGGATGCCGCTTTTGCCCTGGGTGCGGGGGCAGGGTGGCTGCGTGTGTCTCCGGCCGCTGCCGCCCGCCATGCGGGGCTGAACCTTGTGCGGGCGCGTGGTCTTTTTCCCTGTACCGGCACAATTCTGAGAAAATTTGGCCGCCAGGCGGATGCAGCGGCGCTTAGCCATATGCAGGCGGATGGTAGCGTGCGGGACAAATTGTTCGACATTCTGCTCCGCCGGTTCGATTATTTGCAGCCGCGCCGGGCCGGTGTGGTGGCGTTGATGCGGGTTTTGCCTTTCTGCCCGCCATTGGCGCTAGCCCTGGCGGAAATGAACCTTGCCTCCATGGGCTGGCTGCTTGAAGGCGCTGGGGTGGATGCCACGGGCATTGGCGGCGCGTTGCGCAAACGCGGGCTGCTGGCGGTGTGGCTTTATGGCTTGCGGGCCTGGGCCCAGGATGAAAGCCCGGACCTGACCGCCACCATGGCGGCGGTGGATAAGGCCCTCGCCAAAGCTGAGGACATGGCCCAGCGCCGCTCACCTTCATCCTCTCAACCGGCGGCAACGGAGGCGCCAGGCCCCGCCATTCCATAGCCCCAGACCCAAAAGCCCAGCCCGCATAGCAGGAGACAGCGAATGGTCGACAAAACTGGAAAGACTACCGGCGCAAAACCCTCCATGCCTGAATTCGGCATGGAAAAGATGATGGCGGACATGAAATTTCCCGCCATGCCGGATATGGAGCTTGTACTGGCCACGCACCGGCGGAACCTGGAAGCGTTTACGGCCGCCAACCGCGCGGCGATGGAGGGCGCGCAGCTTCTCGCCCGCCGGCATATGGAGATTATGCAGGAGACCATGGCCGGGCTGAGCGAAACCATGAAGGAGTTTTCCGCCGGCCATACGCCTGCCGGTCACGCCGCCAGGCAAGCTGAATTGCTGAAGAAGGCCTATGAAAGTGCTGTGGCCAACAGCAAGGAGTTGGGCGATCTCATCCAGAAATCCAACGCCGAGGCGATGAGCAAGCTGAACACGCGCTTCTCCGAGGCGATGAGCGAAATGAAAACGATGCTGGAAGGCAAGTAAGGCTTTTCCACGGGCCCTGGCGGGGCCATATTGGCGGCATGTCCACCGCCACGCTCCGCCCTATGCCGCTTACGTTCATTCCTGAGCGCCAGCCGCCGCGTAAGCTGCAAAGCCCGCTGCGGGTGGTTTCAGAATATGAACCGAATGGCGACCAGCCAACCGCCATCCGCCAGCTTGTGGGCGGGTTGGACGCGCAGGAGCGCGACCAGGTGCTGCTGGGCGTTACCGGCTCCGGCAAAACTTTCACCGTGGCCAAGATTATAGAGGCGCAGCAGCGCCCGGCTTTGGTGCTGGCACCCAACAAGACGCTCGCCGCTCAGCTCTATGCGGAGATGAAAAGCTTTTTCCCCGACAATGCGGTGGAATATTTCGTTTCATACTACGATTACTACCAGCCGGAAGCTTATGTTCCGCGCTCGGATACATACATAGAAAAAGACAGCGCAATTAACGAGACCATCGACCGTATGCGCCACGCCGCCACCCAGGCGCTGCTGGAACGCGGCGATGTGATTATCGTCGCCTCCGTCTCCTGTATCTACGGCATCGGCTCGGTGGAGACCTATTCCAAAATGGTGGTGCGGCTGGAAACCGGCGGGCGGATAGAGCGCGACGCGCTGGTGAAAGCCCTGGTGGATTTGCAATACCGCCGTAACGACATGGCCTTTGCCCGCGGCAGCTTCCGCGTGCGCGGCGAGAGTGTGGATATTTTCCCCTCGCAGTTCGAGGACCGCGCCTGGCGGGTTTCATTGTTTGGCGATGAGATCGAGAAAATTTCGGAGTTCGATCCGTTGACCGGCGAACAGAGCGCGGTGCTGGACAATATTTCCGTCTATGCCAACTCTCATTATGTCACCCCGCGGCCGACGCTGACGCAGGCCATCTCGCGCATCAAAATCGAGCTGAAGCAGCGCCTCGATGAACTCACCGCCAACGGCAAGCTGCTGGAGGCCGAGCGGCTGCAGCAGCGCACCACCTTCGATATCGAGATGATGGAAACCACCGGCGCCTGCAAGGGGATTGAGAATTATTCGCGCTACCTCTCGGGCCGCAACGCAGGCGACCCACCACCGACCCTGTTTGAATATTTGCCTGAAAACGCCTTGTTGTTCGTGGATGAAAGCCATGTGACGGTGCCCCAGATCGGCGGCATGTTCAAAGGCGATTACGCACGCAAATCTGTCCTTGCCGAATACGGCTTCCGGCTGCCGAGCTGCATCGATAATCGCCCGTTGAAGTTTGAGGAGTGGGAGAGTTTTCGCCCGCAAAGCGTGTTCGTTTCCGCCACGCCGGGCCCGTGGGAGATGGAGCGCACGCAGGGCGTGTTCGCTGAACAGGTGATTCGCCCGACAGGGCTTGTGGACCCGGTTACGGAAATCCGCCCGGTCGAGCATCAGGTGGATGATCTGCTTGGTGAAATAAGGAAGGTTTCCAAGCTTGGCGGCCGTGTGCTGGTGACAACGCTGACCAAGCGCATGGCGGAGGACCTGACCGAATACTTCACTGAGCAAGGCGTGCGCGTGCGGTATCTACATTCGGATGTAGACACGCTGGAGCGGATCGAGATCATCCGTGATCTTCGTCTTGGGGCTTATGATGTTCTAGTTGGCATCAATCTACTCCGCGAGGGGCTGGATATTCCAGAATGTATGCTGGTTGCCATTCTGGATGCGGACAAGGAAGGTTTTCTGCGTTCGGTTACCTCGCTCATCCAAACCATCGGCCGGGCCGCCCGCAATGTGGATGGCCGCGTGATTTTATATGCGGATACCATGACCCGCAGCCTGAAACAGGCCATCGAGGAAACTGAGCGCCGCCGCACCAAGCAGACCGCCTGGAACGAGGCGCACGGCATCACCCCGCAATCGGTCCGCAAAAATATCGGTGAGGTAATCCATTCGGTGTTTGAGCAGGATTACGTGACCGTGGCACCGACCAAAAGTGCCGGGCTGGACGAGTTTGTGGGCAAGGATCTCGCCTCCAGTATCACGGTACTGGAAACCCGTATGCGCGCCGCCGCAGCGGATATGGAGTTTGAGGAAGCTGCCCGCCTGCGCGACGAGATTAAGCGGCTTGAAGCATTGGCGTTGGGGTTGGAGCCGCCGCCCGCCCCAAGCCGTGCGCCGCAAAAACCGAAAGGCCCGGTGCCGCTTGGCCCTGGCGGCGGCGGGTACGACCCGGCTATGCGCAAAAAGGGCAGGGGGCGGCGTTAAGCCATAAGGCTAAATCGTAAACCATCCATAATAATTTAATCGTCAAAGCCCGGCCGGATGCTTAAGATATCGCGAATATATCTGGCAAATCTCTCTAAAAATAAGGGCTGGTGATATGAAAAAACACATTTTGGGCTGGGGGCTTGCATTGGCGATTGCCTCCGGCGGCGTGGCGGCGGCGGGCACACCGGCGCAGGAAGACCCTGCCTTGGCTAAGCTGCAGCAGATGGTCGGCAATCTTGGCTACAGCACAACAACGGCCAGCGATAACCAATCCTTCGGTTTTCAGTGGCAGACCAACTATAATTACACGATTAATTTTGAGATTTCGAAAGACGCAACGCTAGCTTATGCCTATGTGCGGCTTGGCACATTAGGGCCGGATAAGCTCGCCAAGCTGGATTACGCCAAGCTACTGGAAGATGATGACACGGGCGATTTTTATTTCTCGATGGAAAAACAGCAGGATGGCGCAAGCGAGGTGCTTTACGGCAATATGGTTGTGCCGATGAGCGGGCTTACCCCTGAAAGGCTGCGCGGCCAGCTGCAGGCCATGGGCAACAAGCTGGACCAGAGCGCCGCCACCTGGGATTACAGCCTCTGGAAATAGCCTTTAGAACTTTAATTTGCGGGGTAATGTTCATCCCCCCGGCTTGACGGCCCGCATGCCAGATACGCTAAACATGGCAAAGCATTAAAACCGGGAGGCGTCTGGATGAAGAAAGCTGTGAGATGGGGCGTGTATTGCGCTGTTGTGGGGGCTGCCCTCGGTATCGCGCTCAGCATCACGGATCACCTGTTAGTGTGGCCGCTAACCTCCCTTACGCCAGAAGGCGTTAAGTATTTGATCGGCTCGATCGCCGTACCGGTTGTGATTTTGGGCTTGATCGGGTTTTGCGCCGGGCTTGGGGCAGGAAAACGCAAGCCTGCCGTGCCCCGGAAATAGCGAAAGTTTGACGGCGCCTCGCGGCCGGGCATATTGCGGACATGAAGCTTTCCGCACTCGCTTTTCTGGCCGCGCTGGCGCCGCTGCCTGGCCTCGCCGATACCAGCCTCGCCAGCCAGCTCACCGGCCAGCACGCGGTGTATAATCTGGCGCTTTCCAAGCTGCGCACGCATGACATCACTGGCGCCACCGGGCAGATGAGTTTTAATGTGGTGGATGGTTGCACCGGCTGGGCTACCACACAGCACATGACGCTGATTGTGCGAAATGTAGACGGCTCGCTTACCAAATCCGTCAGCGATTATGTCACCTGGGAAAGCAAGGATGGCAAAACACTGAGCTTTTCCCTGAGCGAGAGCGATAATGGCGGCAAGGTGATAATCGATTCCGCCGGTGTAGCCACCCACATCGGGCCGGATAATAGCGGCGTAATTAGATACACCACTCCCGCCGATACGGTTCTGAAGGTGCCTGCGGGCACGTTGTTTCCCATGCAGCATACTGAAGCGTTGCTAGCCGCGGGGCGTGCGGGCCGCATGTTTATCTCCCCCTTGCTGTTCGACGGCACCACCACAGATGGCGCCCAGGCAACTTTTGTTACCGTGCTTGGCCATCACGCCGCGCAAAAAACCAAATGGCCGTCGCTTGACGATGAGGCCAGCACGGATGTGGACATCGCCTTTTTCGAGCGCAAAAATGACGATGAAACGCCGGATTTCCGGACCTCGATGCAATACTACGAAAATGGCGTGGCCACGGGCCTCGTGCTGGATTTTGGGGATTTCGTGATGACCGGAAAGCTCAATGCGCTCAGTATTCCGCCGTCTTTCTGCCCCGCTTCCAAGGCGCCTTAGAACCGGGCACTGCATGATTCTCTCTAAAATTATCCGGTTCTGGAGTCAGCCTCCAGTTTTTCGCCAATTTCTGTGGCGATGGAGCCGTGATTCAGCACCGAAACCATGACAATGCCGCCCGCCATGTTACCCAGCAATGTGGGGGCGAAAAAATTGCCGAGATAACCGGAAAGCGTGGCCGCGCCTGAGAGGACGCTGTAAGCCGCTTCGGCCGAACCGGCGATAATGTGCGAAAGCTGAGCAAGTGCCACCACATAGGTGATGAGCAGCACGATGAGCGGGCGAGAGCTTTGCGCGCTGGGCAGAATCCACACCATCAGCGCAATGAGCCAACCCGCAAAAAACGCCCGCACAAAGGTGCTGGCGAAGCTTCCAGCCACCGCCTTGGCGGCGAGGGCCTGCAAGGCGGGTGTTACGGCCGGCGGAAACAGCCCCGGCGCATGAAGCAAAGCCGCGAAGATCCAGGTGCCAGCGATGTTTGCCGCGAGCACCACCGCCCAGAGCCGCAACGTGCCATACAGTGTTTTGCGGTCTCGCCTTGTAAATAATGGCAATAGTGCCGTTAGCGTGCTTTCGGTAAATAACTGCTGGCGGGCCAGCACGACGATGATAAAGCCCACTGCATAGCCAAAGCTGGCCAGGGTCGGCCGCCAGATCGTGTCTGGCAGTCTTGCGGTTAGCAGTGCTTCCGTAAGGAAGGAAAAACCCATGGAGAGCCCGGCGGCAAGGCCGGAAAGCGCTAATGCGCCGGGTTTGCGTTGCAGTTCCTGCTCGCCTTCATCCCGGATGATCTCATGGATGATGAGCGCCCGGGGGGTGGTGTGGCGTTTGGCGAGGCGCTGCTCGTCATCGTCCAGATGTTGAAAATTACTGTCTTCCGCCATGTTACCTCCACTGGAGAGATTGGGTGGCGGTTAAGCAGGTGTTAACGCGGGCACATTAAATTTTTAAAATCCTGCGGCGCTTATTTTACATTCAATAGGCTGCAAGCGCATCTTCGCCCGGGCGTGTTCGTTGCCGCCATTCACCAAAATCGTCAACAGCGACAGTAAAAGCTCTTGCTCCGCTGGGTCCAGCGGGGCCATTGCGCGCTTGTCGGCACGGGAAGCTTGCTTCTGCATTTTTGCCACGATTGTTTTGCCTCTGGGGGTCAGATCCATCAGCTTCTGCCGCTGGTCCGCGCGGCCGATGGAGCGGCGGATCAGCCCCGCTGCTTCCAGCCGTGCCGCCACGCTGGCCAGGGTGGCGCGGTCCAGGCCGATTTCTTCCGCGATAGCGGATTGGTCTCGCCCACCATGCCGGGCGATGGCGCCCAGCACGCTGTGCTGCGCCGGGGTGATCTCAAACCCGGCGGCTTCCTCTGCAAACAGGGCCAGGTAAATCTGGTTCAGGCGACGAACAAGAAAGCCAGGGCTTTGCATCCATTGCGCAAATGCGGGGTTTATTTCGCCGCTACCGATATCCATGACCGATGCTTCCCCATGTATAAAAAATGAGTTCTCTCACATTAAGCGTGATAGAATAGCATGGATGATATTAAAAAAACAACCAATTGGGGTAATCACATCATTTTGATCAACCTGTTGTGGAAGTTGCAACAACGGCTGCTCCCAGTAAGCCGGGGTCCGGGTGGATGATCAGCTTCACGGGCACGTTCTTCAAAAATGCCTCGAAGCGGCCTTTTGCGCTGAAGCGCTGGGCAAAGCCGGTTTTTGGCAAAAGCGCCGCCAACCGGGGGGCGATACCGCCCGCAATAACCACGGCCTCTGCCCCATGGATCAATGCATAATCGCCCGCGACAGCGCCCAATGCCAGACAGAAACGCTGTATGGCGACGGCGGCCAGGGGGTCTGTGCCGGAAATTCCGGCCTGCCACACAGCGGTATCTTTGGTGTAAAGCGGCGGTATATTCTGCAAAGCCGCAAAGGCGGCGTAAATTTCCAATATGGCGGGGCCAGAGACCACCCGCTCCACTGAGACACGCCCATGCCTGGCACGCAAACGCAGGAGCAGCGCGTCCTCGAATTCGTCCAGGGGCGCGAAACCGGCATGCCCGCCTTCGCCTTCTATAACATGCGCCCGGCCATTCCGGCGCAACACATGCGCCACGCCCAGCCCGGTGCCGGGGCCAAGCACGGTAATCACCCCATTTGCGGGCAGATCTTTCTGCGGCCCGGCCAGGTGCTGGTAGTCGCAGGGGTGGAGTTGGGAAAGCGCATGGCCCACGGCGGCGAAATCGTTCACGAAGCGAAGCGTATTCAGCCTCAATTCTTCTTTCAGCGCGGCGGGGCGGATAACCCAGGGGTTATTCGTCAATTTAAGCACATCGCCATGCACGGGGCCGGCAATGGCGATGGCAGCCTCTTGAGGTGCTTTACGGCCTAGTTCAGCCTCGAACGCCGCCCAGGCGCCAACAAAACTGTCGTGCTCCTCGGTCTTGATCTTCACGGCTTTGCTTAGCGAGACGATTTTTTCGCCATCCAGCTCCGCGAGGCAAAAGCGTGCATTCGTGCCGCCAATATCTCCAGCGACGATCTCACGAGTTCTGAACATAAAACTCATGTGTTGTTGAAGTTGCCAAATTGCAAAGCGGGAAGCACCAAAGAAAATGCCGCTCCCAGGAGGGATGCGGCATTTTCTAAAGAAAAATTAATTTAAAAACTTCAACGCGTTCGGGCTTCGATCATCAGCCGCTTCATCTCGGCGATGGCGGAGGGCAGGCCGATGAGCAGCGCCTCGCCGATGAGATAATGGCCGATATTCAGCTCTGCCACCTCCGGCAGTGCCGCGATGGGCGTTACGTTGGCAAAGGTAAGCCCATGCCCGGCATGGCATTCCAGCCCCACGCTTTCGGCCAGTCTCGCGCCTTCGGTCAGCCGCTCCAATTCACCCAGCTTGCCGTTGGCATAGGCGCCGGTGTGCAGTTCCACCACCTGCGCGCCCACCTCAGCGGCGGCGTGAATCTGGTCCGGCTCCGGGTCCACGAACAACGAAACGCGGATGCCCGCATCCTTCAGCCGGGCGATGGCCGGGCGCAGGCTTTCGCGGTGATTGGCCACATCCAGCCCGCCCTCGGTGGTGATCTCGGCCCGGCGCTCGGGCACGATGCAGCAGCCATGCGGCTTCAGCCGGGTGGCGATGGCGACCATTTCGGTTGTTGCCGCCATTTCGAAATTCACCGGCTTGCCCGCCCAGGCGCAGATCGCCTCGGCATCGGCATCACGGATATGGCGGCGGTCCTCGCGCAGATGGATGGTGATGCCATCCATGCCCGAGCCGACGAGAGATTTGGCCACGGTCAGCGGGTCTGGGTGGTTGCCGCCGCGCGCGTTGCGCAACGTGGCGACGTGATCGATGTTGACACCGAGGCGGATCATCAGATGTGTACCGCCCGGCCGTCCGCCGCCAGGGCGGCTTCCTTCACGGCCTCGCTGAGCGTGGGGTGAGCGTGGCAGATGCGCGCCACATCTTCGGCGGAGGCGCCGAATTCAATCGCCGTCACGCATTCGGCGATCAGCGCCCCGGCATCCGGGCCGATGATATGCGCGCCGAGCAGCTTGTCGTTGGTTTTGTCCGAGAGCAGCTTCACAAAGCCGTCCGTGCTGCCCATGGCGCGGGCGCGGCCATTGGCCATGAAAGGGAATTTGCCAACTTTATAGGCCACGCCGGCAGCTTTCAGTTCATCCTCGGTCTGGCCCACGGCGGCTACTTCCGGCCAGGTGTAAACCACGCTGGGAATGGCGCCATAATTCACATGGCCGTGCTGGCCAGCCAGAATCTCGGCCAGGGCCACGCCTTCATCCTCGGCCTTGTGCGCCAGCATCGGCCCCGCCACCACGTCGCCAATGGCGTACACGCCTGGCACATTGGTCTGGAAATGGTTATCGATCTTCACCCGCCCGCGCTCATCGGTCTCAACCCCCGCGGCGGCCAGGTTCAACCCAGCGGTATAGGCGTAGCGGCCGATGGCGAGCAGAACCATGTCGGCGGTGATGCTCTGGGCCTCGCCGCCTTTGGCTGGCTCAACCGTCAGGTTCACCGTCTCGCCCTCAATTCTGGCGGAGGTGACCTTGTGGCCGAGTTTGAACCTGAAGCCCTGCTTGGTGAGAATCTGCTGGAAGCTCTTGGAAATTTCCGAGTCCATGGTCGGGGTGATCTTGTCCAGAAACTCGACCACGGTGACCTCTGCCCCCAGGCGGCGCCACACGGAGCCCAGCTCCAGCCCGATTACACCGCCGCCGATGACGACCAGATGGCCGGGCACCTTGCCCAGCTCCAGCGCGCCGGTGGAGGTGACGATGCGCGCCTCATCCACTTCAACGCCCTGCAACGACGCTGAATCGGAGCCGGTGGCGACGACGATATGGCGGGCGGTGTAGGCCACCCCCGCCACTTCGATCTCGTTTGCGCCGGTGAAGCTGGCGACACCTTTGATCCAGGTGATCTTGTTTTTTTTGAACAGGAATTCCACGCCCTTGGTGTTGGCGGTTACCACTTCGCCTTTGCGGGCCTGCATCCGGGCAAGGTCCAGTTTGATCTCGCCGATCTCGATGCCGTGGTCTTTGAAGCTGTGCGCGGCTTCGTGAAAATTCTCGGAGGATTGCAGCAGCGCCTTGGAAGGGATGCAGCCGATATTCAGGCAGGTGCCGCCCAGGGTTGCGCGTTTTTCAACGCAGGCGACCTTGAAGCCGAGCTGTGCGGCGCGGATGGCGCAGACATAACCGCCCGGCCCGGACCCGATCACGATGACATCGAAAGCCTCGGCCATACTTTCTCTCCCAGTGGCAACAGGTTCCCTTACAGGTCATAGCCTTGGTTGCGGCCTGGAACAATTCACCCAAGGCGGGGCTGCCCAGCATTTTGGGCCTTTCGATTGTTTCATGAACCGATAATCCGCGCCGCCCCGTGGCGCCCCCACATTAGCCCTAGCTTCAACTGGAGACGAACAAAATGGGCCTGATCCTTCTTATTCTCATACTTATTTTGCTGTTTGGCGGTGGTGGCGGTTATTACGCGCATCGCAGCTATGGCGGATATGGCTCCGGCGGCGTGCTCGGGCTTGTCATCATCGTGCTGCTGATCGTGTGGCTATTCGGCGGGTTTGCCTATCATTAACCAAGCCGGAACCGGGCCTTGGTAACGGCGTCCTGGTCGAGCGCGGCTTTAATATCCGCCTCGCCCGGCAAGGAGGCCAGCACAACCACCCGGTTGAAATAAGGGGCGGCGCCGGTGGCGCGGTCCCGGTACAGGGCAGAAAAGGCGTTGGCGGCCGGGCCGCGGGCCGCGCAACAGAAGCAGCCGGGCTGATGGCCGAATTTTGGGGCATGAAAGCGCACGGCATGGCCTAATTCAGGCATTGCATGGGCGCCTTCCACCAGCACCGCGTCATCCGGGCTGGGTGTACCACCTATATAAACGGGAATACGGCTATCTTTTTCCATGTATTGGAAATGGGGATGGGGGAGGCTATTTGGCAAGCATGTCAAACCGTCCACACCTGCTTGAGGCCCTTTCCCGTAACGTCCTGCTCTGCGATGGCGGCATGGGCTCGCGCGTCCAGGCGCTGACGCTTGATATCGAAAAAGACTACTGGGACAAGGAAAACTGCACGGAAGTGCTGAACCTCTCCCGGCCGGACCTCGTGCGGGAAATCCATCGCGGCTATTTCGAAGCCGGGTCGGACATGGTGCAGACCAACAGTTTCGGCGGTTCGCCCATCACGCTGGGCGAGTTCGAGCTGACAGACCGCGCCTTTGAGATCAACAAAATCGCGGGTGAGCTGGCCCGGGAAGCCGCCGAGAGCTTCGCGGACGGCAGGCATCGCTGGGTGGTGGGCTCCATCGGGCCGGGCACCAAGCTGCCCAGCCTCGGCAATGTTGCCTACGACCCGTTGGAGGAAGCGCTGTTTCTGCAATCCCAGGGACTGCTGGCCGGCGGTGTGGATGCGATTCTCATCGAAACCTGCCAGGACACGCTGCAGATTAAAGCCGCGGTGAATGGGGCCAAGCGCGCCATCGCCCAGGCTGGGTCCGGCATTCCCATCTTCGTGCAGGTTACGGTGGAAACCACCGGCACGCTGCTGGTGGGGTCGGACATTGCCGCCGCCGCCACCGTTATCAACGCGCTGGACGTGCCCTTGATGGGCCTGAACTGCGCCACCGGCCCGCAGGAAATGGCCGAGCATGTCCGCTATCTCTCCCAGAACTGGCCGGGCAAGATTTCCGTGCAGCCCAATGCCGGGTTGCCGGAGCTGGTGGATGGCGCCACCCATTACCCGCTTGGCGGCGTTGAGATGGCAAGCTGGGTAGAACGCTTCGTGGTGGAGGATGGGGTGAACCTCATCGGCGGCTGCTGCGGCACCTCTATCCCGCATATCCAGGCGCTGGATGGCATGCTGAAGAAGCTCGGTAACCCGCGCCCGGCGCCCGTTGCGCGCAAATTCTTCTGGGTGCCGTCCGTCGCCAGCCTCTATGGCGCCGTGCCGCTGCGTCAGGAGAACAGCTATTTCTCCATCGGCGAGCGCTGCAACGCCAACGGCTCGAAAAAATGGCGGGAGTTGCAGGAGGCGGGCGATTGGGATGGTTGCGTGGCGATGGGCCGCGAGCAGGTGGCCGAAGCCTCCAACGCGCTGGATATCTGCACCGCTTTCGTCGGCCGTAACGAAACCGCCGAGATGAACCAGGTCATCACCCGCTTCACCTCCTCCGTCAACGCGCCTCTGGTGATCGATTCCACCGAAACCCCGGTGATCGAAGCGGCGCTGAAGCTGCATGGCGGCAAGCCAATCATCAACTCGATCAATTTCGAGGATGGCGAGGGCCACGCCACGGATCGTCTGATCCTGTCCAGGAAATTCGGCGCGGCGGTGATCGCGCTCACTATCGATGAAGTCGGTATGGCGAAGGAGCCGGAGGACAAGCTGCGTATCGCCACGCGGCTGGTGGAATTCGCCTGCAATAAATATGGCCTGCCGCAGAGCGACCTGCTGATCGACCCGCTGACCTTCACCATCGCCACCGGCAATGAGGATGACCGCAAGCTCGGCCTCTGGACGCTGGAAGGCATCAAGATGATCCGGGAAAAATTCCCGGACATTCAGATCATCCTTGGCCTCTCCAACATCTCCTTCGGCCTCAACCCCGCCGCGCGCGCGGTGCTGAACTCCGTGTTCCTGGACCATGCGGTGAAAGCCGGCATGACCGGCGCCATCGTGCATGTGTCGAAAATCCGGCCGCTGCATCTTATTGACCCGGCAGAGGTGAAGGTATGCGAAGACCTGATCTTCGACCGCCGCGAGGAAGGCTACGACCCGCTGCAAAAACTTCTCGAAATCTTCGCCGACCGCAAAGCTGTGGACGCCACCAAGAAGAAACGCGCCGAGACCGTGGAGGGAAGGCTGAAGGACCGGATTGTTGATGGCGACCGCAAGGGGCTGAGTGATGAGCTGGACGAAGCGCTGAAAACCCATACGCCGCTCGAGATCATCAACAACATCCTGCTGGACGGCATGAAGGTGGTGGGCGAGCTGTTCGGCGCTGGCAAAATGCAGTTGCCCTTCGTGCTGCAATCCGCCGAGACCATGAAGGCTGCCGTGGCCTACCTGGAACCGATGATGGAGCGGGTTGAGGGCGAGGAAAAAGGCATCATCGTCCTCGCCACCGTGAAGGGCGATGTGCATGATATCGGCAAGAACCTTGTCGACATCATTCTCACCAATAACGGCTACAAGGTCATCAATCTCGGCATCAAGGTGCCGCTGGCGGAGATGGTGGCGGCGGCGAAAGAGCATAAGGCCCATGCCATCGGCATGTCCGGCCTCTTGGTGAAATCCACTGTGGTGATGCGGGAGAATCTTGAGGAGCTATCCCGCCAGGGGCTGGAGATTCCGGTGATGCTGGGCGGTGCCGCGCTTACCCGCAACTATGTCGAGGATGATTGTGTCGCCTCCTATGCCTCCGGCCGCGTGGCTTATGCGCGTGATGCGTTCGACGGCCTGCATTTGATGGACAAGGTCACTGGCAATGGTTTTGACGAATACCTTGCCGCCATCCAGGCCAAGCGCGTGGGTAAATCCCGCAATACCAAGCGGGTTTTGGGGCAGGCGGATGAGAAAGCCTTTGCCCCGGTGGATGTGAAGGAAGTGCAAGCCCGCCGCCGCCGCCTGAATACAAGCGAGGCCGAAATCACCCCGCCCTTCTGGGGTGCCAAGGTTCTGGAAGCAGCACCCAAGGCGGTGGTGCCGTTCCTGAACGAGCGTTCGCTCTTTCAGTTCCAGTGGGGTTTTCGCAAGCAGGGCAAGAGCCTGGAGGAATTCATGGGCTGGGCAAGGCAGGAACTGCGCCCGGTGATGAAGCGTATGCTCGATCTTTGCGAGAAGGACGAGATTCTGCACCCGCAAGCGGCCTATGGCTATTGGAAGGCGGCCGGGCAGGGGAATGATCTGGTTCTGTTCGATGAAGCTGGAACCAGTGAGGTTGCCCGCTTCACCTTGCCGCGCCAGCCCAGGCAGGATGGTGAGTGCATCGCGGATTTCTTCCCCGATATCGATGACGGGCGCGGTGTGATCGGCTTGCAGGCCGTGACCATGGGGCAGAAAGCCTCCGAGGTGGCGCGGGAATGGTTCGAGGCTAACCGCTACCAGGATTATCTTTATCTGCACGGCATCTCGGTTGAAATGGCCGAGGCGCTGGCCGAATACACCCATAAGCGCATCCGTGCCGAGCTTGGCTTCGCGGCGGAGGACGACCGGGACATGGAGAAAATGCTCTCCCAGGGTTATCGCGGCAGCCGTTATTCCTTCGGCTATCCGGCTTGCCCGAAACTGGAGGATCAGGCGCAGATCCTGAAACTTTTGGGCGCGGAGCGGATCGGGCTTTCGCTATCGGACGAATATCAGCTCCACCCCGAGCAAAGCACAAGCGCGATTGTGGTGCTGAACAGCCACGCAAAATATTTCTCGGTATAAGGGGCTGTTGCATAAATGGGCCGTTGAGGCGCGGCCAGAATTTTTTACGCTGACAGGGCGGGTTTTAAGCCGAGCTGCGGTGTGCGTGATTATGTCAGCCCCTTACGCGGGTTGAAATCTGGCTGCTCCCAACCCTCCAGAAATGTTTTCAGCGCTTCATCAGCAGGGCCCACCACTACGCTCAGTTTCACGTGCAGATCGCCCGCCGCGTGTTTGTCGTGCGCCGGCACGCCACGCCCGCGCAGCCGCATTTCAGTGCCGGTTTCGGTGCCGGGGCGTATGGTCATGGCCACATCGCCCGCCGGGGTGGGAATGGTGATTTTGGCGCCCAGCACGGCTTCCTTCAGCGAAACCGGCACTTCCATATGGATGTTGCGGCCCACGCGGCGGTAGAATTTATGCGCCGTCACATGCAGCTCTATCAGCGCGTCACCGGCCTGGCCGCCATTTATGCCGGCATCGCCCTTGCCGCGCAGGCGCAGAGTATGGCCCTCCTCAGTGCCGGGGGGTATCTTCACATCCAGCATACCGCCATCCGGCAGGGTTAAGCGCCGGGTAGCACCCTTCACCGCCTCCAGAAATCCAACCTCAAGGCTGTATTGGCGGTCGTGCCCCTTGGCTGGGCCACGCGGGCGCTGGTTAAAGATGTTCGAAAACAGATCCTCGAAATCTGCGCCGCCAGTTGAATGGCCGTGACGCCCGCCCGGCCCGGCCTCGGCATATTGCCGCCAGCCTTGTGCCTGCGGACGTTCGGCGCCTGAGGCGTCAAGCTCGCCACGGTCAAATTTCGCGCGCTTCTCAGTGTCGCCCAGCAGGTCATAAGCGCTGGAAATGGCCTTGAACGCCTCTTCCGCCTGCTTGTTGCCGGGGTTGAGGTCCGGATGGTGCTTTTTTGCGAGTTTGCGGTAGGCAGAGCGGATATCCTCCGCACTCGCCGCCTTCTTCACACCCAAAACTTTATACGGATCGTCCGCCATGCTGGTTCCTGCGTCGTGGATATCTTCGATTTATCCCTACATAGGAACCGGCGCCGTGGTTTATCAACGGTTCGTCATCCGGCTGCTTCGCGGCGTGCCACCAGCTGTTTAATTTGGGCGAGAAGGAATTGGTGATCAAAGGGCGGCTCATCTTCCGGCCCTTCCTCGCACAGCGCGCTGGCCTTCGCAGCCACCTTCGCGACAGAGCCGCAGAGCACCACCTCGATATTCGGATGCTCCGCGCGCGCCCATTGCGCCAGCTCGAACCCGATCTGCCCACGGGAAAACAAGATATCCACGGCAAGTCCGTCAGAAATCAGCTTTCGCGCTTCCTCCAGATTGGCGCCTTCCGCCACGCTGTATCCGCATCCACGCAGATATTCAGCAACGGGATGACGGATGAGGACATCCGGATCAACCAGCAGCACGCGTATTGTTTCGCTCATGCCTGGTTCAACCTCAACATGTCGAGCGCCATTTTCGCCGCGGCCTCCAGCCGGTAGGGCTTCGGCAGAAAGCGGCCCAGTTCCAGAATATTCCGTGGCCCGGGGTTGGCGGAAGTGATGATGCGTTTGATGTAGGGATATGTCTGGATCACACGGGTCATCAGCTCCGTGCCATTCATGGAGCCAGGCATGGTGATATCCGTGACGATGAGGTCTGGCTTGCCGCCCGCCTGAAGAAACGACCACGCTTCATCGGCATTGCTCGCCTCCACCACTTTCAGCCCAACGGCGCGAAGTTCTTCCGCCAGCATCATACGAATAATGGGCTCGTCTTCAACCAGCAGCACCTGGTTCGGGGTAAGTGTATCGCTGAACTGGCTGGCGGGAAGCATCTAAAAAGCAATCCAATTTTCGAATTAGGCTATATCTGGGGCGGGGGACTGCCCAGCGCAATCCCGCCCGTCAGTGTTTCAATGTGCTCGACAGAAATTGCTGAAAGCGTTCCGTTTTCGGGGTCGTGAACATCTCGTGCGGCGCGCCTTCCTCCTCGGTCTGGCCCTTGTGCAGAAACATCACGCGGCTCGCCACTTCGCGGGCAAAGCCCATTTCGTGGGTTACGACGAGCATGGTGCGGCCTTCCTGTGCAAGTTGGCGCATTACTTTCAGCACCTCGCCCACCAGCTCGGGGTCCAGGGCGGAGGTTGGTTCGTCGAACAGCAGCACTTCGGGCTCCATCGCCAGGGCGCGGGCTATGGCCACGCGCTGCTGTTGCCCGCCGGAAAGCTGAGCGGGAAAGGCATCAAGCTTGGCGGCAAGCCCCACTTTTTCCAGCATTGCTTCAGCCTTGCCGCGGGCGGTTTTTTTGTCCTGCTTCAGCACATGCACGGGCGCTTCCATCACGTTCTGAAGCACGGTCATGTGGCCCCAGAGGTTGAATTGCTGGAACACCATGGAAAGCCGGGAGCGCAGGCGTTCAAGCTGCTGGGGGTTGGCGCAGGCGCGGCCGTTTTTGCCCTCCCGCAGCGCGATGGTCTCGCCCTTGATCGAGACCGTGCCCCTGTCCGGCATTTCCAGCATGTTGATACAACGCAGGAATGTGCTTTTGCCAGAGCCGGATGAGCCGAGGATGGCGATCACGTCCTGGTCTCGCGCGGTTACGGAGACGCCTTTAAGCACCTCCACCGTTCCGAAGGATTTATGGATATCCTCTACTACGAGGGCGGCGGCCGGTACGGTGTTTTCACTCATCAGGGGCCTCGGTTTGTTTTTCCAGTGTCGCGTTAGAAACAGCTTTGCAAATTTTGAGCCCTGGGGCAAAAGGGGGCTGTCCATATGCGGACGCAGGAGAGAGCGGGGCAACGGAGCCCTGCCGCCGAAGGCGCAACCGGCCCCCGGAACCGCTCAGGCAAAAGGGCTGCGGATCGCTGCATGGCACTCTGGAAAGCCGGCGGAAACCCGCCGCACCGACGGGGTCAAGGGTTTGAGAAAGCCCGAATCTCTCAGGTCACAAGACAGAGGGGGGTCAGCTTTTCCGGCAAGTTATGGCCGGGTGGACTGACGGACAGGGGATTTTCATGGCCACAACACCATTGGATGCTTTGCACCGCCGCCTGGGCGCGCGCATGGTGGAATTCGCGGGCTATGAGATGCCGTTGCAGTATCAGGGCATCATGGCCGAGCATAATGCGTGCCGCACGGGTGCCGCCTTGTTTGATGTCTCCCATATGGGGCAGGCGGAGATCGCCGAGATCCAGGCTTTCTCCCGCCTGGTGCCGGGGGATATTGCCGGGCTGAAGCCTGGCTGCCAGCGTTATACGCTGCTGCTGAACGAGGCGGGCGGCATACTGGATGACCTGATGGTGGCTAATCTTGGCTCACATGTTCAGGTGGTGCTGAATGCCAGCCGCAAAGCGGCGGATGTGGCGCATATGCGTGGTCACGGTGTGGATGTGACGACGCGGTTCGACCGCGCGTTGTTGGCTTTGCAGGGCCCGAAAGCCGTGGAAATTCTGCCCGAAGCGGCCATGTTGAAGTTCATGGACGCTTCCCTGGTGCGGATTGACGGCATTGACTGCATTGTCACCCGTTCGGGCTATACCGGCGAGGATGGGTTCGAGATCGGCTGTGCGGGTTTTGATGGCGAGGCCCTGGCCGAGCTGCTGCTGGCCCGTGGCGCCACCCCTGCCGGGCTGGGCGCGCGCGATTCGCTGCGGCTGGAAGCCGGGCTCTGCCTCTATGGCAATGATATTGACGAGGGCACCAACCCCGTGGCCGCCGGGCTGGGCTTCGCGCTCTCTAAAAAGCGGTTGGAGGATGGGCACTTTCTGGGCGCGGCGGCGGTGAACCGAGCGCTGGCCGAAAGCACGGCGGAAAAGCTGGTGGGCATAAGGCTGGAAGGCCGGGCACCTGCCCGCACGGGAGCTGAAATTCGCTTGCCGGGCGGCGGGGCGGTTGGCCGGGTGACTTCCGGCGTGTTCTCTCCCACGTTAAACGCGCCCATCGCATTAGGCTATGTGCGGGCTGACTGCGCACAGACGGGCACGGTGCTGGACCTTATGGTGCGGGATAAGCCGTTGGCCGGAACAGTCTCGGCGTTGCCCTTCGTTCCTCATAATTACGTCCGCTGAAAGGTAAGCTTCTCATGTCGCAGATTTTTTATTCCAAGGACCATGAATGGGTGGCGGTGCAGGCGGATGGGCTGGTGACAATCGGCATCACCGACCACGCGCAATCGGCGCTGGGAGATATTGTGTTCGTGGAACTGCCAGAGCCGGGCCGCAGCGTTGCCAAGGGCGAGGCCTGCGCGGTGGTGGAAAGTGTTAAGGCGGCGTCTGACGTGTATGCCCCGCTGTCCGGCACGGTGGCGGAGGTTAACCAGTCCATTGTGGATGAGCCGGCCAAGGTGAATGCCGAAGCCGAGGCGGATGGCTGGTTCTTCAAGCTGCGCCTGCAAGATCCGGCTTCGCTTGCTGAGTTGATGGACCGCGCGGGCTATGACGAATTTCTGGGGTCTCTGGCGTGAACATATTAAGTGAGCTCGCGGCACTTGAGCAGCGGGAAGGTTTCGTCGCCCGCCATATCGGGCCGGGCGAGGCGCAGATCGAGGCGATGCTGAATGTGGTTGGCGCGCCGGGGCTGGATGGGCTGATTGCAGAGACCATTCCCGAGAGCATCCGCACCAATGCGGCCTTGGCCCTGCCGGAGGCAGAGGACGAGGCGGCGGTGCTTGCCCGGTTGCGGGGCCTCGCCAGCCGCAATGTGGTGAAGAAATCGCTCATCGGGCTGGGGTATCACGGCACCGTCACCCCGCCGGTTATCCAGCGAAATATTCTGGAGAATCCAGGCTGGTACACGGCCTATACGCCGTATCAGGCGGAGATTAGCCAAGGGCGGCTGGAAGCTATTCTGAACTTCCAGACCATGATTGCCTCGCTCACCGG
Source organism: Rhodospirillales bacterium (assembly GCA_018971565.1). Taxonomy (GTDB): domain Bacteria; phylum Pseudomonadota; class Alphaproteobacteria; order Acetobacterales; family Acetobacteraceae; genus Acidocella. The sequence continues at coordinate 20,791 of JAGXAO010000004.1, forward strand.
CATGGAGATTGCCAATGCCTCGCTGCTGGATGAGGCGACGGCGGCAGCGGAAGCTGTGGCCATGGCCTTTGCCATGCAAAAGGCGGGCAGCAAAATCATTGCCATCGCCAGGGATGTGCACCCGCAGACCCGCGCCGTGATTGCCACCCGCGCCTGGCCGCTGGGTTGGGAGATTGTGGATTTCGCGCCCGGTGATGCGGCGGGGATTGAAGCCGCGAAACCCTTCGCGCTCGTGCTGAATTACCCAGGCTCCACCGGGGCGGTGCGGGACCTTTCCGCCGAGATCGCGGCGGGGAAGGCCGCTGGGGCGATGAGCGTCGTGTGCGCCGATTTGCTGGCGCTGACGCTGCTGACGCCGCCGGGTGAGATGGGCGCTGACATTGCCGTGGGCTCCGCCCAGCGCTTTGGCGTGCCGATGGGCTTTGGCGGCCCGCATGCCGGGTTTTTCGCCACCAAGGATGCGTTCAAACGGGCCATGCCAGGGCGCCTGGTGGGTGTTTCCGTGGATGCCGCCGGGCGGCCCGCCATGCGCCTGGCGTTGCAGACGCGCGAACAGCACATTAGGCGCGAGCAAGCGACCAGTAACATCTGCACCGCGCAGGTGCTGCTGGCGGTTATGGCCGGGTTCTACGCCGTCTGGCACGGGCCGGAGGGGCTGAAGAATATTGCCCGCCGGGTGAATTTGCAGGCAAGGCTGCTGGCTGAGGCAGCGCGCAAGGCCGGGTTTAGCCTGCGCCACGATGCGTTCTTCGACACGCTGGCCATAGAGGCTGGCGCGCGCGCGGATGCGCTAATCCAGGACGCCGAGGCGGCCGGGTTCAATCTGCGCCGGATCGATGCGACGGGCATCGGTATCGCGCTGGATGAGAGTGTAACACGGCCCGATCTGGAGGCTTTGGCAGGGCTGTTCGGGGTGAATCTGGCTGGGGCGCAGGTTTCGATTCCCACGCCGCTGACCCGCCAGAGCGGATTCTGCGCCGAGGAAGTTTTCAGCGCGCATCATTCCGAGCATCTGATGCTGCGTTACATGAAGCGGCTTGAGGACAAGGATGTAGCGCTCAACCGATCCATGATTCCACTTGGTTCCTGCACAATGAAGCTCAACGCCGCCGTGGAGATGGCGGCGGTTTCCTGGCCGGAATTCGCCAATATTCATCCTTTCGCGCCGCCGGAGCAGACACAAGGCTTCAAGGCGTTGATCGATGAGCTGGCGGCGCTGCTATGCGAGGTTACCGGCTTCGCGGCGGTTTCGCTTCAGCCGAATTCCGGCGCGCAGGGCGAATATGCCGGGCTGCTGGCGATTCGCGCTTACCATGAAGCGCGGGGGCAGGGGGCGCGGAACATCTGTCTCATCCCAGCCTCCGCCCATGGCACCAACCCGGCCTCCGCCGCCATGGCGGGGTATAAGATTATGGTGGTGGCGTGCGACCGCAACGGCAACGTGGATGTGGCAGACCTGCACAAGAAGATCGAGGAACATGGCGCGCTGCTGTCGGCCTTGATGATTACCTACCCCAGCACGCACGGAGTGTTTGAGGTGGCGATCCGCGATATCTGCCAGGCCGTGCATGCGGCGGGCGGGCAGGTTTATATGGATGGCGCGAACATGAACGCACAGGTGGGGCTGACCAGCCCGGCCAATATTGGCGCGGATGTTTGCCATTTGAACCTGCACAAGACCTTTTGCATTCCCCATGGCGGTGGCGGGCCGGGCGTGGGGCCGATTGGCGTGGCGGCGCATCTGGCGCCGCATCTGCCCACCCACCCGCTGCGGGCGGATGCCGGGCCGGAGACGGGGTTTGGCCCGGTTTCGGCGGCGCCGTTCGGCTCGGCGCTGATTTTGCCGATTCCCTATGCGTATATTCGCGCGATGGGGCCGGAGGGCATTACACGTGCGACGAAAGTGGCAATTCTGAATGCCAATTACATCGCCAAACGGCTGGAGGGGGCTTACCCCATCTTGTATCGGGGCGAGCAGGGCAGGGTGGCGCATGAATGTATCGTCGATTGCCGTGGCTTTGCCGCCAGTTCCGGCGTGCAGGTGGAGGATATCGCCAAGCGCCTGGCCGATTACGGGTTCCACGCGCCCACAATGTCCTGGCCTGTTGCCGGCACGCTGATGATTGAGCCGACGGAGAGTGAGGATAAGGCGGAGATAGACCGGTTTTGCGACGCCATGCTGGCTATTGCGGCGGAGATTTCACTGGTGGCGAGAGGTGTGTGGCCAAAGGACGACAACCCGCTGAAGAATGCGCCGCACACCGCCGCCGAGGCAATGAGTGAGGAGTGGAAGCATGCTTATTCCCGGCAGGTGGCGGCCTTTCCGCTGCCATATGTCGCGGCGCAGAAATACTGGCCGCCGGTGAAGCGGGTGGATAATGTGTACGGGGACCGCAACCTCGTATGCTCCTGCGCGCCGCTGGAGGCGTATCAGGCGGCGGCGGAGTAGGCGCTGAAGGTTTTGTTTCTTCCTTATCCTGTCATGAAAAAGCCTTATTTCCTCTTCGTGGGGCGGGGCGGAAATTTTTTCAGGGCCAAAGCCAAAATATAACTTGCATCGGGGGGGGGATGGCCTCATAAGCCGCCCCCACTGGCCCAGGGGGGCATGGCGCGGTGCCATGTTCTACAGGCTGTCTACTAGTTTGGGGGTTCGCAATGAACGCACTTGCCCGACTGGGGATGGTCTCGGAGTCTCCGAGCGAAAACCAGACGATTTCCATGGTCTCCCCGGAGCCGCAGAAGGACTACTATGTCGAGAAGGATGGCGTGAAATACGCCGGAATGCACCTGATCATTGATCTGTGGGGTGCATCCAATCTCGATAGCCCGCAATTGATCGACCAGACGCTGTGCGATGGCGCGCGTGCTGCCGGGGCGACGATTCTGCATCATCATTTCCATCATTTTGAACCGAATGGTGGCGTTTCTGGCGTGGTGGTGCTGGCGGAAAGCCATATCTCCATTCATAGCTGGCCGGAGCGGGGATTCGCGGCACTTGATGTATTCATGTGCGGCTGTTGCGACCCGTACAAGCTGATTCCCTTTCTGAAGGAAGCGTTCAGCCCCAGCCACATTCAGGTTAATGAGCACAAGCGCGGCTTGATCGCTTAACGCCCAGGCGGCGCTGCCGCCGGGTTTTTTTCCGTTTCTGTAACGTATTCATCTGGCTCATGCGGGAAGAAAGCATACGCGATCTTCTGGCATCGGCTCGATATAAAAGGTGTGCACCATGGCCGAGACCTGGTTGAACGAGACGCTTTACCCTGACTGGGGCCAGCGCTTTAAAACAACGCGTGAGCTAGCGCGTGTAAAAAGTGATTTTCAGGATATTGGTGTTTTTGAAACCAGCAGCCATGGCCGGGTGCTGACGCTGGATGGCGTGATCCAGATAACTGAGCGCGATGAGTTCGTGTATCAGGAAATGCTTACCCATGTGCCGTTGCTGGCGCATGGCAACGCCAGGGACGTGCTGATTATAGGCGCTGGCGATGGCGGCGTGCTGAAGCATGTGTTGATGCATAAGAGCGTTGAGCGCGCGGTGATGGCGGAAATCGACGGCGAGGTGATCCGCCTCTCCAAGGAATTTCTGCCCGGCATTGGCGGCGATTCCTGGGCCAACCCGCGCGCGGAAGTGATCGTGGGTGACGGCATCGATTTCGTGAAGAAGGCGCCAACGGGTTCCTTCGATGTGATCATCGTGGATTCCACCGACCCGATCGGCGTGGGAGAAGTTTTGTTCACCGATGATTTTTACGAGAACGCGGCGCGTATTCTGCGCGATGACGGGCTGATCGTGAACCAGTGCGGCGTGCCCTTCATGCAGGCGGATGAGCTGTATGAAACCTCCGTGCGGCGCAAGAAGTTCTTCCCGTTTGTCTCGGCCTATATCGCGGCGGTGCCGACCTATGTGGGCGGTTACATGACGCTGGGCTGGGCCGGCAAGAACCCGGCGCAGACCGAGGTGAGCGCCGAGGAGATTACCAGGCGCGCCGAGGCAGCGGGCGATATCATCGCCCAGAGTGAATATTGGAGCCCGCGCGTGCATGTTGCGAGCTTCTGGCTGCCGCCTTACATCGCCAAGCATCTGCCCTAGGCTTCGTCCTTATCAAGCCTTACTGAGCGATTTGCCGGGCTTTTTCATTTCATCGGCCGCGCGCCAGAGATAAAGCGCGGCCAGCGTGCGGTAGGGCGCATAAGCCTGGCCGATTTTGGCGAAGGCTTTGGGTTTCGGCTGTGCTTCCAGGCCGTGCAGCAGGCGGTAGCCTTCGCGCACGCCGAAATCATCCACCGGAAACACATCTGGCCGACCCAGCGTGAAGATGAGCAGCATTTCCACCGTCCAGCGGCCGACACCGCGTATGGAGGTTAGGCGTTCGATGAGCGCCTCATCCGCAAGCCGCAGAGCGCGGGTGCGGGTGGGAATGGTGCCGTCCGCCGCTTTCATCGCCACATCGCGGATCGCCGCCATTTTGGAGGCTGAGAAGCCGCAGCCGCGCAGCGCTTCGTCGGGCAGGGCAAGCAACGTGGGCGGGTCTGGAAGAACGTCGCCACATGCGGCCTTCAGCCGGCCAAGAATGGCCAGCGCCGCGTTGGCGTGAAGCTGCTGATGCGCGACGGCGGACAGCAAGGCGTGATAAAGCTCGGAATGTTCGCGTTTCCTGGGTTTAAGTGGCCCGATACGCGCGATCAACCCGGCCAGGCGGAGGTCAGCTTTGGAGAGGTGTTGAGCGGCTTTGTCCATGCCTTCAGTTTCGCAGCCGTCGCACGGACGGACAAGGTGATAGTATTACAGGGTTTTCATCGGCGCGTTGCAGTGTTTTACATTTTGCCGGCTTTGCGCCGCAATGGCACCGTAAAAAACTCGAAAATCATTTCCCAAATGAGCATTGTGCCGTCCTTTGCGGCTGAGGAATAGGAAATGACAAACATGACCGATTTTAAGCCATTTGCCACTTTGCGCCGCTTCACGGTGCTGGCCCTGGCTGCCGCGGGGCTTGGTGGTTGTGTCTATTATCCGTCCGGCTATGGCTATGGCCGAGGTGGTGGCTATTATGCTCCTGCGGTCACCGTAGCGCCGCCGCCGATTGTTTTTGGCGGATGGTGGGGCGATGACGATGACTGACGCGATTACTGGCTGGCCCAGACGATGCGGTGCATCCACAGAATATCCCTGGCCAGGAAGCGTAGATCGGGGAATTCTGGGTTAAGGCTCCCCAATTCTATCCGCCCGGCGGTGCGGCGGAGCAACTGCTTGGCCATCACCGCCCCATTTTTCGCGCGGGAGACCACGCGATCCCCCTGGCGGACGGGAGCAGCGGGGGAGACGATAACCGTATCGCCCTGGCGGTAGACCGGCTCCATCGAATCGCCATTGATGCTGAGTGCGTAGGCGTTTGTATCCGCCACGCTCGGTAGCTCAACCTCATCCCAGCCGGCCCCCGCAGGGTAGCCGCCATCATCAAAAAATCCTTCAGCGCCAGCTTGCGCCATGCCGATAAGCGGCAAGCGCGTGCGGGCTTTCAGCCGTGCTTCCGGTATGGCGCGGGCGCCGTTTACCAGGGCCGAAAAATCCTCCAGCCGGGCGCCTGTAACCGACAGGATTTTTGCGATGCTTTCGGTTGAAGGCCAGCGCATCTTACCATCGCCAGTGCGGCGCTTGGAGGGGTTGAAGCTCGTGGGGTCCAGCCCTGCCTGCCGCGCCAGGGCCGAGGGCGAAAGCCCACGTTCCGCCGCCAGGGTATCGATCGCCCGCCAGATGTCGTCATGCCGCATGGCTACAACCATCAATCGTTTAAGTACAAAAGCATAGTGAAACCTCTTAAGGATAGGAAGTGAAAAATAGGAATTTTATCCGATCTCGCCTTTAGAATATGTATTTTGTTCTTGTTTTGTTCGGGCTATAGGAATAGAAGCGCTATTATGCATTTGACGTACCAGCCATACCAGGGGGTAGGTCCGCAGGTGAAATTAGCATAGCAGCAACTATTCTCTTGACAGGATAGGTTGCTGTATGAACCGATTCGGTGAGTCATATTTTCGACCGCGCCGCAACAAAAAGTTTCGGATAAACGGTTTTTAGATGTGAATCGGCTTGTTAGTAGTCTACAGTTCTTGCAAAACCCTGATCTTATGCATTATTTTGCATGATCTGAGATAAAAAAGTCTTGACAAAAATGGAAGAAGATAAACATGAGCGCAACAAGGGATATGTCGATTGATGATATGCGGGCGCATACCGCGACCATTGACGTGTCATACCGGTACGTTGATGGATACCATGTCTTCACTTCGAATGACGTGCGCGGCCTATATGTAGCAAGCATGGATGCGCGCAAAGCCTACAATGATGTCGCTGTTTTATTAAAAGAGCTTGTGGAACAAAAGGTTAAGGCATCTTGTACGGTGGAGTCGGTCCTTCCGTTTGAAGAATGGCTTGCAACCGAATCGGAGGCGGTACAGACTCCGAGTCCTGAGCCATCTTTAACCCTAGGGAATAAGCGCTATCTTGTCAGAGAGGCCGCTTAATAATGTGAATGTCAGTCCGGCTTATAACGGTCCAAGAGTTTCGCGAAGAGCTTATAAGCCGAGACTGCAAGTTCATTAAGAATTCGTCTCTGCCTGGATATGAGATTTGGGAAGATCATTTAGGTGAGCCCTTCTCCTTTCCAGCTCCCGAGCAAGTTTGGGACGGAGAATATAGATATCCCGATTGGATGCTCTGGGATCTAATCGAAACCATGGGATTATCCCCACATGGACCGAATTGCCACTGAGCCGGATACAATACCGAAAGAGAAAGCCGACCGCCTCCGCGATGAGGTAGTGCGGAAGATGGCGAATACGCCGCCGAAGGCGAAGAACGCGGGGATGATTCAACATTATTCCGATTGCGCCGTGAACAACGGCCCAGCTTATGAGGCTGGGCCGTGCACATGCGGTGGGTTATAGCTGAGCGATAATTCCGCGTTTCATGGCGGAGTCCCCGCGCCTGTAACCAGGGCGCGGACCAGGAAAAATGGTTCCTGTAAACGCACTCCCGATAAGGCGGTCTACGCGAAGTAGTTTCCAGTCTGTTGGTTCGCCGGATGCACTTACACCAGATGATTGAAAGGCGCGGAGCAAAATCTGTCCGTCCGCTCCAATCCCAAGCGCATGAGGTTCAATTACTCTTTTTCCTGGGGGGTAATCGATCTCTAAAACGAGCCGTTTATTAATGGCATCTACTAACATGTCAGTCATTGCTAACTCCTAAAAACCTAAGAGTCGCCTTGACTTTTCTCACTCAGTGTTGGAGTATTCCAACACTGCTTGAAGGTAGAATCCGCTGGCGACTCCTATCGTTTGCGGATGTGATAACTGGGGCGGGAACCCCGGTTATCACGCAGTCGTTATCATTATGTCCCACCCTTCCGATTCGCACCAAGAAAAAGACTCTGCATCAATGGGTTATAGGTTTAATCCACGATCAGCAATCTTTAGTTGAATCCCAAAACGGCAACCACAACTGCCCCTCAGGCTCATCCTCCGACTTTCCGCCAAGCGTCTCAGCCACCATTTTCCGGTAAGCCTTGAGGCTCATTCCTTTTGGCTTATGCAGCCCGTGAACCAACTTGTTGATATGTCAACCGCTTGCCTTCCGTGGCTTTAATCAGCTTCTCGGTACGGGCATTATCATCGCAACCCAGCTTATCCCGGTTATTGTACCGGAACTCAAATTCTGACAGGTAGCGGTGCAAATGCTGCTCGCCACAATGCTGGTAGGTGCCTTTCATGCCGCGCTTGAACACGCCGAATAGGCCCTCGACGGTGTTGGTGTGAGAGATGCCGCGAACGTACTCACCAGCCGTGTGCTTCACGACGCTGTGATTGGCAACGAAAGCAGAAGCCTCCCAATACAACGCGCTATCATCCGTGTAGAGCTTCGTTTCCGGCTTCACGTGGTCGCGGATAATATCCAGAACGGTCTTCTTGTCGGCCCGCTCAACGTGAAACATCTTGGTTTTGCCTTTGCGCTCAACCAGCACAACAACGGAGCGCTTGGATGAATGAGAGGCTTTGCCTTTCTTCGTACGCTTCACGATCTCGTTCTTAGGGCCGAAATACGTCTCGTCCATTTCTACACCTTCACCACCCCCGCCAATCGGTGCCGGGGCAACATCGGTCATTGCCTCGCGGATGCGGTGAGCCATAAACCAAGCGGTGCGATAGGAGCCAAAGCCCAGCATGCGGAAAAGCTGATGCGCGCTGATACCCTTCTTGCTGGCGCAAATCAGGTGGGTGGCCAAAAGCCACTTGTGCATGGGGATTTTTGAACGCTCGTAAACGGTGCCAACCGTCGCGGTGAAAGGCTTCCGGCAATCACGGCACTTATACACGCCCGCGCGGGTGCTTTTGCCCTGCATCTCAACCGAATTGTCAACCGTGCCGCAATGCGGGCAACTCACACCATGCGGCCAGCGGATGCCCTCGAAATGCTTCCGGGCCGCTTCTTCGTCGTTATAGATCGGGTTGGTGAGATCGTATGCCATGGCCAATTTGTACGGAAATCGACATGGTACGTCAAGTGCATAATCGCGAATAGAAGCCTATGCATAAACACAACCTTAAGTAATCTTAAGTATTTAGAAAGGAAGACTTCATGTGTTTCACGCTGCGTAATCTTTCGGTGCTGGCCTATGCCAACGGCTTCACGCTTTGGCACTACAAGGCTGGCAACGATAATCTGGCTGACGCAGCAAACCCTGGCTATTTCGCCGACGCGGCGGATTTAATGGCCGAGGGTGACATGGTAATGCTGAGTGCCGCCGAGGGCGGGCGCATTGCCAGTGTGGCGGGGCAGGGGCGGCGGATTACGTTGCGGCCAGTGGTTTAGCGAGGCACGAAGATGAAAATTGAAATTGAAACCGAAAAAAATTTCACGGCCTTGAAAATTTCCCAGGTTGAGAAAGAATCTTTTCAAACTTCTCCATCGCCGCGCATAATGCGCCACCGGTTTTCGCAGCGAGGGCTATGGTGAAGCCGGCATTATTGGCAAGGGTGGTTATGCCCGTTTCAATTTCCGGTTGGGCAGGCAGGGAAGATGGTAATGGCTGCCCAAAGCACCAGAATTTTCCATAGGCGGTAAAATGCTCGAGGTCCGCTTTATGAACTTCCATGCGTTCTGTTGCCAGCAAATGGCCTGAGGTTGCGCGCGCTGTAAGGCGGGAAGAAAAATGCCAGTCTGCGCCCTCGGCGTGTGAGAGAAAGCCGTCGAAAAGTAGAATTTGCGCGCCGGGGGCTAGGAGGATGTTCCAGTTCTGCGCAAGAGCGGAACCGGGCAGCATGATAAGCGGGCGGGTGAAATAAGTGAGGCTGGCATTTTTGCCAGCTTCCAGCATGATGGTTTGCCGGGCCGGGCCAGCGGTTTTACGGCGGACGGTGGTGGCGGCGGGCTGGATGAGTTTTGCGCGGGCGCCTTCTGAAACTTCTACGTTCTGGCTTAGGGTTTCACCCCCATAAATACCGCCGGAGATGGATTGCAGCGTGAGTTCAGCCGCGCCTGCCCGGTTGATGGGCGCGGTGATGGCGTATGGGTAGAGCACGCGGCGTTCCGCGAGGATGGCGCGGCCGTTGCGGTGCGTGAAACGAAGCGCAAGCTGGGTCAACGCAACATATAACTACGGTTTAGCGGCACGGATGCGGCGGGCGGGCCGGAGAGTGGCACACCATCCGCGCGGACCTCGAATGTTTCGCTATCTACCTGAATGTTTGGCAAAGCATTATTGTGTAGCATATGTTGTTTGCCCAGGGCGCGAGTACTGGAGATGGGCACGAATTTTTTCTGCACGCCAAGCTTGCGCTGCCGGTCTGCTTCCATGGCGAGTTGGGAGACAAAGGTAACGCCGAGCCGCGTGGGCGAAAGCCCCATGCTGCCCCACATCGGGCGCTGGAGGTTGGGCTCGCTATCCATCATGGAGCCATTGGCATCTCCGCATGTGGCCCAGGCGATAAAGCCGCTTTTCATCACCACACGCGGTTTGATGCCAAAGCTGGCACGCGGCCAGAAAACCAGATCAGCCATGCGTCCCGGCTGGATGGAGCCCACATGCGCGTCTATTCCCGCCGCGATGGCGGGGTTGATGGTGAGCTTGGCGATGTAGCGTTTGATACGCTCATTATCCGCCCGTGCGGTTTTCTCCTCGGCCAAACGGCTAAGCCGTTTTTTCATCACGGCGGCAAGTTGCCAGCATTTGGCCTGGTTTTCCGCCAGGCGCCCCATGCCTTGGCTATCTGTCGAGAAGATGGAGATCGCCCCCATATCATGCAGCAGATCTTCCGCCGCCATGGTCTGCGGTCGCACGCGGGATTCAGCGAAGGCGAGGTCTTCGGCCAGCCGCCAGTTCATGACGTGGGCCAGCATGGTCATGGGCAGACCCTCATGCAATGCATAGGCGGTGAACGGGTTGGTGGGGTTGGTGGAACCAGGCAAAACATTGGCCAGGCCATTCACGCGCAAAAGGTCCGGCGCGTGGCCGCCGCCGGCACCCTCCGTATGGAACATATGAATGGAACGCCCGGCGATGGCGCGGATGGTATCCTCGCAGAAGCCATATTCGTTGATCGTATCCGTATGCAGGCACACGCTGAAATCGTTACGGTCGGCGGCGATGAGGCAACCATCGATCACCGCGCCGGAGGCACCGAAATCCTCGTGGATTTTTACGCCCAGCGCGCCGCCGGAAACGCTTTCCTCCACCGCACCAGGGTCTGAGCAACCACGCCCGAGAAAGCCGAAATTCAGCGGTGAGGATTCCGCCGCCTGGATGATTTGTCCGAGAATTTCAGGCCCGGAGCAGGAGACATCGAAATACGGCCCGGGGGACATGCCAATGATGGTGGTGATGCCGCCCGCCAGCGCGTGCTCGCTTTGCTGCGGGCAGAGGAAATGCGCGTGGCTCTCAATGGCGCCGGCGGTGATGATGTAATGCTCGGCATGATGCACGGCAGTGTTGGGGCCGGTGCGGAGGCCGGGGTGCACCCCGGCCATGATATCCGGATTTCCAGCCTTGCCGACGCCCACGATGCGGCCGTCGCGGATGCCGATATCGGCCTTCACGATGCCGAGAACGGGGTCGATGATGGTGGCGTTCTGTACCACTGCGTCCAACGCGCCGGAGGCTCGGGTGCCGGCGGTTTGAAAACCTTCGCCATCTCGCATGGCCTTGCCCGCGCCGGTTGTCAGCTCATCGCCATAATGCGTGTAATCATGCTCTATTTCGGCGAGCAGCCCGGTGTCGCCCAGGCGCACCATGTCACCCTTGGTGGGGCCGAAGGTGGCGGCGTAATCCGCGCGGGTCATTTTCATGGCTCAGGCTCCCTTATAGAAGCGGGCGCGGGCGGCTGCCAGCGCGGCGGAGGCGGTCTCTGGGTTGTCCAGATGGCCTTCTGTCAGCCCTGCCTGGCCGTGGATGATGCGGTTGCCTGCCATCGCCACCAGTGTGATACGGCGTGAGATTCCTGGCTCGAAACGGATGCCCGAACCTGAGGGCAAATCCAGCCGAAAACCAAAGGCGGCAGCGCGGGGAAAATCCAAGGCCGGGTTGGCTTCAAAAAAATGTGCGTGGCTGCGTACCTGGATATCCCGGTCCCCGGTGTTCAGAACATCCAGTTCTATGCGCTCACGGCCTTGGTTTATTTCAATTTCACCTTCGCCAGGAATGATCTCGCCGGGACTTTCACCGTCCTCTGCGCCATCCGCAATGGGGCGGAAGACGATGACGAGCTTGGTGCCCTCGGGAAAGCTTGCCTCCACGGCAACAAATTCCGTGAGTGTCGGCACGCCAGGTTCGACATCGTCTGGTGTAAGCAGGCAGGCGCCCATGTTCACGATCTTTTCGTAAGCCAGCCCACAGCGGGCGGCGAGGAGCATTTCATCAGCGATGAACGCCACGGCTTCTGGATGTGAGAGTTTCACGCCGCGTGACTTCAGCCGCCTTGCATGTTCAGCCGCTGTGAAAATGGTCAGGCGTTCAAGCTCGGTAGGGGAGAGGTTCATGGCGGCTCCTTAATTGGAGAATAGTTGCTGCGCCTGGAAAGGGTGGCGCATCATGGCGATGTCCGTGAGAGGGGTAAAACTGCCAATATCGTCGAGCGGCGGCAGAGGGGAAACGATAAATGCCGCAATATCCGGCTGGATCTTCTGCAGGGCCGCCTGGGCATCCAGCGCGCCGATAAGGCCGAGGCGCACGGCGGCCGTGCCGAGAGACTGCGCGGTGGTGTGAGCGGAAACGGCAAGTGCCGCGGGAAGGTCCAGCCCCGCCCCCGCCAGCACCAGCCCCGTTACCACCTGCAGATGGCCGTATGCCTCGCCAGACATGACAAGCGCGCGATATTCCTTCGCCCCCGGCGTGCCGAGCCGCGCATGGGTGGAAAGTAAAGCTGCCCCGGCCCTAAGCGAGCCCTCACGCGCGGCGGAGACGATGGAAAGGGCGTTTGTGAGCTGATCCAGCGCCTTCAACGCCGGAAAATCATGCGCTGCCTGAAAGGCATAGGCTACCAGCGGCCGGTCATGCGGTGCCCAGCGGTGCTGCATTTGGCCTGCCAGGAAAGCGGGCCAATCCGCGCGGGTAATGTGGCCGTCGGCCATCAGGCTTTCCACACCCCAGGAAAACGCAAACCCGCCTGAGGGAAATTGCCCATCGGCGAACTGCAAGGCGCGGAGAAGATTTATCACGCCACCACCTTCACCTTGCCCGCATGCTCAAGCTCATGCAGCCGGGCGAGATAGGTCTCGCGCGGGTGGTCCACCGCCACTAGCAGGCAATCCTCCTCAAAGCGCACGCGCCAGTGGAGGTTGCCCGCCAGATGGCCAAGCTCCAGCGCACCGTTGTTCAGAGGTTGGAGCTTCAGCCAGTCCTGCGCGCCAACCTTCAAAACGATGGCGTGGTGGTGTGTAAGGTAAAGCACCGCGCCATCCACCAGGGAAACATCGCGCGGCAGGGCGATGAAGCAGGGCGTGCCGTGGTCTGTTTGGGCGTGAAAGCGGCGGCGCGGAAGGTCTTCGGCACTCACCACCAACGTTTCCACATGCCCGCCATGGTGCCCAAGGTCGTGAAGTTTCTTGGCCAGGTCAGGGTCGTTGCGGTTGCCAAGAATTTGGTCGAGGAGCAGCTCGCTCATTCAAAGCCCCTGGTGAAATGGTCCAGAAGCCGCACACCAAAAGCGGTGGCGCCTTTCGGGTTCACTCCTGCATCCTTCGCACACCAGGCCATGCCGGCGATATCCAGATGCGCCCACGGGGTGTTGTTGACGAAGCGTTGCAGGAACTGTGCGGCGGTGATGGAGCCGCCCGCGCGACCGCCGCCGATATTCTTCACGTCGGCGATGGCGGAATCAATTTCCTTGTCGTAACCCTCGCCCTCCTTGGAAAGCGGCATGCGCCAGAGCTTTTCGCCAACGGCTTCGCCGGAAGCTGTCAGCTTGCCCACCAGTTCGTCAGAGTTGGAGAACATGCCGGCATATTCATGACCCAGCCCGACGATGATGGCGCCGGTGAGGGTGGCGAGGTTGACCATGAATTTCGGCGCGAAACGCTGTTGCGCGTAATAGAGCACATCCGCCAGCACCAGCCGGCCTTCCGCATCGGTGTTGAGAATTTCGACGGTTTTACCGGCGTGGCTTGTCACCACGTCACCCGGGCGGGTGGCGGAGCCAGAGGGCATGTTCTCAACCAGGCCGATCAGGCCAACGGCATCCACCTTGGCCTTGCGCCCGGCCAGTGCGCACATCAGCCCTGCCACGGTGCCGGCGCCCGCCATGTCCCACTTCATGTCCTCCATGCCCGCAGCGGGTTTCAGCGAGATACCGCCGGTGTCGAACGTCACGCCCTTGCCGACGAAGACCAGCGGGTCTTTCGGCTTTTTCTTTTTGTCCTCGCCGTTGCCGGAGGCGCCGAGCCATTGCATCACCACCATGCGAGGTTCGCGCACACTGCCTTGGCTTACCGAAAGCAATGTACCAAAACCAAGCTTTTCCAGCTCTTTCTGGCCGAACACCTCGATTTTAAGGCCGAGCTTCTTCAGGCCCTCGACGCGCTCAGCGAATTCCGCCGGGTAGAGCACGTTGGCGGGCTCGGTCACCAGGTCGCGAGTAAACTCTACGCCCGTGGCAACAGATTTTGCAATTTCCCAAGCAGAATCAGCGTCTTTTTGTACAACGGTTAGTAGTTTCAGCTTTTTCAGCCGGGTTTTTTCTTCCGGTTTCTGGGTGGTGCGGTATTTGTCGAATTTATAGCTGCGCAGGCGTGCGCCCAGCCCAATTTCCGCGGCCTGCTCTGCCGTAAAGCCGATGGCGAGAATCGCCGCCTCGGTTTCCTTACCCAGCGCGGCGGCGATGGCAGCGCCCAGAAGCTCCGCCCGGCGTGGCGCATTCGCCTTCCCCGTGCCGATCAGGATAACGCGTTTATAAGCCCCCACATTATAAAGGTTCAGGCTCTGGCCAGATTTGCCGGTGAATTCGGCAGTTTCCATCGCTTTGCTGAGGCTGCCACCTTGTTTTTCATCCAGCACAGAGGCTTCACCGCTTAGGGGCAGGCCCTCGCCTACCGGTAGCACCAGCACGCCATCCTTGGGCAGTGCGAGTTTTCCGAACACGATCTCAACCATGCGACCCCACTCCATGTTTCAATGGGCTGACCATATCACCACGTTGCAACTTGGCCAGCAACGGCCGCGCGGCTACAGACAAGCCATGCAGGAACTTCTCTCCCTTGCCGTGCGCCTGGCCGATGAGGCCGCCACTGCCATCCGCTCCATCCGCGCGGCGGGCTTTGCCGTGGAGACCAAGACCGATTCCACCCCCGTGACGCTGGCGGACAGAGAGGCCGAAGCGTTAATCACGGCCGGGCTGCGGGCGGCAGCGCCTGAGATTCCCGTGGTGGCGGAGGAAGAAGTCGCCGCCGGACGCATTACCCCGCCGGGCGCGCGGTACTGGCTGGTGGACCCGCTGGACGGCACGCGTGAGTTCGCCGCCGGCCGGGATGAGTTCGCGGTATGCATCGGGTTGATTGAAAACGGCGCGCCGGTGCTGGGGGCGGTGGCCTCCCCGGCGCTGAATGAGCTGCATTTCGGGGCTGTGGGGCAGGGGGCGTGGCGGCGTAAAAATGGCATGGAGAAAAAGATATCCACCCGCCATGTGCCGCCCGAAGGGCTGACGGTATTCGCCTCTCGCCATTACCAGGCCGCGCCGGAGCTGGCCGCTTGCCTTGCCAGGCACAAGGTGGCGCAACTTACCAATATTGGCTCGGCTTTGAAATTCCTACGTCTGGCCGAAGGAAATGGGGATTTCTACCCGCGGTTGGGCCGCACGATGGAGTGGGACACCGCAGCCCCGCAAGCCGTGCTGGAGGCCGCGGGCGGCGCGGTGCTAATGGCGGATGGCTTACCATTGCGCTACGGCAAACCCGGCTGGGAGAACCCGGATTTCTTTGCCTGGGGAAAGCTGTAATCCTGCCCTAATGCAGCCATCGTATGGCGCACTATATCGTCATTATGAAACGCGCCCTGATTCCCCTGTTCTTCGCAACCCCGCTGCTCGCGGGTTGTGTTTATGGTTCGGATGGTTATGGCGGAGAATATTCCTCCGGCTATTCATCCGGTTATTACGCCCCAGCCGGTGGCTATTATGGCGGCTCGCCGGGCTATGTTTCTGGCGGCCCCACTATTGTTGGCGTGTTTGGCGGCGGTGATGGCGGTGACCACGGTGGCGACTGGCATGGCGGTGGTGGCGGTGACCATGGCGGACCCCCGCCCGGCGGTGACTGGCATGGCGGTGGCGGCGGTGACCATGGCGGACCCCCGCCCGGCGGTGACTGGCATGGCGGTGGCGGCGGTGACTGGCATGGCGGTGGCGGCGGTGACCATGGCGGGCCCCCGCCCGGCGGTGACTGGCATGGTGGTGGTGGCGGTGACCATGGCGGGCCCCCGCCCGGCGGCGGTGAACAGCATTACAGTGTGATGCATGGTGGCGGCCACGGCAGTCCGCCCACACCGGGGCAGCCGATTCATTGATTCCCGTCAGAATATTTTGTGTTCTGGAAAAATTTTTAAGGAAACCGAGAATATGAAAAAACTACTTCTTATTCCTCTGCTCCTGCTCGGACTTTCGGGTTGCGTTTGGTATGGCCCAGGTGGCTGGGACCATGGTGATGGTGGTAACTGGCATGGCGGTGGCGGTTGGCATGGTGGCGGTGATGGCGATGGCGGTTGGCATGGCGGCGGTGATGGCGGTTGGCATGGTGGCGACGGCGATGGCGGCGGCCACGGCGGCGGCTGGCACTAAAGCATTCCCCGGTATTATTGGCTCGCGCTAAATTCTCGGGCTTGTTGTTTTGGCAGGCGGGCTCATTTGGTCAGATGAGTGCATCTGATCGAATATTGCTTGGAGCCGGATGACATGAGATAGGTTCGCTACACGAATTTATCTTATGTCCCAATCCGCCTTAAAACATGAAGATATGAGGCCGCTTTAGGCGGCGGGGTCGCCAAATCTCACATAAGTCTGCCCGTTTTCATCACGGACACGGAACTGCTCCAGAATATCCGGGCGATGGTTCACACCGGAAAAATGCGCGATCAGCGAGCGGCGTTGCTTTCCTGGGATTCTCGCCAGCGAGCCTTGATGCATAAGCCTCGCGTGCCAGATCAGTACATCTCCCCGTTTGGCCAGGAATGTTTTCGGCTTCATCCGGCGCAGCTTCATTTCGTATTCCACAGCCGGTGTGGTGAAGAATTCCGATGTTTTCGGCCAATGCAGATCATGCACTTCCTTGCCCGATTTGCCCAGAAGCTCGCGTACCATCTCGCCGCGCATCAACGGCCAGCGATGCGAGCCGGGGATATATTCAAACGGTCCGCAATCCGCCTCTATATCGCCTAACGCGATCCATGCTGCCGCATACCAGCAATTGACGAAGGAGGGATTCAGGTAATCATCCTGATGCCACGCGCGTTGCGAGGTAACCCAGTTGGTAAGGCAGAGATGTAGCATCATCTCCTCGCCGATCAGCAATTCCAATTTCTCCATCAGCGGCGGATAGAGCGCGAGCTGACGCATTTCTGGCACGAACTGGTAAGAATGACCCTCCACCCAGCCGCCCGGACGCTCATAGGCCTCGCGGCGTTTGATATAGGGCTCGGTTATTTCATCCGGGATGAAATTGCGCAGGATTAAAACACCATCGCGCCGCCATTCCGCCTGTTCTGGTGTAAGGGTGGAGTTGGCGAGGGCTGAACGGTCCAGGCGCGGCAGCGCCTCTTCCGGCGGCGGGGCGGAGAAATCCGCATAGCGGATGGCTGGCGCTTTTTGCCCCGTTACGAGCCTATCGGCGAACGATTTGATGAAACCCATGGGCTGTTCTTCCGTTTTCGCTCAGGCCGCTTTGCGCGCGGCCTTTATGCCTTCCGCCAACGCCCGCACATCGCGGATCACGGCCTCGGCGTTTTCTCTGCACAGCGTTTCGATGAGCACGGAGGCGACAATCGCTGCATCGGCATGGGCCACCACGGTGGCGGCCTGCGCGGGGGTACGCACGCCGAAGCCCACCGCGATTGGCAGGTCCGTTGCGGCGCGGATGCGGGGAATATCCCGTGCGAGGTCTGCCGCGGAGGCCGTGCGCGTGCCGGTGATGCCGGTGATGGAGACGTAATAAACAAAGCCGGAGGAGCCTTCGAGCACCTGTTTCAGCCGCGCATCGCAGGTGGTGGGAGCCACCAGCCGGATCACGTCAAGCCCATGGGCCTGCGCGTCCGGCAGTACCAGGTCGGCCTCTTCTGAAGGCAGGTCGACGATGATGAGACCATCCAGCCCGGCATGGGCCGCATCCTCGCAGAAGCGCTTCACGCCATAGGAGAGGATGGGGTTGAGATAGCCCATCAGCACCAGCGGGGTATGGCGGTTTTCCCGCCGGAATTCATGCGCCAGCCCCAGCACCCCCTTCAGCGTGGCACCAGCCAGCAACCCGCGCCGCCCGGCGGCCTGGATGATGGGGCCATCGGCCATCGGGTCGGTAAACGGCATGCCGATTTCGATGATGTCCGCGCCATTCTCCGCCATGCCCCGCAGCAAGGCAAGAGAGGTTTCCCGGTCCGGGTCGTAAGCCTCGACGAAGGGGATCAAGGCACCCCGGCCTTCCTGGCGCAGAGCGGCAAACACACCGGCTATGCGGCTCATATTTCGGTTCCCAGATGTTTGGCGACGGAGAAGATGTCTTTATCTCCCCGCCCGGAGAGGTTGAGCAGGATGATCTCATCCTTACCCATCTGCGGGGCGATTTTCATGATATGCGCGATGGCGTGGGCGCATTCCAGCGCCGGGATGATGCCTTCCAGCCTGGAGCAGAGCTGAAACGCCTCCAGCGCCTCATCATCGGTTATGCCCACATATTCCACGCGCTTAATGTCGTGCAGCCAGCTATGTTCCGGGCCGATGCCGGGATAATCCAGCCCGGCGGAGATGGAATGCGCTTCCAGGATCTGCCCGTCGTCATCCTGGAGCAGATAGGTGCGGTTGCCGTGCAGCACGCCGGGGCGCCCCTTATTCAGGCTGGCGGCATGTTCATGCGTGTGCATACCCTTGCCCGCTGCCTCCACGCCGATGAGCTTCACCGATGCTTCATCCAGAAACGGGTGGAACAGCCCGATGGCGTTGGAGCCACCGCCCACCGCCGCGATGGCGACATCCGGCAACCGGCCCTCGGCCTGCATCAGCTGCGCCCGCGCCTCGTTGCCGATAACGCATTGGAAGTCCCGCACCAGCTCCGGGTAGGGGTGCGGCCCGGCGGCGGTGCCAATAAGGTAGAAAGTGTCGTGCACATTCGCCACCCAGTCCCGCAGGGCGTCGTTCATCGCGTCCTTCAGCGTGGCGGCACCGGAGGAAACCGGCACAACCTCCGCGCCCAGCAGCTTCATGCGGAACACGTTGGGCTTCTGCCGCTCCACATCCACCGCGCCCATGTAAATGGTGCAGGGCAGGTTGAAGAGCGCGCAGACCGTTGCGGTGGCCACACCGTGCTGCCCGGCCCCGGTTTCCGCGATGATGCGGGTTTTGCCCATGCGTTTGGCCAGCAAAATCTGGCCGATGCAATTATTGATCTTATGCGCGCCGGTGTGGTTCAATTCCTCGCGCTTGAAATAGATTTTAGCCCCGCCGAGATGCGCCCCAAGCCGCTTGGCGTGCCAGAGCGGGCTGGGCCGGCCAACATAATCCTTGAGATAAAAATCGAGCTCCGCCTGGAATGCCGGGTCCGCCTTGGCGGTGCGGTAAGCCTGTTCCAGTTCCAGAATCAGCGGCATCAGCGTTTCAGCCACATAGCGGCCGCCAAATTCGCCGAAGCGGCCACGCGCATCAGGCCAGGCGCGCAGGCTGTTGGGGGTAAAATCGTTCATCCTGCTTCTCTAGCGCAGCAATCCGGCCGGATAAAGGAGCGGAGCCACTTCTCGCTTGATCAAAAATGCCGGGCGGGCTACCAATGAAGATGTAATTGAGAACGATTCTTATTTACCTATTGAAGAGGGCAGATGATGTTCGAGCAAGGGGCGGTCGGCGAAAATCATTTCCTGGGAGACGTGCAGCATTTGCGCGTGATGGCCCAGACCATGATGGCCGTTGGCGGGGAGCCGGTGGGGCTGTTGCAAACCGCCATGTCGGCTGAGATTGCCTGTGTTCTGCGTTACAGTATGATCGCCGTTTCCGCCGACGGGCTGGAGAATGAATGGGTGGCCACCGAATGTGCTGCCCAGGCCGCCGATGAGCGCGAGCATATGGTGAAGCTGGCCGAACGGATTAAACAACTGGGTGGCACGCCGGATTATTTTGCCGTCGGCCTGGCCACACGGCATATGGCGCCGGAAGCCGCCAAGGGCTGCCTGCCACGGCTGCTGGCGGAAAATCTCGCCGCCGAGCGCTGCGTGATCGAGCTGTACCGGGAGCTTTCCGAGCATTTCGCCAGCGACCCGAAGACGCAGGCGATTTTGGACGATATTCTCGCGGATGAAGAAACCCATACCAGCGATATTGAAGATCTGCTGACCACCCAGCTGATGTGAGGGCCTTGCTCAGCCCTCACCTTGCGGCCGTTCGAAGGCGTCCTTGCCGTCGAAGCGTTGCAGTTTCTCGATATGCATCCAGGTAAATTTCGCGCCGATGCGCTGCACGAGGTAGGAGATTTCCGGCTGACCCTCGGCGGTGTTGCCGGCTAGCGAAATCGGGTGCTTCAGCATGAAACGCGCGGCGAAGTGGTCCACCAGGAAGGTCTGCCCGCCGGTGGGCGGATACACGGTAACACCACGGTTGGAGATGCCGGTGAGGGTGAACGGGCTGTACTCGGAGATCTGCTCCAGTGTTTTGCCCAGCGTTTCGGCATCGTGATCGGTTTCCAGAAAGACGTCGATGCCCACAAGCTCGCGGGTGGCGGGTTCCATATGCGCTGTGAGCTTCGGCCAGGCGGCGAGTTCCAGCTTTTTGTAGGTGCGTGATTTCATCGCGGAGACACGGCCGAGATTGGCGATGACCTGATCCGTGAAGGCGGCGGTGCCCACGCCATGGCCGCGCGGGGCGAGGTCCCCGGTGAGGTTGCGCCCTTCGGCCAGTGTTACGAACAGCGCCTGCTCCACAGCTTCGGCCACGCCGAACGCGCCGATATGGCGCAGCAGCATGATGGCGGCGGAGAGCAGGGCCGTGGGGTTGGCCATGTCCTTGCCCGCGATATCCGGCGCCGAGCCGTGCACGGCCTCGAACATCGCCATCTGGTCACCCAGATTGGAGGAGGGGGCGATGCCCAGGCCCCCGACCAGGCCGGCCGCGAGGTCTGAGATGATGTCGCCATTCATGTTGGAGGTGACGATGACATCGAACGCCTCGGGCTTGATGACGAGCTGGTGGGCGCAATTGTCGATGATGATCTGCCCGGCGCGGATGCCCGGATATTCCTTGGCCACTTTCTCGCCCATGCGCTTCATCATGCCCTCGGTGAGTTTCATGATGTTCGCCTTATGGGCGACGGTAACGCCTTGCCGTTCCTCGGCCAGCGCCACGCCATAGGCGGCGCGGATGATGCGCTCGCAGCCGGGCGCGGTCATCAGCTTCAGGCATTGGGCAACGGTCGTGGTCTGCATATGCTCAATGCCCGCATAAACGTCCTCCACGTTCTCGCGGACGATCACCATGTCGATCCCCCTCCCGGAGAAGGGGGTGACGATGCCGGGCAGCTCCCGCACCGGGCGGATATTGGCGTAAAGCTCGAAATATTTGCGCATCGTGACATTGGCGGATTTGCCGCCATGGCCGATGGGGGTTTCCAGCGGGGATTTCAGGGCGAGCTTGTTTCCACCGATACTGTCCAGCGTTTCGCGCGGCACGCCGGTGACGACCCCGCGCTCGAAGGCTTTGGCGCCCGCCTCGGCGAAGTCCCACTCGATGGGGGCCTGCGCGGCGGTGAGTATTTTAATTGTGGCGTCCATCACCTCGGGGCCGATACCGTCCCCCGGCAAAGCTGTGACTTTGGTTTTCATGATGGCATCGGCTGTCATAAGCGCGCTCCATGCTTCCGTTGGTGGCAGCGTTATAGCTTGCCGCCGTGGTGGAACATATATTCGGCGTGACAATGCCGGTATGGGCTGGTAGCGGCGCTTAGTCTTTGGCGATGATGTAGCGCCGCGCGGCATGCGGAAAAATAAGCTCGAATGGCGGTGGTGGTTTTTTCTCCTGGCACCATCCTGTGGGTTTAACCCAGTAGCAGATTTGTGGGCCACGCCCGGTAAAGGGACCACGATTCCTCGCTACGCAGGATTGCCGGATGAAGCCGGGCGGGATGCCGCCAATATCCTTGGGTGCGATGATGGCGTCAGTCTGCGCCGCAAAGGGCGCGTTGGTGAAATGGGTGCCGGCGAAGATCGGTGTGATCGGCATAAAAAAACCGTCTGCAAAATCTACTGCCACGGCGCAGGGGTGTTGTTGCGCCAGTTCGTTGAAAAGCTGATAGGCGGTTGTCTGCATTTGCAGGTTTATCATTGTCAGCGGGCTGAGGAAGGGACCGGAGAGCAGGAAAAGCCCGGCCAGAATACGTCTACTGGCGGAAAGATGCCGCCAGCTTGCCGCCAGCCCAAGCCCAGCCAGCGGGATGATGAGCGCGATGGCGGGAAAGATGAAACGGAATTCCTTATGTGGAATCAGGCTGTGCTCGGCGAGGATTGAAAGGGCGGCGAGGCCCACGAAAGGCAGCGCCCGCGCGCCGCGCAAGACGAAAAGCAGAATCCCGGCGGTGCTCCACAGCCAATCGGCGAATAGCATCAGCAGGTAGAAGATCGCCGGCACCGCGCCGAACGCGCCAGAGGAAATGCCGACCACCGCGTTGAGGTAAAAATTAAGCCAGAAGCTGCGGAAAGGCTGGCCCCAGGTGAGCCAGTCGAGCCCGCCCGCCAGCAGCAGGGGCACGCAGGCCATGCCCACGCCCAGGAGCCAGGATCTCATATCCCGCCAGCAAAGATAGATGCCGATGATGGCGATGGCGGGCGCCAACTGTTCGCGCAGCACAAAACTCAGGCCAAGCAGAAACCCGGCAGCCAGAACATGGCGGGTGGTGCCGCCCTGCCGCGCCAGGGTGGCGAAATACGCGGCGGGAACCAGCGTATAGGCGCTCAGCGCCTCCTCCAGCGCATGCGGTGCCATCAGCCATAAATCCGGCCATAGCGCCGCCAACCCACCCGCGATGCACCCGCCCCGGGTGCCGTGATACATCCGGCCCCATTGGAACGCGCACCAGACGATGGTGAGCGACATAAAACAGAGCAGAACCTTAACCAGCACAATCCCGGCATGGGGTGAGCCGCCCAGGGCCTTGGCCAGCCAGACCGGCCCAGCCAGAACACCGGGGATCAGCCAGGAGCGCAGCCCGACCTGGAACTCCCACGGCACCGGCCCGCTATGGTAAACCAGCCGGTGCGCCTGGCCGATATATTGCATAATCTCATCTGGCGCGACGAAATTATTGTCGAACAGTGCCACCGGCAGGCGCGTGAGCAATGCCAGCGCCAGACAGAACGCCAGCGGGTAGGTTTCCACAAGCCGCCGGATGCGTCCGGTGGCCAGGGGCTCAGCCAGGCACGCCCTTGGTTGTTGAATATTCAAAATGCAGCGCCTTATCCGGGTTCACGATGGCATAGATGGCGTGGGCCGCCACGGCCCCCTCGGCGAAGCCTTGCAGGATGAGCTTCAGCTTGCCGGGATAGGTGCATATATCGCCCACCGCGAACACGCCCGGCAGGGAGGTTTGCATGGTGGAGGGCGTGACGGCGACATGGCTTTTATCCAGTCCCAATCCCCAATCGGCGATCGGCCCAAGCTCCATTGCCAGGCCGAAGAAGGGCAGCAGCACATCGGCGGGCAGATGTTTCGTGCCGCCGTCCAAATCCGCCACTTCCACGCTCTCTAGTGCGCCACCGGTGCCGTGCAGAGCATGGAGCTGGTATGGCACCACCATTTCCACCTTGCCGGATGCTGTCAGCGCGTCGAGCTGGGAGGTGCTTTCAGGGGCGGCACGGAATTTCGGACGGCGATGCACCACGGCGATGCTGGCGGCGATGCCTTGCAGCGCCAGCGCCCAATCCACCGCCGAATCGCCGCCGCCTGCGATGACAACGCGCTTGCCACGCAGGTCTTCACGCTTTTTCACATAATAACGCACTGCGCCCGTGGCTTCATAAGCGGCAAGCCCGTCCATTGGCGGGCGGTTGGGGCCGAATGCGCCCGCCCCGGCGGCGACGATGATTGCCTTGGCCTTGATCTCGTCGCCCGTGCTGGTGGTAAGGGTGAAGGCGCCGCTTTCGCCAGAAAGCCCGGTTACCTGCCGCCCCAGCAGCTTGGCGCAATTAAACGGGGCAATCTGCTCCTCCAGCTTCGCAACCAGCGCTCCGCCTTCAATCGCCGGGTGGGCGGGAATGTCATAGATCGGCTTTTCAGGGTACAGGGCCGCGCATTGGCCGCCCAGATCATCCAGCGCGTCGATCAGCACACAGGACATCTTCAACATCCCGCATTCAAACACCGCGAACATGCCGGCAGGGCCAGCGCCTATGATCGCCACATCGGCTAAAATCCGTTCCATGCTGAATGCTTTGCCCTGGCCCTCTTTCCTGATCAAGCGTGCCGATACAAAACAGATGCATGCGGGTGCACCTTAAAGACGAGTCGGAGACCCAGCGCCTGGGTAAAAAGCTGGCCGCCATCGCCCGGCCCGGCGATGTGCTGCTGCTGGAAGGCCAACTGGGGGCGGGAAAATCCAGCCTGGTGCGCGCCTTCATCCGTGCCGCGATGGGCGATGCGCGCCTGACTGTGCCCAGCCCCACCTTCACGCTGGTGCAAAGCTATGAAACGCCGGCTGGCGCGGCGATTTTTCATTACGATCTGTGGCGGCTGGATGGCCCGGCCGCCCTGGAAGAGCTGGGCTGGGACGAGGCGCTGGGCGGTATTGTGCTGGTAGAATGGCCGGACCGGCTGGGGGGGCTTACTCCGCCGAGCGCATGGCGGCTGCGCTTCTCCCTTGCGGGGGCGGGGCGGGACGTGGAGATTGAAGGTGATTTGAGAGGCTTTGATGCAACCTGACACGGCGGTAATTCTCTGCGCGGGGCTGGGCGAGCGGATGCGGCCATTGAGCCTGACCACGCCAAAGCCGCTGCTTCATCTGGCGGGGCAGCCTATATTGGCGCACACCATGGCGCGGCTGCGCGAGGCGGGGGTGACGAAAATTCTTGCCAATGCGTCGTATCTGTCGGAACAGGTGGAGAGCTTCTTCAGGCCATACGACAACGTAACTGTGCTGCGCGAGGAGGCGCTGCTGGAAACCGGCGGCGGCCTGGCCGCGATGGCTGCGAAGGGCGTGCTGCCGGAGGCGCCGTTCTATGTTCTCAACGGCGATTGTTTTTGGGTGGATGGGCCTTCCCCGGCGCTGCGGCGCCTGGCTACGGCGTTCGACCCGGCGCGGGAAGATGCAACGCTGCTGCTTGCGCGTTCAGCCGGAACCATCGCCGAGACGCGGTTTGGCGATTTCGTCTGGCCGCGCGAAGGTGAACTGCGGCGCCGGCAGGAGCGTGAAGTGGCGCCCTATCTTTATTCCGGCATCCAGATCATCACCAAGGCGCTGCTGCATGGCGCGGCGGTGGAACGGTTTTCGATGAACCGGTTATGGGATGAGGCGTTGGCACAAGAGCGGTTGAACGCGATCATTCATGACGGGGTTTGGTTCCACCTTAGCACACCGGAAGACCTTGATCGTGCGGAGGAACTGCTGGCGGCGCGGGAAGTGGGTAATTCCACGTGACACCCCGCCGCCCGCGCATCGGCGCCTTTCCGCCGGAGGCTGCGTTTCTGCCTGCTCTGGCCCGGCTCTGGCTGGCGGAAGGCGGCGGGCACAATGGGTTGATCATTCTGCCCAGCCGCCGCGCCGCCCAGGCCCTGGCCGGAGCGTTTTTGGAAGCCAATGACGGCCAGGCGCTGCTGCTGCCGCGCGTTGTGGCGCTGGGCAATATCGATGAGGCGGGGCTGCTGCTTTCGGCTGGATTCTCGCTGCCGCCCGCCATGGCCCCCGCGCGGCGGCAGGCGCTGCTGGCGCGGCTGATTTTGCAGATGCCGCAGGAAAGCGGCGCCCCGCAAAAGCTCTCCGCCGCGTGGGAGCTGGCGGCGGAATTCGCCACGCTGCTGGATGAGGCAGACCATGCCGGGGTGGATCTGGCGGCGGCGCTGCCCAATCTGGTGCCGGAGGATTTCGCCGCGCATTGGCAGCGTACGCTGGAATTTCTCACCATCGTTACCCACGCCTGGCCAAATATCCTCGAATCCGAAGGGGTGATGAACCCGGCCAGACGCCTGGCTTTGCTGATCGAGGCGCAAGCGAAGGCGTGGGGAGAAAATCCGCCGCCCGGCCCGGTATGGATGGTGGCCGCTGAAGGCACGCCCGCCATTGCCTGCATGGCGAAGATGGTGGCTGGGCTGCCGCAAGGGCGGCTGATTCTGCCCGGCTTCGACCCGCATTTGCCCCTAGATGCCTGGGAGGGTGTGGAAGACGCGCATGCCCAGGGCGGTATCGCCAGGCTGCTGGCGGATATCGAGGCGCGCGTGGAGGAAGTGGAGCCGCTGCCTGCATTGCCCTGTGCCGTACCCGAGGGGCGGAGCGCCTTGTTCTCCCGCGCCTTGCTACCCGCGGTTGTGTTGCCTGACTGGCAAAATCCGGCCTCGTTGAATTTAGAAGGCGTTTCTCGCCTGGAAACTGGTGACGAGGCGCAGAATGCCCTGGCCATTGCCATGATCCTGCGCCAGGCACTGCAAACCCCTGGGCAAAGTGCCGCGCTGATCACGCCGGACCGCGCCCTGGCCGCGCGCGTGGCGGCGGCGTTGAAGCGCTTCGGCATCACGGCGGATGACAGCGCGGGTGAACCGCTCGCCGCCACCCCGCCCGCGGTGTATCTGCGCCTGCTGGCCCGTGCCGCGCGGGATGGTTACGCGCCGCTGCCGCTATTGGCTTTGTTGAAGCACCCGCTGGCCACCGGGAACATGAGCCCGCAGGCCTTCCGGGATATGGCGCGGCGGCTGGAGACGCACGCCCTGCGCGGCCCGCGCCCGCCGCCGGGGTTGGGTGGTGTCCGCTTCCGGTTAAAGGGCGAGCATCAGGCGGAACGGGATTTCCTCACTCAGTTGGAGCGTATTCTCGCCCCCTTATCCATGGCCGAGGCGGTAACGCCCGTGGCGGCGCTGACGGCGCTGGTCGAGGCCGGGGAAGCCCTTGCCGCCACACCAGAGGAACCCGGCCCGGCGCGGCTGTGGCTGGGGGAGGCGGGCAATGCGCTCTCTACCTTGCTGGCCGAAAGCCTTGCCGCACTGGAGGGGATGCCGGACATGCCCCCGGCCGATTTGCCGGAATTGCTGGATGCGCTGATGGCGGGCCAGGCGGTGCGCCGCCCGCGCGCGAAGGATGGGCATCCGCGCATCGCCATCTGGGGCATTCAGGAAGCGGCTTTGCAAAGCGTGGATGTGGTGGTGCTGGGCGGGCTGGTGGAGGGCGTTTGGCCCGCGCCAGAGGAACCCGGCCCCTGGCTTTCCCGCCCAATGCGCAAGCGGGCTGGCCTGCCCAGTCCGGAATTGAAAATCGGCCAGGCGGCGCACGGGTTTTTCTCACTCGCCTGCGCTTGCCCGCAAGTAATTCTGGCTGCCCCCAAGCGGCGCGAGCGTGCCCCCGCCGTGCCCGCGCGCTGGCTGACGCGCCTTGCCGCCATGCTGGCGGGGCAG
>JAGXAO010000158.1 GCA_018971565.1 Rhodospirillales bacterium
TTACGGTCTGGGTGGTGCTGCATCGCCAGCTTGCGATAAGCCTTCTTCAAATCGTCGGCGCTGGCGCCGCGCTCGACCATCAGCACGGCATAGTAATCAAGTTTGGCCATGGTGCCGCTTCAATCCTCAAAATTCCGCTGAAATGGAAAGTCCCGGAGCGCAGCCCCGGGACCATTTTAGATTACAAAAAACCCAGGCTCACGCGGATTTATTCTTGTCGTCGACATCCTCAAAATCAGCGTCCACGACCTTTTCGCCATTCGGCCCGGCGCTTTCAGCCCCTGGCTGCGGTCCGGCCTCGGCCTGCGCCTTATACATCGCCTCGCCGACCTTCATGGCCACCTGGGTCAGCTTCTCGCTGGCCGCCTTCACCGCCTCGGCATCACCGCCTTCCAAGGCCGCTTTCGCCTCGGCAATTGCGGCTTCGGCTTCTGCCTTGTCGGCTGCGGCCACCTTGTCGCCGCCTTCCTTCAAGGTTTTCTCAACCTGGTTGATCATGCCTTCAGTCTGGTTGCGGGCTTCCACCGCCTCGCGCCGCGCCTTGTCAGCTGCCGCGTTTTCCTCAGCGTCGCGTACCATCCGCTCAATATCAGCATCAGAAAGCCCACCAGAAGCCTGAATGCGGATCTGCTGCTCCTTGCCGGTGGCTTTATCCTTGGCGGAAACAGACACAATGCCATTCGCGTCAATATCGAACGCCACCTCGATCTGCGGCACGCCACGCGGTGCGGCGGGAATGCCCTGCAAATCGAAATTGCCCAACAGCTTATTATCCGCGGCCATCTCGCGCTCACCCTGGAACACTTTAATGGTCACAGCCGTCTGGCCATCCTCAGCGGTGGAGAACGTCTGGCTCTTCTTGGTCGGGATGGTCGTGTTCCGGTCGATCAAGCGCGTGAACACCCCGCCCAGCGTCTCGATGCCCAGCGAAAGCGGGGTCACATCCAACAGCAGAACGTCCTTCACGTCGCCCTTCAGCACGCCGCCCTGAATCGCGGCACCAATGGCGACCACCTCATCCGGGTTAACATTGCGGGCAGGCTCCTTGCCGAAGAAGCTCTTCACCGCCTCGATCACCTTCGGCATCCGGGTCATGCCGCCGACGAGGATAACTTCCGAAATCTCACCAGCGGTCACACCGGCATCTTTCAGCGCCGCACGGCAAGGTGCCAGCGTCCGCTCGATCAGATCGTCCACCAGGCTTTCCAGCTTGGCGCGGGAGAGCTTCAGCACCAGATGCTTCGGCCCGGAGGCGTCAGCGGTGATAAACGGCAGGTTGATCTCGGTCTCCTTCGAGGAGGAAAGCTCGATCTTCGCCTTCTCAGCCGCTTCCTTCAGCCGCTGCAGGGCCAGCTTGTCCTTACGCAGGTCAATGCCCTGATCCTTCTGGAACTCAGAAGCCAGATAATCGATCACCCGCGCGTCAAAATCCTCACCACCCAGGAACGTGTCACCGTTGGTGGATTTCACTTCGAACACGCCATCGCCGAGTTCCAGCACGGAAACGTCGAAGGTACCGCCACCAAGGTCATAAACCGCGATGGTCCCGGCGTTCTTCTTGTCCATGCCATAGGCAAGGGCGGCAGCCGTCGGCTCGTTGATGATACGCAGCACGTCAAGGCCCGCGATCTTACCGGCATCCTTCGTCGCCTGGCGCTGCGCGTCATTAAAATAGGCCGGAACGGTAATCACCGCCTGAGTCACGGTCTCGCCCAGATGCGCCTCGGCGGTCTCCTTCATCTTGGTCAGAATGTAGGAGGAAACCTGGCTCGGCGAATATTTCTCACCGCGCGCCTGCACCCAGGCATCGCCATTATCGCCCTTTACGATCTCATAGGGCACCAGGCCCTTATCCTTCGCCACGGTCGGGTCTTCATAACGGCGGCCAATCAGGCGCTTCACGGCAAACAACGTATTTGTCGGGTTGGTCACCGCCTGGCGCTTGGCGCTCTGGCCCACCAGCCGTTCGCCGGAATCAGCGAAGGCCACCATGGAGGGCGTGGTGCGGGCACCTTCTGAATTTTCGATAACCCGGACATCCTTGCCTTCCAGCACGGCGACGCAGGAATTGGTGGTACCCAGATCGATACCGATAACTTTACTCATGTAAATGCTCCTTTGCAGCGGGCAACCACGGCCCGAAGCACCGGGGCCACCCCTTTGAGATCCGCCTTATTTATTCACTGTAACGCTGGGGCACAAGGGTCTTTTACGCCTGCCTTGTATGGCAAATTTGCCATACAAGGCCGTTTGGAAACACGCTCCGCGGGGCCGCAGAGGCGCCTTTACACTCGCCTTACGCGCTCATCGCCTCCGGCGCGTGGCGGGTGCGCTTGGTCACCAACTTGTTCAGCGCGTGGA
>JAGXAO010000159.1 GCA_018971565.1 Rhodospirillales bacterium
GATCTGGTGCAGACGGGCAGCACGCTGAAGGCCAACGGGCTGGCGGAAACAGATGTGATCGCGCAGGTTTCCTCCAAGCTGATCGTGAATCGTGTTGCGTTGAAGACGCGGCCGGATGAGATTGGTGCCTGGATCGAGGCGTTCAGGAAGGCGTTGGGCTCATGAAAATTCTGGCTACGCAAAACCAGGGATTCAAGGCTGCTTTCGCGAAGCTGCTTTCCCGTGCCGCGGTGGCGCCGGAAGTCTCCGGTGCGGTGCACGAAATTATCGAAAATGTGCGGGTGCGGGGTGATGCCGCGTTGCTGGATTATACTGCGCGGTTCGACCGGCTGGAGCTGACGGCCCCCGGCCTGAGGGTGACGGCCGATGAACTGACCAAGGCCGAAGCGCAGACACCTAAGGCACTGCGCGAGGCGCTGGCCCTGGCGGCGCGGCGGATCGAGACGTTCCACCGGGCGCAGATGCCGCGCGATATTGCCTATTCCGATGATGAGGGTGTCACTTGCGGTATGCGCTGGGGCGCGTTGGATGCGGTGGGGCTGTATGTGCCTGGCGGCAAAGCGGCCTACCCTTCTTCCGTGCTTATGAACGCGATTCCGGCCAAGGTAGCCGGGGTGCGGCGAATCGCGATGGTGGTGCCAGCACCGGATGGCGTGCTGAACCCGTATGTGCTGACGGCGGCGAATGTGGCCGGGATTAGTGAAATTTACCGCGTGGGCGGCGCGCAGGCGGTAGCCGCCCTGGCCTATGGCACCGCGAGCATCAGGCGGGTGGACAGGATTGTGGGCCCCGGAAATGCTTATGTAGCGGAGGCCAAACGGCAGGTATTCGGCCAGGTGGGAATCGATTCCATCGCTGGGCCGTCCGAGGTGCTGATTATCGCCGATGATGGCTGCGATCCGGTGCAGTTGGCTTACGATCTGCTTGCGCAAGCCGAGCATGACGAGGATGCGCAGTCGATTCTGGTAACGACGAGCGGGACGCTTGCCGCCGCCGTTGAAGCCGCCGTGGAGCGGGCGCTGCAAACCTTGCCGCGTAAGGAGATTGCCGGAGCAAGCTGGCGCCGCCATGGCGCGATTATTTTGGTGCGCGACTGGGACGAGGCAGTCGAAATTTCCAACCGCGTGGCGCCGGAGCATCTGCAATTGATGCTGGCGGACCCCGAGCCGGTATTTGCCAAAGTGCGCCATGCCGGGGCGGTATTTTTGGGGCGCAACACGCCGGAAGCGATGGGTGACTACATTATTGGCCCGAACCATGTGCTGCCCACCTCTGGCACCGCGCGGTTTGCCTCGGGCCTTTCGGTCCATGATTTTCTGAAGCGCACAACCTTCGCCAAGGTGCCGCCCCAGGCGTTGGCATCACTGGGGCCTCATGCGGTGGTTTTGGCCGAGGCCGAGGGCCTGACGGCGCACGCGCAAAGCATCGCGGTAAGGCTAAAAGCGCCGTAAAATCTCCGCCACCAGCGCATCGATATCCTCCTCCGTGGTACGGTGGTTGACGATGGCGCAGCGTATGGCGGTGCGGCCATTGATTGTGGTGGTGGAGGGGGCGAACAAACCTTCTTCCTGTAAATCCGCCACGAGGTCTTGCACCTCCTGGTTGGTTTTGCCCTCAATACCGAAACAAACAATGTTCAGCGCCACCGGTGCCAGCAGGGTGAGGCGGTTGCTGGCCTGCACCTGCGCCACCAGGCGCTGGGCGAGGGCACAGCTATTTTCCACCACGCCCGCGAGACCTTGTGTGCCGTAGGCGCAGAGCGTCATCCAGATTTTCAGCGCCGAGAAGCCCCGTGAGAGATCCGGCCCCAGATCGCACGGCCAGGGAAAGCCGCCCGCCAGGCCGCGCGGGGCGGAGGCGAGGTAGCTGGTGGCCTGGGCGAAGGTGGCGTTGTGGATGGCCGGGTCGCGCACCAGCAGGCAGCCGCAGGAATAGGTGACCTGCGCCCATTTATGGAAATCAAAAGCGATGGAATCCGCCCGGCCCAGGCCATCGGTAAGGTGACGTTTGCCGGGCGAGAGGGCGGCCAGCGCGCCGAAGGCGCCGTCCACATGGAACCAGGCGTTTTCAGCGGCGGCGATGTCGGCGGCCGCGTGCAGGTCGTCGAACGCGCCGGTATCCACGCTGCCCGCCGTGGCGGCGATGAGGAAGGGGGTGAAGCCCGCCGCTTTGTCCGCCGCGATGGCTTCGCGCAGTTTGTCCATGTCCATGCGGAAATCGGCGTCTACGGGGATTTTGCGGAGTGCCGTGCGGCCAAAGCCCGCCATGTCCAGTGCGCCGGTGACGCAGCGATGCACGCCCGCCGAGGCATAGGC
>JAGXAO010000160.1 GCA_018971565.1 Rhodospirillales bacterium
TCCTTCGCGTGGGTCTTCAGATGCTCGGTCAGGTTGGAAATGCGCTCGGAGAGAAGAGCCACCTGGACTTCCGGGGAGCCGGTGTCGTTAGCGGCGGTGGCATATTCGGCAACGAGCTCGGTACGGCGCTCTGGCGTAATCGACATCGTGATATCCTTATAAAAGACGGTTAAAACAGGCGCTCGGGCTTCAGCCACCCCTCAGAGAGTCGGGCCATGGCCTTCACGCGCCCCGCCGCCGTAACACGCACCAGCCCTTCATCGGGGTTGGCGGCATCCGGAATGCGCCCCATCAGCTCCACCAGGCTGATGGCCTGGCCTTGTGATAAGGCGAAAAACTCTGCTTGGTTCAGGGCCAGGGCCGGGATGTCGTCCAGCGCGGTCTCGAGCGGCAGCAAAGTTTCAGCAAGAGTGGCGGGGTTCTGCTCCGGATTGAGGAAAAAGTCCAGAGGAACCGCCATGTTCTCCAGGAAAGGCCCCACACGCAGCCGGCGCAGCACGGAAATATGCCCGACTGAGCCGCAGGCCTGCGCCAGGTCCCGCGCCAGGGAACGCATATACACCCCCTTGCCGGACTGCACTTCGAAGACGGCATGGTCCGCATCCGGCCTGCCGATCAGCTCGAACCGGTCCACCTGCGCCGGGCGGGGTGGCAGCTCTGGCGGCCGGCCGTCGCGCGAGAGGTCGTAAGCGCGTTCGCCGTCCACTTTGATAGCGGAGAAGATCGGCGGCACCTGCATGATGCTGCCGATGAAGGCTGGCAGGGCAGAGCGGATCTCATCATCCGTGGGCCGCGCTTCGGAGGTGGCGATCACGGCGCCCTCGGCATCGTCCGTGTCCCGCGCCTCGCCGAACGCCAGGGTGAAGTGATAGATCTTTGTGCTGTCCATCACATAAGGCACGGTTTTGGTGGCGGCACCAAAGGCCAGCGGCAGAATGCCGGTGGCCAGCGGGTCCAGCGTGCCGCCATGGCCCGCCTTCTGGGCGTCAAGCGCGCGCTTCACCTTATTCAGCGCCTGCGTGCTGGTGATGCCCTGGGGTTTGTCGAGAATGATCCAGCCGTCTAGTTTGCGGCCTTTTTTCTGCCGAGCCATCGTGTCCTGTAAAAATCCAAATGAGCGGCGCTGATAGAGCGCGGCGGCCCCGCCTGCAACCTTGTTGGAGCACAGTGCCGCCGCTTAACGTGATGGCAACCGATCTCTGTTGGAATCACCGGGCCTCCGGAGGATTACCAAATGCAAGACGACCCAAACCCCTTTTTGCGCCCGCCCAGCCAGATGGACACGCGGCAGACCGAGCCATACAGCAACAGCCTTAACCCGCAGCCAAAGGCGCAGGCTCCGAAACGGAACAAATTCATAGGTTTTACCCGTGACGAAGCCAGCATGAATATGTTGCGTACGGCGCTGGCGGGGCATATCCCCAATGACAACCATGTGCATTTGGCGGATTTTCGTCACGCTTTAGAGATTTTGGCGGAGATGCCTACCCCGGAGATTGTGCTGGTGGACCTTTCTGGTGAGGACCAGCCGATAAACGCGTTGATGGACCTGTCCGACGCGGTGGATGCCGGGACGGTGGTGCTGGCGATTGGCGACGTCCAAAACGTAAATTTCTACCGCCTTGTGGTCAAAGATATGGGAATAAAAGAATATATTCCTAAACCACTGGCTGAGGACGCGATTATAGAGCATTTTCTGCCGGTAATCGACAATTTGGTGTATGAGCATGTTGGCCAGCGTGGCGGACGCATGGTCGCACTATGCGGCGCGCGCGGCGGGGTGGGCACAAGCTGTATCGCCGCGAATCTGGGGGCATACATTGCCACCGAACTGCATCGGCACACGCTGCTGCTGGATGGCGAGGTGAACACCGGTACATTGGCGCTGGATTTGAACCTTGCCGCCAGCCGTGGCCTGCCGGCAGTGCTTGAGGCACCTCAGCGGGTGGACCAGCTGCTGATCGAACGTTGTGTGCAGGATTTGGGCGACAGGCTGCACGTGATGGCCGGCATGGAAGCCCTGACGTGGGAGGCGCCGTGCAACCCAGAAGGGTTGACAAATTTCGTGCAGACAATCCGGGCGCGCTATAATTTCATGGTGGCCGATACCGGCGCGCGGCTTGCACCGTTGGCCCGCCAGTTATTGTTCAACGCACAGCAGCGGGTGATTGTGTTGGATGCGACGCTGATCTCGCTGCGCAACATGGAGCGGCTGCGGACCCTTCCGGTAGGCTCTGGCCAGGCGCCGCGCCCCTTGCTGGTATTGAACAAGGCAGGTGCGCAGGGCGGGCTGGCCCGGCACTTCATGGAAG
>JAGXAO010000061.1 GCA_018971565.1 Rhodospirillales bacterium
GGTAAAGACCCATCTTTTGCCCGGCATTGTACCGCCGTTATCGGGCTAATTTTTAAATGCGAACGATAACAACGTAGCATTCGCTGTCGCTGCCTAATTAGCAGCTAAGCGCGGTTCGGGGGGCACCGGGCAACAGAAGCCCCCCACTCGCGCTTACCGCAAACCCGGCCGTGGCTTGACTTGACGCGGTGCAGCAAGCTGACATGCGGCGATGAGCGCACCTAACCCCTGGGACGAGTATTTTGCCAACCTCGGCGCACCATTGCGCGAGGAAGTGAAAGCCTTTGAAAGCCTGGGGCAGAATTGCGAATTCGCCTTCGTGCAGCACGGCAATGAATTTGGGGAGGGCAATCTGCTCTCCTGGGCGCTGGTTGAGGGCGGCATTCCGGCTCTGGTAAAGCTGCTGAACCAGAATTTCGCCGGGCTGTTCAAACGGGATGCCCTGGAGCCGCTGCTGGGCGGGGCGCTGGTGAAAGACCGGCAATATCAAATCGCGTTTCATTCCCATTTGGTGGTCCGGCAGGAGAACGGCGCCACCCTGCCCACCCCAACGCCGGAGCAAGACGCCATCTACGCCGAGGAAGCCTCAAAGCATGCTTACCTGACCGGCAAGATGCGCCGCCAGCTTACCGAGGGCGGACGCATCTGGGTTTATAGAAGCCCCACCGCGGTAAAATGGTCTGAAAGTGCCGCCCTGCACGCCGCCCTGAACCGGTTCGGCCGCAACCAGCTGCTGGTGGTTCAGACCCACCCGCAACGGAACGGGCAGGCCGAGCCGCTCGACCAAGGGCTTTTCCATGGTTATCTGGCCCAGGCCGCGCCGCCCGACAAAGCCTGGTTTTTCGACCCCGTTGGCTGGGGCACGCTGTTGCGGGCCACGTTGCGCCTGGCGCGCTGAGCAAAAAAAAGGCGGTGCCAATGCACCGCCAAGTTTAGGGAGGAAACGTCCAAGAAATAGGAGAGAAAGCTCATCCTATGGGACAATTCTATATCTGAGTTGATTTACCGGCGAAACAAGGATTATCGCAGCGCAGCAATGCTGAAAAGCTGGCGGAATGAAGTTTGGTTCCATTTGTCAAAAGCGGCATCATATGGCGTGTCTTTAAACTGCAAGATGCTTCAGGCCGTCCCGCTTTCCGGCACCAGCACAATCACGGCTGCCTGCGCGGCAATACCCTCGCCCCGCCCGGTGAAGCCCAGTTGCTCGGTGGTGGTGGCCTTTACGGAAACCAGATCGATGGAAACGCCCATCAGCGCCGCCAGCCGCTCACGCATGGCCTGGGCGTGCGGGCCAATCTTCGGGCGCTCGCAAATAATCGTTATATCCGCATTGGCCAGGCGCCCGCCCCGTGCCGCGATGCGCGCCGCCGCGTGGCGCAGGAAACGGGCGCTGTCCATGTCTTTCCACTCGTTCTCGCTGGGCGGGAAATGCCGGCCAATATCGCCTTCGGCCAGTGCGCCGTAAATGGCGTCGCATAACGCGTGAATACCGACATCGGCATCCGAATGCCCTGCCAAGCCCTTCTCGTGGGGAATCTTCACCCCGCAAATGATCATGTCGCGGTTTTCAGCCATGGCGTGAACGTCAAAACCGGTGCCGATGCGCGGGATCATGCGTCTTCTCCTCAAATTACCGGGCCGGAATGCACGTATGGCGGCATTATCGTCAATAACCCTCATTGCGCGCCAGGGCATTGACATTTACTTTGCCCAAATCATGAGCAACAGCACCTTCCCCATGATTCAACCGCTGGCAATCGGCCAGGGCCCTCGGCAAGTCCGGCTGGCGCACCCGGTTATCCTCGCCCCGCTCTCGGGCGTGACTGATCTGCCCTTCCGCGCTTTGGCGAAGGCGCAAGGCGCTGGCTTGGTGGTTTCAGAAATGATCGCCTCCTGGGCGATGGTACGGGAGAACCGCAACACCCTGCGCATGGCGGAAGTGGTTTCCGCTGGCGGGCCAAATTCCGTGCAGCTCGCGGGCTGCGACCCGGAGGCGATGGCCGAGGCCGCGAAAATTGCCGTGGGGCTGGGGGCGGATCTCATTGACATAAATTTCGGCTGCCCGGTGAAAAAAGTGGCCATCGGCCAATTGGCCGGGTCCTCGCTGATGCGCGACGAAGCCCTGGCCGGGCGTATTCTGGAGAGCACCGTGCGCGCGGTGGACGTGCCGGTGACATTGAAAATGCGCATGGGCTGGGACCATAACAGCCTGAACGCCCCCAATTTGGCGCGGATCGCCGAACAGGCCGGCATCGCTATGCTCACCGTGCACGGGCGCACCCGCCAGCAATTCTACGAGGGCGTGGCGAACTGGGATTTCATCGCGGAAGTAAAAGCTGCCACCGCCCTGCCCGTTATCGTAAACGGCGACATCACCTCCGAGCTGAAGGCTGCCGAGGCCCTGCGCCGCTCACGCGCCGATGGTGTAATGATCGGCCGCGGCGCCTATGGCCGCCCCTGGTTTCTGCAACAGGTGATCGGCTACCTCACCACCGGCAATTTTACAGCGCCCCCCTGCCTGGCCGAGCAGAAAGAAATTCTGCTCTGCCATTACCGCGCCATCCGTTCCCATTTCGGCGAGCAGGCAGGCACGCGGCTGGGGCGCAAGCATGTGGCCTGGTACAGCCAGGGGCTGCACAGCTCCGCCGGGTTCCGCGCTCAGATGAACCGTCTGGATTCAGGAGAAGCCGTGGAAGCGTTGATCCATCAATTCTACGACCCGCTGATCGCGCAGGGGTTTATCCGGCAGGATGAAGTGGCACTGGCGGCATGAGGGCGGCACGATGAGTGGGTTTAAAAAAGCGTTCAAACTGGTCCGCCGCGCGCCGCATGAAAAGCGGGTCAGGCTGGACCCCGCGCATATTCTGGAAACCCTGCCCATCGCCGTGGTGGTGCTGGATGAGCAGGATGTGATCTCGGACGTGAATTACGCGGCGGAGGAATTTTTCGGCGCCTCCAAGACAATTCTCCAGCATTCCAACCTCGGTGAATTGCTGCCCGTCGACCACCCGGTGTTTCTGATGATGGAACGCGCCCGCGGCGCCGGGGTTTCCATCGCCGAGCATGACCTCGTGCTGGAAGGCCCGCGCATGGCGCGGCGCGGCTGCACCGTTCTGGCTGCCCCGGTGCTGGAATATCCTGGCTATGTGATGCTCACCTTCCAGGATGAATCCGCCGCCAAGGCGCTGGACCAGCAGATGTCCGCCCGCAATGCCGCGCGCTCCATCACCGGCATGGCGGCCATTCTGGCGCATGAGGTGAAGAACCCGCTTTCGGGTATTCGAGGTGCCGCACAGCTTCTGGAACTCAATGCCGCCCCGCAGGATAAGGAACTGGCGGTGCTGATCCGCGACGAGGCGGACCGCATCCGCGCCATGGTGGAGCGCATGGAAACCTTCGGCGAGAAGAATCTTGAGCGCCAGTCGGTGAATATTCACCGCGTGCTGGAACATGTGCGCAAGCTGGCCAGCTCCGGCTTCGCGGCGAAGGTGAAATTCATCGAGACCTACGACCCTTCCCTGCCGCATGTGCTGGGAGACCGCGGCCAGCTCATCCAGGTGCTTTTGAACCTGGTGAAGAACGCCGCCGAGGCGATCTCCGGCGGCGACAAGCAGGACGGTGAAATCCATCTCACCACCGGCTTTCAGCACGGCGTGCGGCTTTCGGCCGCCACGGGCCGCTCGCGCCCCAATCTGCCGCTTTTCGTCGCGGTGCGGGATAACGGGCCGGGTATTCCTGAGGATATCCGCCGGCATCTGTTTGAGCCGTTTGTCTCCACCAAGGCGGCGGGCTCCGGGCTGGGGCTGGCGCTGGTGGCCAAGATCATCGCCGACCATGGCGGGTTGATTGATGTGGATACCCGCCCCGGCCGCACGGAATTCCGCATCCACCTGCCCGTTTATGAAGACCCCGAAGAAGGCGTGAATTAAGAGATGACGCTTCCCACCGTTCTTGTTGCCGATGACGACCGCTCGATCCGCACCGTGCTTACCCAGGCGCTGGGCCGGGCGGGGTATCAGGTGCGCGCCACCGCTTCCGCCGCCACGCTCTGGCGCTGGGTGGAGGATGGCGAGGGCGATGTTGCCATCACCGATGTTATCATGCCGGATGAAAACGGGCTGGACCTGATTCCGCGCATCCGTCGTATCCGCCCGGAACTGCCGGTTATTGTGATGAGCGCGCAAAGCACCCTCACCACCGCCGTGCAGGCCACCCAGCGCGGAGCGTTTGAGTATCTGCCCAAACCGTTCGATCTGGGTGATCTGCTGGCCGTGGTGGACCGGGCCCTGAAACAGCCAATGGCCCTGTCCGCGCAGGCAGAGGCGCCGAAGGCATCGGCTGACGACCAGATGCCGTTGATCGGCCGCAGCCCGGCGATGCAGGAAATCTACCGGGTCATCGCGCGCCTCACCACCACCGACCTTACCGTGATGATCAACGGCGAATCCGGCGCAGGCAAGGAGCTGGTTGCACGCGCCCTGCACGATTACGGACGCCGCCGGCAGGGGCCGTTCGTGGCCATCAACATGGCCGCCATCCCGCGGGAGCTGATTGAGAGCGAGCTTTTCGGGCATGAGCGTGGTGCCTTCACCGGCGCCACCAACCGCCATATTGGCCGGTTTGAGCAGGCGGCGGGTGGCACACTGTTTCTGGATGAAATCGGCGATATGCCGCCGGAAGCCCAAACGCGCCTGTTGCGTGTGTTACAGGAGGGCGAGTTTACCACCGTCGGCGGGCGCCAGCCCATCCGCGCCAATGCCCGCATTGTGGCGGCAACACACCGGGATCTGCGCGCGCTCATCCGCTCCGGCCAGTTCCGCGAGGATCTGTTCTACCGGCTCAACGTGGTGCCCATCCGGCTGCCGCCCTTGCGCGAGCGCCCGGATGACATCCCCGTGCTGGCGCAGCATTTCCTCAATAAGGCGCAATCCGAGGGGCTGCCCGCGAAATCAATCGATCCCGCAGCCATGGCATTGCTCTCGTCCTATCGTTGGCCGGGCAATGTGCGCGAGCTGGAAAACGTGATCCGCCGGCTGGCCGCCCTGGTGCCGCAGCCTGTGATCACCGAGGAGATCATCGCCCAGGAACTGGCGGATTATACCCCCGTGGAAGAGGTGAGAACCACTTCATCCGGCGAGGAGAGCGATAACATGACCAGCGTGGTGGAGCGCCATATCGCCCGGCTGCTGGCCAGCTTGCGTGAATCGGGCGAGGACGGCGTGCTTTATGAGCGCGCCTTGGCCGAGCTGGAACGCCCGCTCATCCGCATGACCCTGGCCGAGACCAGAGGCAACCAGATCCGCGCCGCCGCACTGCTCGGGCTCAACCGCAACACCTTGCGTAAGAAGATCCGCGAGCACGGTATAGGGGTGCAGCGCCGTGTGGGCTAACACCGTGCGGTACCAGGTGGGATGAGCGGGCGGCTGGCAGAAGAGAACAAACCGCAGGCGCGCTCCCGGCTTGCCTGGGCGGCGGACATGATGCTGGGCCGCGTTGCCACCTTGTTTGTTGCCTCCATCGCGCTGGCGCTGGGTATTCTTACCTTCGCGCTGCTGGCCGGGCGGGTGCGCATGCCCATGCATTCGGGCGGTGCCGTGGCGCTCATCGTCGCGGATTTCGCGGCCCTCCTGCTGCTTATCCTGGTGTTGGCCGGGCGTGTTACGCGCGTGATGCTGGAGCACCGCCGGGGCGCCGCTGGAGCGCGGCTGCATGTGCGGCTGGTGGTGCTGTTTGGCGGCGTGGCGGCAGTGCCCGCCGTGCTGGTGGCCATTTTCGCCATCGTTTTCTTCAATTTTGGCATCCAGGCCTGGTTTAATAACCGTGTGCAGACCGCGTTGGCGGAAAGCGACCAGGTGGCACAGGGCTACCTGACCGAGCACGAGAACGACATAAGGCTTGATGCGCTGGCGATGGCGAATGACCTTTCCCAGGCGGGCGCGGTGTTCTTTGGCGACCCCAACGAATTCGCCTCCTATCTCGTCAGCCAGACTTCGGTGCGCGGCCTTACCCAGGCGGTTATTTTCGACCCGTTGACCGGGCAGGTGATCGCCTCCGCCGGGCTGTTCGCGGGCATGGCCGCCAGCATTCCGGACCATAATGCCATAGCACAGGCCAATAGCGGCGAGGTACCGGTAATAAGCCCGCACGGCAGCACGGTGGAACAGGCTGTTATCAAACTCGATATCACCCCGCCCTTGATGTTGATGGTGGAAAAGCCGATCGACCCGGCGATTCTGGACCATGTGAGCCGTACCACCCAGGCGGTGGCCGAGTATCAACGCCTCGCCAGAAACCGCTCGCAGCTGGAGGTTTCATTCGCGCTGATCATCGCGGTGCTGACGCTGCTGGTGCTTTCCGCCCTCGTCGGCTTCGGCCTCGTCATCGCCAACCAGATCGCCAAGCCGCTCGGGCATCTCATCCGCGCCGCTGAATCTGTGCGGCAAGGAGACCTTGAAGTGCAGGTGCCCGAGCGCGCCACGGGCGATGAAATGGAAGGGCTCTCGCGCGCCTTCAACCGCATGACCGCGCAGCTCGCCGCACAGCGGGGCGAACTGCTGGACGTGAACAACCAGCTGGACGAACGCCGGCGATTTACAGAGACGGTGCTGGCCGGCGTTTCGGCTGGCGTGATCGGGCTGGATGCGCAAGGGCGGATTGAACTGCCCAACCGCGCGGCTTCGGAACTGCTTCAGCTCGATCTTTTGCCACGGATTGGCCAAAATCTGGCCGATGTGGTGCCAGAATTCGCACCCCTCATGGCTGCCGTGATGGCCACCCCCGAACGTCCCGCCACGGCGCAGATCGAGCACGGCACCGGCACCTCGAAACGCGTGCTGCTGGTGAGAATCGGCGCCGAGATGAAAGAAGGTGTCGCGGATGGATTCATCGTGACCTTCGACAACGTGACCGAGCTGATGTCCGCCCAGCGCAAGGCCGCCTGGGCCGATGTTGCGCGCCGCATCGCCCATGAGATCAAAAACCCGCTCACGCCCATCCAGCTTTCGGCTGAGCGGTTGAAGCGCCGCTTCGCCAAGGAGATCACCTCCGACCCCGAAAGCTTCACCCAATGCGCCGAGACCATCGTGCGCCATGTGGGCGATATCGGCCGCATGGTGGATGAATTTTCCTCCTTCGCGCGCATGCCCCAGCCGGTGATGCGCCAGGAAAGCCTGGAGCGGCTGGCCCGCGAGGCCATGGTGCTGCAACGCGTGGCCAAGCGGGAGATCGAGTGGAGCGTGGAGATCGACGCCCCCCTGCGCGCCCAATGCGACCGCCGGCTGATTGGCCAGGCGCTGACCAATCTGCTGCAGAACGCCGCTGACGCCGTGGAAATGCGCGAAGGTGCGCGCCATGTGAGCCTACACCTGTACAGGCAAGGGGACATGGCGGTGTTGAGCGTCACCGATGACGGCATCGGCCTGCCAGAGACCGGGCGCGACCGCTTAACCGAACCATACGTGACCCATAAGACAAAAGGCACCGGCCTCGGGCTTGCCATTGTCGCCAAGATCATGGAGGACCATGGCGGGCGGCTGGAGCTGAACACCGCGCCGGGCGGAACCGGAGCTGAGGTATCGCTGATTTTGCCGGCTCTGCCAGAGACTGCGATGCTGGAGGAAACGAAGGAGTTGCCTGCCCGATGACCGAAATTTTGATCGTGGATGACGAGCCGGATATCCGGCTGCTGGTCGAAGCGATTCTGAAGGATGAGGGGTATGAAGCCCGCAGCGCCGGCACGTCAGACGAGGCACTGGCCGCCTATCGCGCCCGCCGCCCGGCCCTCGTGCTGCTGGATGTCTGGCTGCAAGGCTCCAAGCTGGACGGTATCGGCATTCTGGACGTGCTGCACCAGGAAGTGCCGCGCGTGCCCGTCATCATGGTCTCCGGCCACGGCACCATCGAAACGGCGGTTGCCGCCATTCAACGCGGCGCCTACGATTTTATCGAAAAACCCTTCAACTCAGACCGGTTGCTGCTGGTGGTGAAGCGCGCGCTGGAGGCCGCCAAGCTGGAGCGTGAAAACGCCGAGCTGCGCCTGCGCGTGGGCAGCGACAGCAACCTCACAGGCGAGGGCCACGGCATCGCCGCCCTGCGCAATACGGTGGAAAAAGTTGCCCCCACCGGCTCGCGGGTGCTCATCTCCGGCCCTCCCGGCTCCGGCAAGGAAGTTGTGGCACGGATGATCCACGCCAAATCCCGCCGCGCGGAAGGACCGTTCGTGGTCATGAACTGCGCCATCCTGGCGCCGGAGAAATTCGAGGCGGAGCTGTTTGGCGTCGAAGCTGGGCCAGAAAGCCCCCGCAAGCAGGGCGTGCTGGAACGCGCCCATGGCGGCACGCTGCTGCTGGATGAAGTCTCTGAGCTGCCGCTGGAGATGCAGAGCAAAATCGCCCGCGTGTTACAGGACCAAAGCTTCGAGCGTGTAGGCGGCGCCACGCGGGTGAAGGTGGATATCCGCGTGCTCGCGACCACCGCAAAAGACCTCCAGGCCGAGATCGCGGAAGCGCGCTTCCGCGAGGATTTATATTACCGGCTTTCGGTGGTGCCGCTGCGCGTACCGGCCTTAAAAGAACGGCGCGAGGATATTCCCGCATTGGCAAACCAGTTCCTCAGCCACGCGGCTGAAATCTCTGGCTTGCCGGCGCGCACCCTGGCCTCCGATGCCGTGGCGGCTTTGCAGGCGCATGACTGGCCGGGCAATGTGCGCCAGCTGCGCAACGTGATGGACTGGCTGATGATCATGCGCTCCGGCGAACCGGGTGAGCTGTTTCATGCCGAGCATCTGCCCACGGAACTTGCCGCCCATGCCCCGCGTGCCTTGGCCATAGACCCGGCGGCGGATGTAATGGCGTTGCCGCTGCGCGAAGCCCGGGACGTGTTCGAGACGCAATATCTGCAGGCACAGCTGCTGCGCTTTGGTGGCAACATCTCGCGCACGGCGAATTTTGTGGGCATGGAGCGCAGCGCGTTGCACCGGAAGCTGAAGCAGCTCGGCATCGGCGCCGCCGAGGATAAGGTGGCCTGAGCTAGCTTTTATAGGTGGGAATCGAAATAATGGCGCGCAGGCCGGGATGATTGTCCTGCAAATGCAGTGTGCCATTATGAAGTTGTGCAACGGCCAGAACCAGCGCCAGCCCCAACCCTGAGCCCGCCGTACTGCGCGCCGCCTCGCCGCGGAAGAACCGCTCTGTCGCGCGGGATCTGTCTTTCTCCGCGATACCAGGCCCACGATCGGCCACCACGATCTGCACCATGCCGTCCACCACCATCGCCGAGAAATTGATGACGGTGAGTGATTCTGAAAATTTCAGGGAATTATCAAGGAGGTTGACAACAGCCTGCTGAATTAAATCGCGGTCGGCCCATACCGGCAATGGCGTTTCAATTTCGGTATGCAGAACGATCTGCTTTTCCTCCGCAACGGCGCGGTAAAGTTCATCCATATCCGTAAGCACGGGCGACAGATCGATGGGCGCGAAAGCCGCCCGGCGCGAACCCACCTCGATCTCCGAAATCCGCAGCAGCGCCTCGAACACCGAGACAATCCCATCAAGATCCAGAGTAGCCCGGTCGATGGCCGCCTGCATTTCATCTTTCGTGCTGGCATGAAGGGCTGCATCCTCCAGCCGGCTGCGCGCACGGGTAACCGGTGTACGCAGGTCATGCGCGATAGCGTTGGAAACCTGCCTCACCCCATCCATCAACCTGGCAATGCGGTCCAGCATCTCATTGATGGTGATCGCCAGTTCATCGAATTCATCACCCACACCGCTCACCGGCACGCGGCGCGAAATATCTCCCCGCGCGATGGCGCTGGTCGTGGCAGAGATATCTTTGATCGTCCGCCGGAATAGCGAACGGATAAGCAAGGCGCCCATGATACCCAGCGCGATCATCAGGCTCAGCGCCCAGATCAACCCGGCTCGTAACACGTTACGCAGCTCCAGCCGCGCTCTCACATCCCGCCCCACCAGCAGCTTCATTCCACCCGGCACCGGCTGCACCTTCAACAGCGCCACAGAAGCAATGCCCTGCCGCGTTACCGGCAGTTCGTACCATACATCGTCGTGGGTAAGGCCAGCGGGCCAATGGTCGAGATTGCCCGCCAATATCTGGCCCGTGGCGCTCACGAGCAGGTAGATGCCATTCGGTTCAGATTCATTCACCAATCTGTCCCGAATGGCTTCTTCAAGCGAGGGCAGACCGCCAAGCTCTTCATGCTCCAGCAGGGTTTGGGAATCGTTGTTGATGGCGTTCTGCACCTGGTGCTGAAGCAGCCCCAGTGTGGAATACCACAGCGCCACCGCCAGCACGAAGGCGGATATTCCAAACACCACCGCATAAACCAGGGCAAAGCGCACCCCGGCCGAACGGAACAGCGCCCCGCGCCTGCGCGGGGTGCCGGGCACGGGCCCACTTGCGGAAGCTGGCCCGTAGCTAGCCATTAGCTTTCCGGCCCGCCTTAGATGTCTTCCGCGCG
This sequence comes from Rhodospirillales bacterium, assembly GCA_018971565.1. GTDB lineage: Bacteria > Pseudomonadota > Alphaproteobacteria > Acetobacterales > Acetobacteraceae > Acidocella. The sequence continues at coordinate 10,481 of JAGXAO010000061.1, forward strand.
CAACATGTAGCCGGCATTGCGGACCGTATGCAGCAGCGAGGTCTCAAACGGCTTGTCCACCTTCTGGCGCAACCGCGAGATGTGCACGTCAATCACGTTCGTCTGCGGGTCGAAATGATAATCCCACACGCCTTCCAGCAGCATGGTGCGGGTCACCACCTGCCCGGCATGGCGCATCAGATATTCCAGCAGACGGAATTCTCTGGGCTGCAGGTCGATCTTCTGTGTGCCACGGCGGACAGAGCGGGAAAGCAGATCCATTTCCAGGTCGCCAACCATAAGCCGTGTCGCCGGGCCGTCGCTCTTGCCACGGCGGGTCAGTGCCTCCACCCGCGCCAGCAATTCGGCGAAGGCGAAAGGTTTGGTGAGATAATCGTCACCGCCCGCCTTCAAGCCCTTCACGCGGTCATCCACCTGCCCAAGCGCCGAAAGAAACAGCACGGGCGTGGTGTTATCCTGCCCTCGTAATGTTTCCAGCAAGCGCAAACCGTCTATGCCGCCGGGCAGCATACGGTCCAGGATAATGGCGTCGAAATTTTCAGAGGCCGCCAAAAACAGGCCATCACGCCCGTTATCGGCATGTTCCACCGTGTGCCCCGCTTCGCGCAGGCCCTTCAGAACAAAACCCGCCACATCCTTGTCGTCCTCAACGACGAGTATCCGCATCTCTACTCCCCTATTTGTACCGGCCGCCGTCCAACAATGACCGGCAAATGGAATATATGTGCATTTCTCTGTACCCCAAGGACCACTTTTCGTCCTGGTGCCATTGAAGCAATCGCACGGGTGAGACCATCGGCACCTGAAATCGCCTCTCCGTTCACCGTAACAATCACATCGGACTGAGACAACCCCGCTTCATCCGCCGGGCCTCCGGGCTCCAATCCGGCGATTTCGGCGCCTGGCGTTCCGTCCTGCGGGTCTTCCACGGAGACGCCAAGCCAGCCCCGCACCACCGCGCCGTGGGCAATAAGCTGCGCCACAATCGGCGCCGCGCTGTTGCTGGGAATCGCGAAGCCAATGCCGACGGATCCGCCGGAAGGCGAGACAATTGCTGAATTTATGCCAATCACCCCGCCTTCCATGTTGAAGGCTGGCCCACCGGAATTGCCGGGATTTATCGGCGCGTCGAGCTGCAGGAAATGGTTGAACGGCCCTTCCCCAATATCCCGCCCCTCGGCCGAAATAATCCCCA
>JAGXAO010000062.1 GCA_018971565.1 Rhodospirillales bacterium
CGGTAGACGCACAGCCAGGGATGCCCGGCCGCCCCCGCCACGCCGATATCGCGCACCGAAAGCCGCCGCCCGGCGGGAATCACTTCAGCTCCGGCTTTAAAATCCTCACCCTGGCGGCGAATATGCCTGCCCACGGCCACGGGCTCGTTCACCTGCACAAAACCCGCATCAGCGGTGGCATTTTCCTGGATCAACACGGCATCCGCCCCTGGCGGGATCTCGCTGCCGGTAAAAATCCTTATCGTCTCGCCTGGGTCCACGCACCCGGCGAAAGGATGCCCCGCCGGCGCCTCGCCCGCCAAATGCAAGCTTGCCCCGGCGACGGCATCCGCCGCCCGGACGGCATAGCCATCCATGGCCGAAACATCCGCGGGTGGCACGCTCAACCGCGCCACCACAGGCTTCGCCAGCACCCGCCCGTGGGCCTGGGCCAGCCCCACCATTTCCGCCGCAACAGGGGCAAGCGCCGCAAAAATGCGGTTCCGGGCTTCGTCTACGCTGATCATGGCGCCGAAAAATCTCCGCTCTTACCGCCTGTCTTGCGGGTCAGGCGCACCGCTTCAATCCGCATGGTCTTATCCACGGCCTTCACCATGTCGTAGATGGTCAGCGCGGCCAGGCTCACCGCCGTCAGCGCCTCCATCTCCACCCCGGTGCGCCCGGTGGTGCGGGCAATGGCGGTAATCTCCACCGCGGCCTCACCTATTGTGAGATCGACGCTCACCGCATCCAGCGGCAGCGGGTGGCAAAGCGGGATCAGTTCGCCGGTTTTCTTCGCGGCCATAATCCCGGCGATGCGCGCCGCCGCCAGCACATCGCCCTTGGCGGCCTTACCATCGCGGATTAGCGCTGCCGTTTCCGGTTTCATCGCCACCCGGCCTTTTGCCTCGGCCTCGCGCATGGTAACGGGCTTGGCTGAAACATCCACCATCCGGGCCGCGCCGTCCGGGCCTATATGGGTGAGGCCACTCATGCGCCCAGCAGCGTGCGCACGGCAGCGCACACATCCTGCTCACGCATCAGCGACTCACCAACCAGGAAGCCCTGCACACAAACCTTGCGCAGCCGCTTTACATCCGCGTTGGTCTTGATGCCCGATTCAGAGATAAGAAACTTGTTCGGCGGACTTATGGCGGAGAGCATCTCCGTCACCCCAATATCCGTCACCATTGTTTTCAGGTTGCGGTTGTTGATGCCGAGCAGCGGGGTTTGCAAAGGCAGCGCGCGTTCCAGCTCATCTTCGTTATGCACTTCCACCAGCACGTCCATATCCAGCGCGCGGGCCAGCGCCTCAAGGTCGTGCGCCTGGCTGTCTTCCAACGCCGCCATGATCAGCAGGATGCAGTCCGCGCCCATCGCCCGGCTTTCGTAAATCTGCCACTCCTCCAGCATGAAATCCTTGCGCAGCACCGGCAGCGCCACCGCCGCCCGCGCCGCGCGCAAATGCGCTGCATTGCCCTGAAAATATTTTTCATCCGTGAGCACGGAAAGGCAGGCCGCCCCCGCGGCCTCATAGGCTTGCGCGATCTCCACGGGGTCAAAATCCGTCCGGATCAACCCGCCCGAAGGAGATGCCTTCTTGACCTCGGTGATCAGCCCCGGCTTTCCCGCCGCGGCGGCATCCATCAACGCCCGGCCAAAGCCACGCGGCTTGCCCGCATCGCGCAGCTCGGCCTTCAATTCCTCAACCGGCTTTTCGGCCCGCAGCGCCGCAACCTCGGCTCGCTTATCAGCGCAAATCTTCGCCAATATATCGTCAACCATCACATTCATGTCTGCTCTCCGGACACGCTCTTCAACCGTTCAAGAACCGCCAAGGCCGCGCCTTCATCTATCGCCGCCATGGCCCTCACGGCCCCTTGCGGCAAGGTTTCCACTTCGCCCGCCACCACCAGGGAAGCGGCGGCGTTCAGCGCCACCGTGTCCCGGTAAGCGCCTTTTTCTCCACGCAGCACTGCCAGCATCGCCCGCGCGTTATAGGCTGCATCCCCGCCTTGCAATTGCGCCAGCCCTGCCGGCTCCAGCCCGGCATCCACCGCGCGCACGGTGAAAGACTTGATCTCGCCATTTGCCAGCGCCACCACCTGGTTCTCGCCTTCCAGCACCAGTTCATCCATGCCGCCGCCATGCACCACCCAGGCGGCTTGCGTGCCAAGGTCCCGCAGCGTCTGTGCCACCGGGCGCGCCCAGGCGGGGTCATACACGCCCATAAGCTGACGCTTCACCCCCGCCGGGTTGGCCATGGGGCCGGTGAGGTTGAAAATGGTGCGCGTACCAAGCTCCACCCGCACCGGAGCGGCATGGCGCAACGCCGGATGGTGGCGCGGGGCGAACATGAAAACGCAGCCCACTTCCCGCAAAATACCAGAAAGCCTTTCCAGTGGCGGCTCAATCTCGATACCCAGCGCCGTCAGCACGTCCGCAGCGCCCGAGCGTGAGGACAGCGCCTTGTTGCCGTGCTTGGCCACTTTCACCCCGCAGGCCGCCAGCACAAAAGCAACAGCCGTTGAAATATTGAGGCTCGCCGCGCCATCTCCGCCGGTGCCGCACACATCCATCGCCCCTTCCGGCGCCTCAATCCGTGTCATTCTCTGGCGCATCGCGGTTACGGCGCCGGTAAGTTCCGCCACTGTCTCGCCGCGCGCGCGCATGGCCATCAGCATGCCGCCAATCTGCGCCGGGGTGGCCTGGCCGTCCATCACTACGCCAAATGCCTCTTCGGCCTCGGCAACAGAAAGACTCTCCCCCCGGCCCAGCCGGGCCAGAACCGGTTTAAGCGAGGCGCTCACGCCGCAACCTGCACCTTTGCACCCGAAAGCCGCAGAAAATTGCGCAGAATATCGTGCCCATGGCTGGTCGCGATGCTCTCCGGGTGGAACTGCACGCCATAGATTGGCAGCACCGCATGGCGCAGCCCCATGATGATACCATCCTCCGTCCAGGCGGTGGGCACCAGGCTGGCAGGAAGGCTGGCGCGCTGCACGATGAGCGAGTGGTAGCGCGTGGCGGTGAAGGGATTTGGCAGGCCCTCGAACACATCCGTATTATCATGCAACACCGGGCTGGTTTTGCCATGCACCGGTTCTGGCGCGCGCACCACATGCCCGCCAAAAGCCTGGCCGATGGCCTGGTGGCCGAGGCACACGCCAAACAAAGGCAGCTTCGCCGCCGCCGCCGCCTGCACCATATCCAGGCAGATGCCGGCCTCGTTCGGGGTACATGGCCCGGGCGAGAGCACCACCGCCTCCGGCCGCATATCCAGCACCTCTTGCGGGCTTAGCGCGTCGTTGCGCTTCACCACGCATTCCACGCCGAGGTCGCCAAAAAACTGTACCAGATTGAAGGTGAAGCTGTCGTAATTATCGATCAGAAGAATCATGGTTCAAACCCCCGGCGGCGCAACGTAACGCACCGCATCCTCGGCAGCGCGGAACAGAGCGCGCGCCTTCTGCACGCTTTCCATATATTCGGCTTCAGCGTCGGAATCCGCCACCACGCCAACGCCTGCCTGCACATACATTTTGCCGTCCTTCACCAGGGCGGTGCGCAGGCCGATGCACGTATCCATGGTGCCATTGGCGGCGAAATAGCCGATGCACCCGGCGTAAAGCCCGCGGCGCGAGGGCTCCAGCTCCTCGATGATCTGCATCGCCCGCACTTTCGGCGCGCCAGAGAGCGTGCCCGCCGGAAACCCGGCGATCAGCGCATCCAGCGCCTCCAGCCCTGGCTTCAGCCGGCCTTCAACGGTGGAGGAAATATGCATGACATGCGAGAAACGCTCGATGGCGAAGCTCTCCGCCACCCGCACCGAGCCGATTTCCGACACCCGGCCGACATCGTTGCGGCCCAGATCGAGCAGCATCAGATGCTCGGCACGCTCTTTCGGGTCCGCCAACAATTCTGCTTCCAGCGCCATATCCTCCTCGGTCGTGGCACCGCGTTTGCGTGTGCCCGCCAGCGGGCGGATGGTGACCGTGCCATCGCGCAGCCGCACCAGAATCTCCGGCGAGGAACCGACAACCTGGAAATTACCGAAATCCAGAAAGAACAGGAACGGCGCCGGATTAACCCGCCGCAGAGAACGGTAAAGTGCGAATGCGGGAAGCGAGAATGGCGCCTCGAAACGCTGGGAAGGTACGATCTGGAAAGCATCACCCGCGCGGATGTAATTCTTGGCCGTTTCCACAACGCCCAGAAACTCTTCCTTCTCCATATTGGAGCTTTGCTCCAACGGCTCCAGCAGCCGCCCTGTGAGCTTGGGCACCGCCGCCTCCAACCCTTGCGACAGCTTGTTCAGTATTTCTCCGGCGCGCGCATAGGCTTGCGCCGCATCCACCCCCGCGCGGGGATAAACCGGGGCCGCCAGGGTCATCTCGTCGGTTACACTGTCAAACACAATCAACACGCCAGGGCGGGTGAGAATGGCTTCGGGAATACCCAGCACATCCGGCTTCAGGGCGGGAATATCCTCCATCAGCCGCACCATGTCGTAACCCAAATAGCCGTGCAGCCCGCCGATAACCGGCGGCAGCCCCTCCGGCACCTGCATCCGCGTCTCCGCGATCAGCCCTCGCAAATTTTTCAAAGGCGCTTCCAGCACCTGGGCAAAGGCATCCGGCTTTTCCACCGCATCGCGGTTGATGGCGGCAACCCCACGCTCGCACTTCCACACCAGATCCGGCGCCATGCCGATCACCGAATACCGCCCGCGGCTGGTGCCGCCCTCCACGCTTTCCAGCAGGAAGGAATAAGGCTGGCCGTGCGCCACCTTCAGGTAGGCGGCAACGGGGGTTAACAAATCCGCGATACCGTGCCGCCAGACGAGCGCACCGTGACCCTGATCATACGCGGCACGGAAGCTCTCGAAACGGTCTGGCGAAACGGCATTCATGGTAATTTTACTCTGTCCTCACTGATAAATTTGCGCGAGCAGCTTCTGGTTCACTGTCACCTTGTCCTGCGCCTGCAACCCGGCCAGGAAACTCTCCCCCAAATCGTCCTGCAAGCTCTTATTCAAACTCTGCTGCAACTGCGCATAGCCAGCCGGGTCGCTTTGCGAGGTAGGAACCTGTATTTTGGTTAACACCGCAACGGTAAAGCCCGCGCCATTGTCCAGCATGGTTGCCTCACCTTGTTTCAGCGAAAACAACACCGGCACAAGCTGCGGGGGCTGGTCTTGCGGGCGCGCCGCGCTGGTGTAGGCGGGGCTTTGGGTTACACTTAGCCCCACGGCTGCCGCGGCCTGCGCCAGAGGCGTGCCGGTGTTCACCGCGTGCATCAAATCAGCCGCGGTTACATTGGCCTCACGCTCCTGCTGCGCCCCCTGCCAGACGCTCAGCACCTTCGCCTTGGCCTGCGCGAAGGGCTGCACGGCGGGTGGGACCACCTTTTGCACCAAAAGCGCGTAATAGCTGCCATCCGGCCCGGTCTGCAGTTGCGGGGCCTGCCCGGCCTGCGCCGCAAAGGCAGCCTTCACGATGGCGTTGCGCAGATCATCCCCGCCGGGGATTGGTGCCGGAGTGCCTTGCGGCGTCAGGCCGCCGGCATCCAGCGCGCCTTCCACCGCCACCAGGCCGAGATTGCCCGGCAACTGGTCAAGCGGCGTCTGCCCCGCCAGCGCGTCCTGCAACGCGTCCACGTTCTTTGCCACCGCAGCCTGGGCCATCTGCAACTGCAAGGCTTGTGTTACTTGTGTGGCAAGCTGCGCCGGATCCGGCCCATTCGTGCCGATGGATGTCACCTTGAACAGATACATGCCAAGATCCCCGGCCACGGGCCCCACCACCTGGCCCGCTTGCGCGGAAAAAACCGCCTGCGCCAGCGGCTGGGAAGGAATCTGGTTCTGCTGCATATTCGCCAGCGGCACCGGAGTGGCATGGTAACGCGCGGCAAGGCTTTGGATTTTTGCCCAGCTGGCCCCCTGCTTCCAGGCGGCTTTCAGCTGCGAGGCATCGGCCAAATCCTGCACTGAGAGTACATCCGCGCTGCGCACCGGCACGCTGGGACTTGCTGCTTCTGCGCGGGCCATACCCGCCGCGATCTGTGCGGGGGATACCTGCTCCTGCGGCGCCATTAAAGCCGGGGAGAGAATTACCACCTGTACATCGCGATATTCAGGAGCGGTGAATGCGCTTTGGTTATTCTGCCAGTAGCGTTGCAGCACGGCATCAGCCGGGGCGGGCGGCACCGGCTGAGTATTCAACGGCACGTTCACCAGGGCTGCGCTGCGCTGAGCGCCCAACAACGCGAAAACCGGCCCCGCCATGGCATCCGGCACAGCGGCTGCGCTGATAACCGGCGTAATCAACTGGCGGCCGATCAGCTCGTCTTTAATCTGGCCGATGAACTCATCCTGAGAAATGCCGCTTTGCTGCAGCACCTGGGTAAATTTCGCCTTATCAAAACTGCCATTCGTCTGAAACGCCGGAATGGTATCCAACACCGCGCGCACGGCGGAATCAGGCACGCCGATGCCATATTGCGTGGCGGCATGGCGCAGAATCGCCCGCCTGAGGGCATCCGAGAGCGCCTGCATGGCCATTTGCTGCCGCGCGGTTGCGTCTGGCTGCTGGCCCTGCTGCTGAGACTGGCTCAACGCGCGCTGGTAATCCGCCTGCACCTCACTCGCATCAACAGGTTGACCCGCCACATTGGCCACCGCCGTGGAACTGCCTGTTAAGGTGAATACGTTGGAGATGCCCCACAAGACGAACACCACCACGAGCAGCGCGAAAAACCCGCGCGCCACCCAACTCTCCATGAAATTCCGGACCCCGACCAGCATCGCTCTCTTTACCCAAAACCGCCGCCTCTATAGCTAGGCGGCAAGGTCTGGGCAATTCGCGGGCCAGCGAACGCCAAACAGCCCGGCTTAGCCACCAAGCAAGCCGTTTGCATGCAGGAGGAAAAAAAATGCGGCAACTCATAGCCGGTAACTGGAAAATGTTCGGCAAGCTGGCGGATGTCACCGGTTTTGCCGCCGCGATGAACGCGGCGCCCGCCGGAGTGGACCTGCTTATCTGCCCGCCCTTCACCTTGCTGGAGCGCTTTGCCGCCGCGCTCAAAGGCAGCGCCGTGGCCCTGGGCGCGCAAGATTGCCACCCCACCCCGCAAGGCGCGCATACCGGAGACATTTCCGCCGCGATGCTGGCAGAGACCGGGGCAACCCATGTTATTCTTGGCCATTCAGAACGCCGCGCGGACCATGGCGAAAATAATGCCGTTATCCGCGCCAAGGCCGAGGCCGCCATAACCGCAGGGCTCACCCCCATTGTCTGCGTGGGCGAAACCGGTGCCGAGCGGGAAGCCGGAGAGGCTGAGCACGTAGTGCGCAGCCAGATCCAGCATTCCCTGCCGCCGGGTTTTGCCGGAGTTGTGGCTTATGAGCCGGTTTGGGCCATCGGCACCGGCCGAACCCCCACGGCGGAGGATGTAACCGCCATGCACGCGGCCATCCGCGCCGCACTGGCGGCGCAATTTGGCGCCGTGGGCAATGCTGTGCGGATTCTCTACGGCGGCTCTGTGAAGCCCGGCAACGCTGGCGCCTTGCTGGCCCTGCCCGAGGTAGGCGGCGCGCTGGTGGGCGGCGCCAGCCTGCAGGCAGAGGATTTTCTGGCCATCGCCCGCTCTGCATTGCGTGGTTGAACTTCAAACGATCCGGCTCTAAAAGCGCGCCTGACTGTTTAAGCGGGTTTATCGATGATCAAGGTTCTTCTCGTACTGCATGTGTTCGTCACCATCGCGCTGATCGGCGTGGTGCTGATCCAACGCAGCGAGGGCGGCGGCCTGGGGCTTGGCGGCGGCCAGGGCATGGGCAGCTTCATGACCGGGCGCGGCACGGCAAACCTGCTCACCCGCACCACCGCCATTCTGGGCACCGCGTTCTTCGTGCTCTCGCTGGCGCTGGCGCTGCTCTATAAGGGCAGCGCTGCCGACACCAACGCGGCCATATTCAACAGCTCCGCACCGGTTTCGCCCAGTGCCCCGGCGCCAGCTTCCCCCCCTGTGCCGTCTCTGCCATCCTCGCTGCCGCAAACCCCGGTTGACGCGCAGCCCGCTCCACCCACCCCTGCGCCAAATAAAACCCCCTAATTCCGCGCTTCCCTCTTCTCCTGCATCGCCAGACTCATGTAAGATTGGATTCCATGACGCGGTTCGTTTTCATCACCGGCGGCGTGGTTTCGTCACTCGGTAAGGGCATAGCCTCGGCAGCCCTCGGTTCCCTGCTGCAAGCCAGGGGGTATTCTGTCCGGCTCCGTAAGCTGGACCCTTATCTCAATGTCGACCCCGGCACGATGAGCCCTTACCAGCATGGCGAAGTGTTCGTGACCGATGATGGCGCGGAGACCGACCTCGACCTCGGCCATTACGAGCGCTTCACCGGGGTACACGCCAACAAGGCAGACAACGCCACCACCGGCAAAATCTACTCCGGCGTTATCGCCAAGGAGCGCCGGGGCGATTATCTGGGTGCCACCGTCCAGGTGATTCCGCATATAACAGACGCCATCAAGGAAACCGTGCTGAACCGCACGGAGGGGCTGGATTTTGTGCTGGTTGAGATCGGCGGCACGGTGGGCGACATCGAGTCTCTGCCCTTCCTGGAGGCCATCCGCCAGCTCGGCAACGAGCTGACCCCGGCCCAGGCGATGTTCCTGCACCTCACTTTGGTGCCCTACATCCCCTCCGCTGGGGAGCTGAAGACCAAGCCTACCCAGCATTCGGTGAAGGAGCTGCAGAATGTCGGCATCCAGCCGAACATGCTCATCTGCCGCTGCGACCGCCCGATTCCTGAAAACGAACGCCGCAAGATCGCCAGCTTCTGCAATGTCCGCACCGAGGCCGTGGTGCCGGCACTGGACGTGGACACCATCTACACCGTGCCCATCTCCTATCATGAGGCGGGGATGGACCGCGAAGTGCTGCGCCATTTCGGCCTGCCGTTCGAGGCCGAGCCCGACCTCTCCCGCTGGCGGAACATCGTCAACACGGTTCGCTTCCCCGAAGGTGATGTACGGATCGCCGTGGTGGGCAAATACACCAATCTGCTGGACAGCTATAAATCCCTCGCCGAGGCGCTGGCCCATGGCGGCATCGCCAACAAGGTGAAGGTAAAGCTGGACTGGATGGATGCCGAGATTTTCGAGCAGCCTGATGCGGTGGAGCAGCTTGAAGGCGTGCATGGCATTCTGGTGCCTGGCGGTTTCGGTGAACGTGGCGCCCAGGGCAAGATAGAAGCCGTGCGCTTTGCGCGTGAACACAAAGTGCCGTTTCTGGGCATCTGCTTTGGCATGCAGATGGCTGTGATTGAATGCGCCCGCAACCTGGCGGGCCTGCCCACTGCATCCTCCACTGAATTCGGGCCATGCGAAACCCCCATCGTGGGGCTGATGACCGAATGGGCGCGGGAAAACGAGATCGAGCGCCGCCGCGCGGACGGGGACCTGGGCGGCACCATGCGCCTGGGCGCCTTCCCGGCCACACTTACCCAGGGCTCCCTTGTACGCGAGATGTATAACGGCGCCACCCATATCGAGGAGCGCCACCGTCACCGCTACGAGGTGAATATCCGCTATCGTGAACAGCTTGAGGCAAAAGGGCTGCGTTTTTCCGGCCTCTCACCAGACGGCATCCTGCCGGAAATCGTCGAATACCCGGATCACCCCTGGTTTATCGGCGTACAATATCATCCGGAGCTGAAATCCAAGCCGTTCGAGCCACACCCGTTATTCGAAGGCTTCATCGCGGCGGCTGTTAAACAATCCAGGTTGGTGTGAGCCGGTTCCAACATCCCGGGCACCAGCCTGCTCTGGGCTGATGCCCGCTCTTCTCACCACATCTCGTAATCGAACAGGTAAAAATCGTCCCGGTAGACCTCGTTGATGTTCTTCACCGCGGCGGGGCTTAGCACTTCGTGCGCTGGCAAGCTGCCTGATTTCACATTCTCCTTCGGCGTGGCGAGCAGGATGCGGCGTAGCTCGGGGTCGAACACTTCAAGTTTGCGGCTGGTCTGTTCGATAGTTTCCAGCTTCACGATGCAATCCGCCATGCATTTCGGCCCCAGATAGGCCATGTCGCGCTGGCGGACGGCATGGCGGTAGGGAAGCTGCCAACCGGAGAGGCTCTCATGCCTGATTGAGCAAATGAACTCATTCACCTTCTCAAGATAAAGCGCCTTAGCCGAAGCGCCATCCGCCGCCATATGCACGGCCTCCAGCAAATCGGGGTTGGTTTCGTTGAAGGCGGAGACAGCGCGCGTATACGGGTCGCGCACCAACATGAAAGTGAAACTCTCCCGCAGCAGCGCGAAATAGCCAGGAAATGCCTGGCGGAATACGTGCATCGGCATATGTGCCTTGTCGATCTGCCGCCCGTTCACTTCGTGAAACATCCAGAAGAAATGGCCGGTCGTGTCGAACTTCATCAATGCGGAACGGGCCGTGGTGCCACCCGCCTTCGGATTATGGATGAATACAAACCGCCGCGACTCGCTGATGATCACCCCGCCCGTTCCTTTCGTATGAAATAAGCCGCCCGGCCAATTTCCGCGCCCAGGCGTGCAATACCACATCGCGCTGAAATCCAAGCCCTTCGCGCCACGCATGTGTCCTGGCCCAGTGGAGCCTTGTTGCCGCGCAAGCGTGGTATGACTACATGTGCCTTATGCGCCGCGCCCTTTTCCTGCTCCCCGCCATTGCTCTGGCCTCCTGCGCCCCGCCTGGCCGCCAGAGCTTCTCCCCCACCCCCGCCGGACCAGACACCCAGACCGTTTCGGCGGCGGATGCCTTCCAGAACCGGATTCCGCTGGTTTCCATCCTGCCGGACACGCAGGATTTCCAGGGCCCGCTGAAGGATGCTGTAGCCCAGGCCCTGGCCATCAAGCCGGACGCCGCTTTTGAGGTGATGGCCGAAACCCCCGCCACTGGTAATCCGGATACGGATTCCAAGACCCTTGCCACCCTCGCCCCGCAGGGCACGGCCATCGCCAAAACCATCATCGCCGATGGCGTGCCCGCCTCGCGTGTTTCCACCGGCGCCAAAACAGCCGGGCTGGACCAGGTGCTGCTCGTCTACGTGAAATGATCTTCGCCCCCCCCCTCCTGATGCCAGCGCTCCGGCGGCTGGACCCCGAACGTGCCCATAATCTTTCGCTGAAGGCGCTGCGCCTGGGACTGGCTGGGCGCTGCACCACGCCGGACGACCCTATACTTTCCACCGCCGCCTTCGGGCGGGTGCTGGCCAACCCCATCGGCCTCGCCGCCGGGTTCGACAAGAACGCCTATGCCGTGACGGCCCTGGGGCGGCTGGGGTTCGGTTTTGTGGAAGCCGGCACCGTTACCCCCCGCCCGCAGGAAGGCAACCCGCAGCCGCGCTTGTTCCGCCTCGCCGAGGACAAGGCCGTGATCAACCGCATGGGTTTCAATAATGAGGGGCTGGACGCTTACCTCGCCAATTTGAAACAGGCGGATCGAAAATCCCTGGTTCTGGGCGCGAATGTCGGCATCAACAAGGAAGGCGCCGACCCGGAGCGGGATTACCCGGCTTTGGTAAAAGCTGTGGCGCCGTTCGCGGACTATATCACCATCAACATCTCCTCCCCCAACACGCCGGGCCTGCG
>JAGXAO010000005.1 GCA_018971565.1 Rhodospirillales bacterium
AAACTGACCGTATACCCTGACCAGATGGCTGCAAATGTTGAGAGCCTTGGCGGGGTGGTACATTCCGGAGAGGTTTTGCTTGCGCTAACACGAGCCGGGATATTGCGTGAGGATGCCTATAGCATCGTGCAGCGAAATGCGATGGCCACGTGGACCAAACTCGGCAAGCCGGATGCCAAAACATTCCGGGAAAATCTTCTCGCCGACCCGGAAGTAGCCGGACATGTGCTCGAAGAGGTGATCGACGCAGCTATGAGCTCCAGAATTCACCATGTTCATATAGAAACAATTTTCAAACGTGTATTTGGCGACGATTAAAGGCACCGTGACGCCACCAATCTCATACGTTAAATAAGCAAATGAATCCGCCAATTCAGGACAGTATGCTGGTAGAACCGTTTCTGCAGGCGGAAATTGCCCGGCGCTGTCAGAATGGAGACTTTCCGGATGAACCCCAGGAAGTTTCCAACGATCTTGGATTGATCGATCTGCCTGGCGGAGAAAGCGTTCGGGTGTGGCTGTGTCATGCCGCGGATGCAGTAATTCTGGATAATTATGGCCAGACCTTATTAATCACCAGACGGCATAACCCAGGCCAAGGCAAGAAAGCGTTGCCCGGCGGATTTCTGGAAATGACCGCTAGCGGCATGGAGTTTTCCCGTAACGCGGCCTTGCGCGAGACGATGGAAGAAGCCGATATATCTGCTGAAATTCTGGCGCAGGCCGATATTATGCAGCTAGGCCACAGGCGCCATGTTCGCCCATTTGATATTCGGCAAGCATGGAATGATTTACCTGGAACACCGATACGAAAAAACGAACTATTCACCGTCTCGACTTTAGCATTCAGGGTAAAGCTGGCTGGAAATTTACGAAGTCTCGCTTTGCAAGCAGGCGATGACGCAACCGGCCTCACGATCATTCCGGCATCAGAGATTGCTCTCGATGAGCTTGCCGTACCGGATCACCTCGAAATAATCCACGAGGCGCTTAATGTGTAGCATCGTTCTGCATATTACGGCCGACGGTGTTTTTATCGCCGCCAACAGAGATGAAATGGTTAACCGCCTTTGGGATCCTCCAGAGGAATACTGGCCAGGAATATCCGGCGGGCGAGACCAGACTGGTGGCGGTACCTGGGCAGCGCTAAACCGGAATAATATTTTTGCCGCTTTACTCAACCGTACGGGCACATTGGGTCCGGCAACCGGCAAAACCAGCCGCGGCAATTTACCACTATTGGCGCTGGCCCATAAAAATGCGGCCGAAGCAGCTTCATCGATTAGTGAACTGGATGCCACTAAATACAGAAGCTTTAATCTTGTCATTGCTGACGCTAAAGGTGCATTTCTGCTCCGGGGCTTGGAACATGGGACCCCCGATTCCCGTGCGCTTGCTCAAGGTGTAACCATGATAACCTCCGGTGAAGCAAACGACCTGTCTTACCCGCGGATTGCCCGCCATTTACCACGGTTTAAAGCCACAAGACCTGAAAACTGGATGGCATTACTCGCCGATAGTAGCGGCAGCCGGGAGGAGCAGTTAAACATTACCCCTCCCTCGGCAGGGTTTGGCACTGTTTGCTCTACTTTCATCCATCTGCCTCGTAATGGGGGCGCAACGCATCTTTTCGCACAAGGCACCCCAGACCAAACGCCCTTCTTGCCTGTTACCTTTTCTTGAAACAATTAGCCGGTGTTTTTACCCGGATTTGGAGAAAACTTCATGATCAGAATTTTGTTTCTGGCCATCTTTATCCTGGCACTCTGGGTACCGGCATTCAATCGGGTAATGCCAACCTTGTTTGGCATACCATTCTTCTACTGGTACCAAATGCTGGTTGTTCTAATATCGTCTGTGTTGATATGGATTGTGTATAAAGTAGAAGATAAGAAAGAACCTCAGCAATGAGCCGTCCTTTGGCGACAATCGTTTTTCTGGTCCTTGTTATCTTCGTGATTATTCTTGGCTTTGTTGCTGGGCGCTGGAAGGCGGGTAATCTTAGTCATATTGAAGAATGGGGGCTTGGAGGGCGGCGCTTTGGAGCCTGGATATCATGGTTCCTCATTGGCGGTGACGTATACACAGCCTACACTTTCATTGCGATACCGGCATTGATGTATGGAGCCGGCGCATTGGGTTTCTTCGCTCTCCCCTACACTGTTGTATGCTATCCTATACTTTATCTGGTCTTCCCGAAGCTTTGGAAAGTGTCAAACAAATACGGTTATATCACGGGCCCGGAATTTGTACGCGGCCGCTATGGTAACCGTTGGCTGGCATTAGCCATCGGCATCACGGGTATTGCAGCAACCATGCCCTACATCGCCCTACAACTTGTTGGAATGCAGGTGGTTATTGGCGCACTGGGTATTCCTGGCCATTTGCCATTAATTGTCGCCTTTGTGGTTCTTGCTGCTTTCACGTGGACATCCGGGCTACGCGCTCCGGCAATGATTTCCATTATTAAAGACTTGTTAATTTATATAACCGTTCTTGTAACTATTGTCGCCATACCAATCTCCATGGGCGGCTTCAGCAATATCTTCGCACATATTCCACCTGCCAAGCTAATTTTGCCACTGCCACCCAAAGGCAGTTCGGGAGCTTATTCGGGTTATGCTACCTTGGCCCTTGGTTCAGCGATGGCACTTTTCTTATACCCGCACACCACAACAGGTATTCTGTCTTCAGCCGGACCGCGCATTATAAAGCGGAATGCGGCGTTGCTGCCAGCTTATACAATTATGCTCGGATTGTTAGCACTTCTTGGTTTCATGGCATTTGCATCCGGTGTAGAAAAATTACCACAATTTTCTGAAGGCTTTGCACGTTATAAAGCAAGTTATGCCGTACCCGCGCTTATATTAAATGAGTTTCCAGACTGGTTTGTTGGCATCGCATTTGCGGCCATCGCCATTGGTGCGCTTGTACCAGCGGCCATCATGGCCATCGCCTCGGCTAATATTTTTAGTCGCGATTTTTATGCTCCCTTTGTCTGCCGTAAAGATAGCACCTCTCAAATGCTTGCAGCAAAATCATTCGCAATGGTAATGATATTGGGCGCACTGGTATTTATTATTGCTATACCAACAAAATTTGCGGTGCAGCTGCAACTTTTGGGCGGCATGTGGATTATTCAAACTTTTCCTGCCATCGTGTTCTCGTTGTTTACTCGATTTTTCAATAGCTGGGCATTATTAATCGGTTGGTTTACCGGGGTTGTTTCCGCAACGTGGCTAGTAACTGAAAATTCATTTGGCCCGACATGGACGTTTCATGTCTTTGGCTATTCCGTTCCAAGTTATATTGCGATAGCGACCGTGCTTTTGAACGCACTTGTTGCATTTGCACTTAGTATTCCACTCAATTCCGTAGCGAATGATCAACACAGAGACGAAACGGAAATAGCGGATTACGTCTAAACCTTATCTTAATTATCAAAATTCTCTGGATAACGGTGCTCTACAGATGCTTCTACACGAATTTTTCTAAATATTGTGTTAGCTGAAAATAATGAAATCATGCTTACAAGGCGCGTTGCATCTATAAATGAATATTCCCAATTATGTACGAATATCTCGCAAGCAACTATATAACAGGTGAATTTAGATGGCTTCAAAACTTAAGTGTCTGGTATATGGTTTCGCCTTTGCGGTAGGAATTTTTTCGTTTAAGGCTGCAATTGCCCAAACCCCTTCTCCTCTTGAGGAATGGCAATATTCGTCTGGAATACAGCTCCAGCGATTGTTTGAACCAACCGTTCCAAAATGGCAGGTGGAACTGGGATTGGGCTCGCAATTTGGTCCTGCCTCGGATGGCCTAAAAAGATACCGGGTGCAGGGCGGGCCAGCCATTGATATTCGCTATAAGGACATTGCTTTTCTTTCAACCGGGGAAGGACTTGGGGCAAATCTGTTCAGTTTTCGGCATATAAGTGTAGGCGGTGCAATTACCTATGATATGGGGCGTTCGCCGCATGTAGACGGACGAGATTTGAACGGTTTGGGAACCATCCACCCTGCCCCGGAACTTAAATTTTTTGCCACAACCGTTATTTCCAAAAGCTTTCCTTTAACCTTGCGGCTCGATATACGGAAGCAATTTGGAGCATCCTTTGGCTATATCGGTGATGTTGGCGCTTATATGCCTATGCCCGGAAGCTCGCGCCGGTTTGCTTGGTTTTTTGGCCCAAGCGTGACGTTTGCGGATGCGCGATATATGAACACGTATTTTGGAATTAGCCATACACAGGCTGCGAGCACTCGATATTCTTTTTACAAAGCGCATGGAGGCTTTAAGTCCGCAGGAATTGGTGTTTCTGCGAATTACTTCTTAACTCCGCACCTGATACTCAACCTTGACGCTGCCTATGATCGCCTTTTAGGCAGCGCCAGCGATAGCCCAATTACCCAAACAAATAATGAAGAAGCACTCTCGCTCGGGGCCATCTATAAATTTTAGCAAATTGAGACGCATTGTTTTGTAGGTTTTTTGGCCATCCTAAAAAATCTTGTTAATAATGTCGTCTCCAATTCCAAATCCAGCGCCCATCTCCAGCGCCCGGCCAAAACCTGAATTCAAGAAGCCTCCCAGTATGCCGCGCGGCTGTTGGGGATAACCTGCCTGCGCACCAGGTTGAGGAGGATAGGCTGCGTTTCCCCATGGAGATTGAGATGCCTGTTGCGCCTGGCTTGAAACATAACCATGCAAAGCTTGAAGAAGATTCGATACTTGACTTTGTTCATCCCGAATAGCCAAAGCGATGCTTTTCAAATCCAAATACCACTCTCTGGCGTTCTGATCGCCGCTTTGGGCAGCCGCCTGAAGCTTTTGAGCTAAATTTTGCAATTCCGCTACGGTTTGCTGTGCTTGCGATTGAAGCTGATTATACTGACTATCAATAGTTTGAATGTCCATTTGCTTCCTCCTGAAAGAGTTTTCGGCTTAAGCCGCGACGAGGCTAACATGGGCCGGCAACCGGCTAGGCTACCGCATTGCCCTTCCATTGGCTGCGTAATCTGCACACGCCTTTCCAAAAGCCTCAAACAAACGAAGGCGATCAGGGAAGTTCGCAACTTCCCATTCAGGGTGCCATTGCACGGCTAGAGCAAAGCTCTTTGCTGCTTCAACGCGTACGGCTTCAATTGTTCCGTCTGGTGCAACTGCTTCCACAGCTAAGCCAGGTGCCAATTGGTCGATCGCCTGGCCGTGAAGAGAATTTACCTTGATGGTTCTGGCTCCAGATATTTCAGCCAGCTCTCCGCACAACTCAACCTCATGCTGTAGGCGAAACCTAAACTCATTATCGCCATCGCCACCACGATGATCCATTCGGCCTGGCAGAATGTGAACTTCTTGAGTCAGCGTCCCTCCAAGGGCGACGTTCAGCTCCTGCAATCCTCGGCAAATGCACAAAATAGGCATTCCTCTTTCAAGCGCCGCCCGGATTAAGGGGAGTGTCGTTGCGTCACGCTCGGCATCGTGGGCATCCGGAGTTGCATCATAATCAACACCATACAAAGTCGGCATGACATTGGAGGGGGACCCGTTAAATAGGATACCGTCTAAACGATCAAGCAGCGGAAGCATTTCCGTACCCTCGGGAGGGATAAGCACGGGTAATGCATTTGCGCCACGCATCAGGGCTGCTCCATAACGAGCTGGCGTTGCATGCTGAATATAGCCCGCAATTAATTTTGTGCAGGCAGGAATACCAACCAAAGTGGAATTATACATTAACGAACTACTCCGCTAACTCGAATCTTAGCCGTGGCCGGCATGTCGCCGCAAGTGCAGCTACCGCAGCGCTGCCAAACATAATAATAGCCATTGGCTGGGATGTATTATTAGCCAAAACGCCGACACCCAGCCCTGCAACCGCGCCGCCGGCATATTGCATTGTTCCCAACAGGGCAGCGGCGGATCCCGCATGGGCTTGATGCCTGGATAAGGCGCCAACCATGCAACATGGCAATAAAAGCCCGAACGCGGCCTCGCACAGAAGCAAGCCACCCGCCAAGGACAACCCGCCCGGAGGGTTGATGGATAGCCCAACCAACAGAAGCGTGCATAATAACTGCCAGATGGTAACCACGGAGATAACCGGCGCCACCCCAAAACGATTGACCAAAATTGGATTAAGCTGGCTGTAACCGATATAGGCGCAAGAGTTTACGCCAAATAACAGCGCATACTCTACACTCGACCAGTGAAAAATTCCTTCAAATATCTGGGGTGTACCGCTTAAATACGCAAACAAGCATGCTGCCACGCAGGCGTTAATGACGGCGTGCGATAAAAACGCCCGTTCGCAAAAAATCTCCGCATAGCGAACAAAAGCCGAGATCGCCCCAGACCTGACGCGCCGTTCATAAGGCAGGGTATCGGGCAGATAAATATAAGCCAAAATAAGTGCCAAAACTCCATATAACGTGCATACTATAAAAATAAATCGCCACCCCACCGCTCCCGCGCAAACCACTCCCAACAGAGGAGCGCAAATTGGCGCCAGCCCCATTGCGAGCATCAATTTGGACATGAGCCGCGCCGCGGCTGGGCCGTCAGCCAGGTCTCGTACAACCGCGCGAGGGATGACGATGGCGGCAGACGCACCTAGCGCCGTGAAAAAGCGGAAAGCAACAAACGAAACGGTACTCCAACTCGCAGCAGCCCCAAGTGAAGCCAAAATATATAGCCCCAGGCCAAATAATAAGGGGCCGCGCCGGCCGATACGGTCTGAAAGCGGCCCATTAACGAGCTGCCCAATCGCAAGGCCAAAAAAATATGAGGCAAGGGAGTATTGCGGCGCGGCTTGGTTATGCAAAGCCAGCGCAAGAGCCGGAAAAGCTGGCAGGTACATATCTGTAGAAACCGGGCCAACCGCGATTAACAGGCCAAGCAAAATGGGCAGGCGAGGCGGAACAGCGCGAGACATACCGCTTTGTACGAGACAGAATGCAACGGGAAAAGCAATATGACAGCATCGCTGTAATGCCCCAACAAATACCGCTTTTGCCAAGCCGCCGGGTGGTGTAGGGCAAAATCATGACACGCACCGCATTACGCAACCGCAAAACCAGTGAGACTGAAATATTTGTGTCGATCAACCTGGATGGAACCGGGGAGACAGATATTGACACCGGCATAGGGTTTTTTGACCATATGTTGGGGGCGTTCGGCCGACACGGCCTGTTCGACCTTAAGATCGTGGCCAAAGGTGATGTGCATATCGACGCGCATCACACGGTTGAGGATGTCGGGATTGTCCTGGGCCAAGCTTTAGCCGAAGCTCTTGGTGAAAAACTTGGCATCCAACGTTTCGGCCATGCCAGCATTCCGATGGATGAAGCGCTGGTTGAAGCTGTAATCGATCTGTCCGGCCGGGCTATTCTGGCCTGGGGGGTAAGTTTCGAACGCCCAATGCTGGGCCAAATGGATACACAGCTTGTGGAAGAATTTTTTCGGGCGTTCGCCGGAAACGGCCACTTTAATCTTCATGTCCGGCAGCTTGCCGGGCATAACGCCCACCATGTGGCTGAAGCTGCGTTTAAATCCGTGGCCCGTGCGCTACGCAGCGCTGTTTCCATAGAACCGCGCACAGCCGGCGAGGTTCCTTCAACGAAGGGCTCATTATGAGCCTGCGGGTCGCGGTTATTGATTACCAAAGCGGTAATCTTGCGTCTGCGGCTAGGGGGTTGGAACTTGCTGCGGCGCATCGGGAGATCGCGGTGGACGTGACGATCACATCTCACCCTGAAGAACTGAAGCGGGCCGATAAAATCGTTCTCCCCGGACAGGGAGCGTTTGCTGATTGCGCCACCGGCCTTTCTGGCGTGGATGGATTAAAAAATGCCCTGCTGGAACGAGTGGCAGCAGGTGTACCTTTTTTGGGAATCTGCGTTGGAATGCAGTTCATGGCCGAGCGTGGCCTAGAACACGCTGTAACACCAGGGTTTGGCTGGATTCGCGGCGAAATCGCCAAAATGGATGTGGGCTCTGCAAGGTTACCCCACATGGGGTGGAATGAACTTAGCTTTGAACCCGGCTCTCACAAGCTCCTGGATGGGCTGCAACCAGGTGCCCATGCATATTTTGTTCACTCATACGCGCTCACAAATGGCCGGCAGGAAGAAATAATTGCCACAACTCACTATGGAAGTGAGGTCGCCGCAATCGTCGTCAAGAACAACGTGGCCGGCACTCAGTTCCACGTGGAAAAAAGCCAGGCCGTAGGGTTAAAAATATTAGGTAATTTTCTTTCCTGGTCGCCATAATTTGACCCCTCTTGATCCGCGGCGCCTTCCGAGCGAAGAGGCAGACGTGAAACAGACTCTCCCCACGCCCAACAATATCTCAGCCGAGGTCATCGGCGCATTTGCCGATGAAAGCGACATTCATGCCCTTGCGGAGGCTGCCACCGCAGCCGTGCTGGACGGTGGAGGTTTTGGCTGGATTAAGCCGCCAACAGCGGCGGCGGTTGAGCAATATTATCGAGGCGTACCGCTCGTACCGGAACGGGAGCTGATCGTTGGCCGAATGGACAACGTTATTTACGGGGCTGCCCAATTACAAAAACCATCGCGTAATAATGAAGCGCAAGCGTTTGCCGTACAGCTTATGCATCATTTTGTGGCACCGTACGCGCGCGGCTACGGGCTTGCTCGCCTTATTTTACAAAAAGCAGAAGAGCGCGCGAGAACCCTCGGATTCCATGTCTTGAATCTTGATGTACGGGCAACCCAGGCGGGGGCGATTTCACTCTACGAAGCCGAAGGTTTTGTGCAATGGGGAACTCACCCGGCGTATGCCCGCGTTAAAGGACAAGTTATTGCTGGCCGTTTCTACTATAAGACTTTGAAATGAAACTAACTTTATACCCCGCCATCGATTTAAAAGAGGGCCATTGCGTCAGATTGTTCAAAGGCGAGATGGATCAAGCTACGATTTTTGGAGATAATCCTGGCAAGCAGGCCGCCTCGTGGCAAACCGCCGGCTTCCCATGGATTCACGTTGTGGATCTGGATGGAGCTTTTGCAGGGCGGACCGTTAATGAGACCGCCGTTAGTGATATTTTAAAATCAGTCACAATTCCCGTTCAGCTTGGGGGGGGGTTGCGCAGCATGGCGGGAATTGAAAGATGGCTGTATGCCGGAGTAACACGAGTTATCCTCGGCTCAGCAGCGGCGAAAAATGCCCCCTTGGTTAAAGAGGCCGCAAAAGCCTTTCCAGGGCGCATTGTGGTGGGGATTGATGCAAAAGCCGGCATGGTTGCAACCGAAGGTTGGGCAGAGGCTTCGGACCTACCCGCGCCAGAGCTTGCGAAACGGTTTGAAGACGCTGGCGTCGCCGCAATTATCTATACCGACATCTCGAGGGATGGGACAAAGACCGGCCTTAATCTGGACGAAACCCTAGTCATCGCCAAATCTGTAGCGCTTCCCATTATTGCGTCGGGCGGCGTTGCATCGGTGGCGGACATAATCGCACTTAAAGCCAGCGCCGCAACACAGCCAAATATAAGCGGATCGATTCTTGGCCGCGCGCTCTATGATGGCAGCCTGAAACCGAAAGAGGCATTGGCTGCATGTTGAAGCTGCGGGTTATTCCTTGCCTGGACGTAAAAGATGGGCGCGTTGTGAAAGGCGTGAATTTCACCTCCCTGCGCGACGCCGGAGACCCGGTAGAACAGGCGGCCTTGTATGATCAGGCAGGCGCCGACGAGCTTACTTTTTTGGATATCACAGCCAGTTCGGATAATAGGGATACAATCCTGGATGTCGTGCACCGGACAGCGCAGAACGTATTTTTGCCCCTCACCGTAGGCGGAGGAATACGAACTGTGCAGGACATGCGCCGGTTGTTGCTGGCTGGCGCCGATAAATGCTCAATCAATTCAGCCGCGATTTCTAGGCCGGAGCTCATCTCCGAAGCGGCCGAAAAATTTGGCAGCCAATGCGTCGTTGTTGCCATTGACGCCCGCCAAACGGGCCCCGGCCACTGGGAGGTTTTTTCGCATGGCGGGCGTAAGCCAACCGGCATTGACGTGCTGCAATGGGCAAAAAAAGTGGAATCCCTGGGCGCGGGAGAGCTCTTGCTTACATCCATGGACAGAGATGGCACAGGTGAAGGATTCGATCTTGGATTACTGAAATCTGTCTGCAACGCGATCAGGCTGCCTGTTGTTGCCTCAGGAGGAGTTGGTGAACTACAGCACTTTGTTGAAGGAGCCGAAGCAGGCGCCACGGGATTGCTTGCCGCCAGTATTTTTCACTTTGGAAAATTCACGATCGGTGAAGTAAAGCAGGCCTTAGCCGCCGCTGGTTTACCTGTTCGTCCCTTAGTGCAAGATAAAATTTAAGGAATTGAAGTTTTATTATGGCAAAAAAAGTGACGAAGCTACCGAGCTCTTCGCCTAAGAAAAAAAGTGAGGCCAAGAAACCTACGCCACCCTCCCGCGGGGTGGCCATTCCTCCTCCCCTTCAGGCGCCCGACGCCAGAGTTCTCGATCGGCTGTGGGGCACAGTTTTGTCCCGAGCTGATGCAAACCCAAATGAAAGCCATTCAGCGCGGCTGCTCTCCAGAGGCACTGAAAAAGTCGCACAAAAATTTGGAGAAGAAGCAATAGAGTGCGTGATTGAAGCCGTTGCAAAGCACAGGACTGCTTTGATCGGCGAAAGCGCAGACGTATTATACCACTTGATGGTTTTGTGGGTTGATGCAGGGTTGCGGCCTGAAGAAGTTTGGGTCGAATTATCTCGTCGCGAAGGTATGAGCGGGATCGCGGAAAAAGCTGCCCGGAAACAATCTCTCCCTGGATTTCCAACCAAAAAAATTCCTTGAGCAAACATCATGGCATATGACAACGATAATATTTTCGCAAAAATTCTTCGCGGTGAAATTCCCGCACAAAAAATATATGAAGACGAGTACGCTTTAGCTTTTCCGGACATAAATCCACAGGCTCCGGTACATGTATTGATCATTCCTAAAGGGCAATACATATCCGCGGCTGATTTTGGTGCATATGCCAGCCCGCAGGAAATCACGGGTTTCTACCGTGCTCTTTCCGCCGTCGCTAAAAAGATGAACATCGAGGAAAGCGGCTACCGCATTATCTGCAATGCAGGCCCAGACAGCCACCAACTTGTTCCGCATTTTCACGCACATATTCTCGGCGGGCAAAAAATGGGCCACTTATTAGCCACAACCGGTTGATTTTCAGAACAGTGTCGCAGATTCCTATGCAGCCAGCTGAATAACTTCCCGCACTAAGGGATAAATTTCATTTTCCCAACGGCGGCCTGAAAAAACCCCGTAATGGCCAACCCCGGTTTGCACATGATGGCGTTTGAGTAACGGACGAAGATTTGAACAAAGATCAAGCGCAGCTGATGTTTGCCCCAATCCACAAATATCGTCTCGCTCTCCTTCAACTGTAAACAAGAAAGTTTTGCTAATTGCCTCGGGGCGAACCCGCCTGCCCTTATAGGTCAATTCGCCTTTCGCCAGTTCATGCCGTATAAAAATTCTATCGACTGTCTCAAGGTAAAACTCGGCGGGCAGGTCCATAACTGCAAAATATTCGTCATAAAACTGGCGGTGCATATCAGAAGATTTTTGATCTTCAGACGCCAAATTGCGAAATTGGCGTATATGGGCACTAATGTGCCTATCGAGATTCATCGCAACAAACGCGGTTAATTGCATAAACCCTGGAAAAACCCGTCTCCCAGCTCCCCTATAGCGCCAGGGGACCACACTTATCATACTGTTCTCAAACCAATTTATATCCTTGGCTTTTGCCAAGACATTAACTTTTGTTGGATTGTTTCGCGTATCTATGGGGCCAGCCATCAAGGTCATGCTACGAGGCGTGGCAGGATTTTTATCTTCCGCCATTAGCGAAACCGCCGCCAATACGGCCACTGCCGGCTGGCAAACACCCATCACATGCGCCCTTGGGCCCAATTTTTCTAGAAGCTGGATTACATGCTCCACATATTCATCAAAACCAAAGCAACCCGCAGAAAGAGGTACATCCCTGATATTTTTCCAATCCGTTATGTAAACGTCGTGGTCTTTTAACAGAACCTCAACCGTGTTGCGTAACAGGGTTGCAAAATGCCCGGACAAAGGTGCAACCACCAGCACTTTCGGTTCGCTTCGCCTGACATCTTTTTTAAAATGCAATAAACTTGCAAATGGCGTTGCAAATACGATCTCTTCGGTTACGGACACTGACGCATTACCGTCTTTAACTTGATCAATCCCGTAATTTGGCCGCTGATGGGTCGTACCAGAATAGCCAAAAACCTCTAAGGCCGCATTAAAATGGCGCAGCAGAATGCCGTGCGGCGCTGAGGGCGTAACGACCCGCATTAAGGAGCTGGTCGTTCGAGCAATCGCCCGCAGCGGGTCGATGAAATCGGCCTGGGCCTGATATATGGGATACAACATGCTAAACCTTAACTTTGAGCACCTTCCTAAATCTTCAAGCCAGCACACAGTTGCAACGAAACGCCATTGAATACTCTTTTATCTTTTGATAATTGTAGACTCATTTTTTATAAAAAGGAAAATGAATCATGACCGAGGCAACCCTGCTTATCAGCAGTAAGAATTACTCGTCATGGTCCTTGCGCGGATTTTTGCTCGCCAAGCTTTCCGGGCTCTCTTTTAAGGAAGAACGTGTATCCCCTGAAGATCCACGCGCTAAAGAAGAATTGCTCATGCGTACGTCCTCGATATTGGTTCCATGCTTAATACATGGCGAAATAAGCGTTTGGGACACTATAGCCATCGCAGAATATCTCAACGAAAATTTTCCTGAGTCCAACATGCTGCCACGCGAAATTCACGCACGGGCTCGGTGCCGCTCAATCTCTGGA
This sequence comes from Rhodospirillales bacterium, assembly GCA_018971565.1. Taxonomy (GTDB): domain Bacteria; phylum Pseudomonadota; class Alphaproteobacteria; order Acetobacterales; family Acetobacteraceae; genus Acidocella. The sequence continues at coordinate 12,891 of JAGXAO010000005.1, forward strand.
GAGATGCATTCAGGTTTTGCGGCTTTGCGCTCATCCCTGCCTATGAATTTGCGCTTCCGAAAGCCCGGCTTCACAGTATGGTCTTCAGCACAGACAGACATAGATAGAATAATTTTTCTTTGGCAAGAATGCTTGACGACATGGAAAGGGCCTTTTCTGTTCGGCCGACTTCCAACCATAGCCGATTGTATGTTTGCGCCGGTAGTCACTCGTTTTTTATCCTACGACGTTCATGTCAATCCAATATGCCAGGAATATTGTGATACTATTCTATCCTGGTCGCCAATGAAGGAGTGGATCGCCGCTGCTCAAGATGAGCCGCAGGGAATTATGGAGCTTGATCTGGATTTTTAAGCCAGCGTTCCAAACTGCTTCTAATCCTCTTCTCGTTCTGCTCTAACTAACACCTCTCTTCGGCCCACATGATTAGCGGAAGATATAACCCCTTCCCTTTCCATTTGCTCAATAAGCTTCGCTGCACGGTTATAGCCAATGGTCAGGCATCTCTGTAGGTATGATGTGCTTGCTTTACGATCGCGAGCAACAATTGCCACGGCTTGGTCGTAGAGCTCGTTTTCTCCATTTCCGCTTCCGGCGCTGGCCGGCGCGCCTCCAAGAGCGCCCTCATCGTCCTCGGTGGATTCAGTAACTTCATCTAAATAGTTCGGGGCACCTTGTTCACGAAGATATTCGACGACAGATTCGACCTCTTGGTCGGAAACAAAAGGCCCATGGACGCGGGTAATTCTTCCACCTCCCGCCATATAAAGCAGATCGCCTTGGCCCAATAATTGTTCAGCCCCCTGCTCACCCAAAATTGTCCGGCTATCGAATTTTGAGATAACCTGAAACGAAATACGTGTTGGAAAATTCGCTTTAATCGTTCCGGTAATAACATCAACGGAAGGGCGCTGCGTTGCCATTATAACGTGAATCCCGGCCGCGCGCGCTTTCTGGGCAAGTCGCTGCACACATATCTCGATATCCTTGCCGGCAACCAGCATCAAATCGGCCATTTCATCTATGAAGACCACAATGAATGGCAATGGTTCGAGCGCAAGAGGTTGCTCTTCAAAAACCGGCTTGCCAGTTTCTGAATCAAAGCCTGTTTGAACGCGGCGGGTTACAACCTCTCCACGTGCCCGCGCTTCATTCACGCGGTCATTATAACCACCGATATTCCTTACCGAGAGCTGACTCATGGAGCGATAACGGCGATCCATCTCTCGTACAACCCATTTTAGGGCCGCAACAGCTTTTGCCGGCTCGGTAACCACCGGAGTCAGCAGGTGCGGAATGCCATCATAAACCGACAACTCCAGAATTTTAGGATCAATCATGATCAGCCGGCACTGCTCAGGAGAGAGCTTGAATAGCAAACTCATAATCATCGCATTCACGCCGACCGACTTGCCTGAGCCAGTCGTTCCCGCGATTAATAGATGCGGCATCCGCGAAAGATCTGCGATTACGGGAGCGCCGGAAATATCCTTGCCCAGCGCCAGAGAAAGCGCACCATTTGAGCTTCCCCAGTCCACAGCACCGACTAATTCCGATAGATAGACCGTTTCACGCTTATTGTTGGGAACCTCTATGCCAATAACGTTACGGCCAGCCACCACAGCGATACGGACCGCAAGTACGGAAAGCGACCTTGCAATGTCCTCAGCCAGGCCAATAACGCGGGCAGAGCGAATCCCTGGCGCAGGTTCAAATTCATAAAGCGTTACAACCGGGCCAGGACGAATTTCAGTAATTTTTCCCTGAACACCATAGTCCTGGAGAACCGTTTCCAATAAACGGGCATTGTTTTTAAGCCCTTCCGCCGTGGGGCCGGAATTGGTTCTTTGCGGTGCAGCTCTAAGTAAGTCTAACGCGGGTAGCTCCCACCCCATCTCAAGCAACGGAAGCCTCTGCTGTTGAACAGGCGCTTGCCGAACTGCCGAAGCAGGCTTGGCGGGCGCTCTCGCCCGGAGTGGCAAGTCCTGAATATATTCATTTACCTCCCGATCTGTTGTGACCCGTTCTAGAATTCCACCACTCCTGGCGGAGGGTGATTCAGGCAGCGGGATGGAAGCAGAGGCTGCCTGTAATAGAGGTGAAAGCCACGAGGACATAACAACCGCGCCTCGCTTGCCTTTCCGCACAGATACCGTCGCAGCAAAAACTGCGCGCTGCCCGCCAGATCTCCACTCGCTGGGCGTAAAGCCTAAAGCCAGCGCAAAGCTTCCAACAGCAAAAAGAAGCGTGACTACGAAAACGAGCCCACTGCCGATTCTTCCCAGGGCAGTGCTTCCCGCATCGCTCACCAATTTTGCCAAAATTTCTCCCGCTGCGCCTCCAGCGCCAGCGGGAACAGGCCACGCGAGCGCAGCGCCTGGGATCACCCTAAACGCCATTGCGAGCGCAACAGCGGTCAGTGGCATCGACACGCCAGTTAAAATAGTCCTGATTTTTAAGTGGCCAATACTTCCTCTCATTCCCAGCCTGTAGCTCCAGGCCAGAAATACAATCACGGGAATAAACCCAGCGATTCCAAAGCTTTGAAGAAGCAAATCCGCAATGTTAGCCCCGGCAAATCCGGCCACGTTGTGAATCGGAGCTGCACTAACGGTATCAAAAGAAGGATCCGCAGCGTTATACGAAAAAAGCGCCAGCGCAAGAGACAATGAAACAAGAGCGATTATAATTGCGCTTATTTCCCCCACGCGGCGCCGAAGCTGCGCACGAATCGCGTGAGATATAAAACGCTCTGCCCCTAGATCAATCGCCATATCTGAAACTATAAACGTCAGGCGCTGAATTTAAAAGTTTTTTTGCAACTCAGAGGTCCCAAAATTGTCTTAAGATCGAGCGTGTGTTGTGTCTTGCATATGCCGGATGAAAAGATACAGAGAAACAATTTTTACCTCCTCGAACCACAACAAGGATGCTAAAAATGAAGACGCTTATCGTGCAAATCAAATGCGAACTTGGGCGTGCGTATGATGTTGCCGCATATATCATGGATAACGTTACGCCGTGCCATATCTATTCAATTTCAGGGGCTTATGACCTATTGGCCATCATCAACCTCGATGACGAGCAAGACCCTGGAATATTTATAAACAAAAATCTTCATAAAGTCCCCGGCATAAGAGACACTGATACGATGATCGCGTTTAATGCCTTCACACCAAAAGAATGACTGTGGAGCTTAACCCTCATGATTTGCAGTGTCAGCCGCCCTCTGCAACCAAGCCAGCATCCGTAATACCAGCTACCGCCGCGGCCTCGTCATTGTCAGATGTATCTCCCGAGACACCAACCGCACCGATGACAACCCCAGCCTGCTTGATCAAAACACCACCTGGAACCGGGATAAGCCCCCCGCCGATGGCAACACCCACAGCACTGATAAAAGAGGGCTGAAGTTCAGCTCGTTTCATCAATGCACGCGACCCTACGCCCAACGCCAACGCGCCATTCGCCTTACCCAAAGCTATCTCGCCGCGCTTTAACGATGTTCCATCCTGCGCGGCAAAAGCTTTGATCGCACCACGAGGGTCAAAAACTCCAACGGCCAGAGGTTTTAAATTTTGTGCTTTAGCATAGGCCAAAACGCCGGCAACAATCTTCTGCGCGGCTTCCAGAGTAAGCGACATTCTCAACCTTCCAATTCAGTATCCCAGTAAAGAAAGTCGCGCCAACTTTCATGCAGGTAATTGGGCGGAAAATGCCGTCCCCTTTCCTGCAGCTCATAGCTCGTAGGGCGGCGCGGCTCTTCGCGCGGAATCATATTGCATTCCCGCGGCATCTTGGAGCCCTTACGTAAATTGCAGGGCCCGCAAGCAGTCACAACGTTATCCCAGCTGGTTCGCCCGCCACGGGCGCGCGGGATAACGTGATCAAATGTCAGCTCAGGCGTCGCCCGCCTATGGCTGCAATATTGGCAGGCAAATCTATCGCGCAGAAAAACATTAAATCGCGTAAAGGCTGGCGTCCTGGCGGAGGGGATGAAATCGCGTAATGCAACCACGCTAGGCAGCCGCATGGAGAAACTCGGCGACCGCACTTCTTGCTCATATTGAGAAAGCACGGAAACCCTATCAAGAAACACAGCTTTAACTGTGTCTTGCCAGGTCCATGTGGACAACGGAAAATAGGATAATGGACGAAAGTCCGCATTCAATACCAGGGAGGGAAAATGAAACCCGCCGTCAGGCATTACTTTCTCCGCTCCGCATTGGAACAATATTTTGATTGGCAGCCACCAAGCACTGCCACATATGGTAGTCGGCTGGAGTCATGGGCACTTTATGGCAAAGTAAGCCTCTGCGAGCAAGCGTTACGGCTGCATATCGCCTATTTGTCATATTTACTCTACCCCGGCGTTTATTCAATTTCTCACCACTAAAACGGGTATATTTGTTCTTTAATGAGCGTCATTTCACGATTTGCACCTAGCCCGACCGGTTATCTTCATCTCGGGCACGCCTATTCCGCTTTGCTTGGCCGGGCACAAAGCGATGTTTGGCGGCTCAGACTCGAAGATATCGATACGACTCGGTGTAGAAAAGAATATGCTCTTGCGATCCCACAAGATTTATCTTGGTTGGGGCTATCGTGGAATGGCGCGATCCGCGTGCAATCGGAACATCTTGCGGAGTATCGCAAGGCACTTGAAGTTCTTAACCAAAAAGAAGTTCTTTATCCCTGTTTCTGTACGCGTGGCGAAATTGCCAGAGCTCAGTCCGCGCCACATTTCAAGGAAACGATATATCCGGGAACCTGCCGCAATTTGTCCCCGGTTGAACGAGACCGGAAACTGCAATCCGGCTTGCCGTTCGCGCTACGTATGAACGTGGAACAGGCTTGCAAAATCGCAGGGCATCGGCGATTTTTTGAGATCGGTGCTGGCTGGGTTGACGCCGACCCGTGCAGATGGGGCGATGTGATTATTGCCCGGAAAGACACACCCACAAGTTACCATTTATGCGTGGTTCACGATGATTGGGTCCAGGAAATCTCAAATGTCGTTCGCGGAGATGATCTGCGGGATGCAACGCATATACACGTGCTATTGCAAGCACTTCTCGGCTATGAAACGCCCCGCTACATGCACCATAAGCTGCTCTTGGGAAGCGATGGCAAAAGACTCGCCAAACGGCACCAGGCCGTAACCATAAGAGAAATGAGAGAGGCCGGCATAACGCCAGCAGAGGTTCTGAAACGAATAGAAACAACATAAATTCACAATTACGGTCGCATGAATCCGCCCGCCGGGATATTAGCCTGCGCTTACATTTGGCAGTAATGCCGGATTTGGGTAAAATCCCGAAGGCTATTTGGTTGGAGAATGAATGATGGGCGGGTTAAGCATCTGGCATTGGCTAATTGTCCTGGTCGTCGCCCTGTTGCTGCTTGGCGGGCGTGGGCGGGTAAGCTCCATGATGGGCGATCTGGGCAAAGGAATTAAAAGCTTCAAGCAAAGCATGGCTGAAGATGACACCCCCAAGCCTCCCCCAACCGTCCCCGACGCGAAAATGAGCGCGCCGGATGCCTTAAACGCTCCGTTCCCCGAAAATAATAACAAGCCCCCCATGAACCAAGGCTAACATGGTTCCGCTACAAGTGGCCGCGGCTTTGGCAGAAGCCGGGCGAAGCATGGATGCCCGCGGTTGGGTTCCCGGCTCCGCAGGAAATCTGTCTGCACGCCTTAACGAAACCACCATTGCCATAACCCGGAGCGGCGTTCACAAGGGCAAACTTAACGCCGAAACAGATATTATCGCCGTTGATTACCACGGCAACGCCCTGGCCAAGGGGCAAAAACCGAGCGCCGAGACGCTGCTTCATTGCCAAATCTACCGCCTCTTTCCACACGCGGGCGCTGTTTTGCACGGCCATTCGGTAGCCGCCACGGTTCTGTCTCGTCTCGGACCGATAAAATTTTCGGATTATGAGCTGCTGAAGGCGTTCGGATTTTCCACCCATGAGCTGGAGGTCAATCTTCCAATTTATGAAAACGACCAGGACATCTCACGATTGGCTAATTTGATAGAGCCTGGCTTAGCGAACGAGCCGCCAATAGGGTATGTCATCGCTGGGCATGGAGTTTATGCCTGGGGAACGAGCGTTGAGCACGCCTTATGGCGGCTGGAAGCGACTGAATTTCTTCTTGCATGCGAACTGGAGCGGAGGCAGATCAAATGAGCCGTCTGTTGGTTTATGAAGATATTTCACCCGCCAAGCCGATATTTGACAGCATGGACGCGGCGGAGATTTCTGTTGAATTGCAGAAAATTGAAGTCAAATTTCAGCGCTGGGAAGGCGGAGGAGACTTGCTGGGCGCTGCCCCAGCGGCGGATATTTTAAACACTTACCGGCCTTATCTGGATTCACTTATGGGCGAGACGGGCGCAGGCTCCGCCGATGTCGTGAAATTGACCCCAGACCACCCGCAAGCCGCCGCCTTGCGGGAAAAGTTTTTGGCTGAACACACCCATACTGAGCCGGAGATACGCTTTTTTGTCTCAGGCTCTGGGCATTTCGTTTTGCACGAGGGAGGAAGAGTTTATGACGTTCTCTGTGAAAAAGACGACCTCATATTCGTTCCTGCGGGCATTAAACATTGGTTTGATGCTGGCCCCAGACCCAATTTCACGGCCCTGCGAGTCTTTACCGATACCTCAGGCTGGGTGGCGCATTTTACCGGAGACAATATTTCCAGCCGTTTTCCTGTAGCGTGATCCGTTCAATCATCACCGATATCGAGGGAACGACCACACCGATAAGCTTTGTGCATCGGGTGTTGTTCCCTTATGCGCGTGAACGCCTGCAGAATTTTGTGGATAACAACCCAGATTATCCCTCCCTGGCCGCCGTGCCTGAGCCAAAGCTGGAAACTTTGCTTAAATGGATGGAACTGGACGAAAAAATTACAGCATTAAAAACCATTCAAGGTGAAATCTGGAAGCAAGGCTTTGCGGATAAGCACCTTGTTGGTGAGGTTTACGATGATGTCCCCCCTGCCCTGAGCAAGTGGTCTGAGGCTGGCCTGCGTCTTTTTGTATTCTCCTCTGGTTCGGTAAATGCGCAGAAGCTATTATTCGGTCATACGGCCTATGGCGACCTTACCCCAAAATTTGAGGGATTTTTTGACACCAATATCGGCTCTAAAAAACAGAGCGGCAGCTACACAGACATAATCCGCATCATAGGTACTCAACCAAATGAAACTTTGTTTTTGTCAGACATTGAAGCTGAATTAGACGCCGCTGCGTTAGCCGGATTAAAAGTGTGCCAACTCGTCCGGCCAGAGGATAAAACGCAAACCAGCAGCCATCATCCGGTGGCGGCTGACTTTTACAATGTTTCCAGCCTTTTTGGATTGCCCCGTGAATAATACAACAGGGAGTGCCACCTCAATTTTGGTGGAAAAATTCAGAAAACTCCCGCTTTTGCGGGCTTTTTTATGGGGGGCGCTCGCCGCAACGGCGTTGCCCCCGGTGCATCTTCTACCTTCTTTGCTTTTCTCTGTTCCGGCATTGTTACGCCTGATCGATTCTGCTCCAAATTGGCGCCGCGTTGCGTTGGTTGGCTGGTTTTATGGGTTTGGCCTTGGCTTGGCGGGGCTTTACTGGGTCACTGAGCCCGTCTTAACCGAAGCCAGTCAATTTTGGTGGCTTGTGCCGTTTGCCGCACCACTCCTGGCTGCCGCCGTTGCGTTCTACACCATCATTCCAGCCGTTGCGGCGCGGCTGGTTCCCGCAGGGTTAGGAAGGGTTCTGGTTTTCGCAGGCGCCTGGACTCTCTCCAATTTCGCCCAACAATTTCTTTTCACGGGCTTTCCCTGGAACTATTGGGGAACGGACTGGGCGATCCCTGGGTATCTTGGCAATATTTTCCTTCAACCCGCCGCAATTTTTAGCGTGTACGGCCTCACACTCATAACCGTCCTACTTTCAGCAGCACCTCTCTTCCGCCTTCGAGGCTTTGTTGTGCTGGCAATCTGCCTCACCATCTGGGCAGGGTTTGGGTGGGTGCGCCTGCAAACGCCCGAATACAACACCGCAACCAACGTTGCGTTAGTTCAACCGGATTTTACGGAGCCGCCAGATTTTTCGCGCCCAGCCCTCATCGCGAACTGGCATCGCCTCCTGGCAATGAGTTCCGCTGGAATAAAAAACGGCGGAAATATCGTTATATGGCCCGAAGCCGCCAGCCCGTGGCTGCTGGACAGCGACTCTGGAGCACGTGAACAACTCGCCACCGTAACCGGTACCACCCCTGTTATAGCCGGAAGCCTTCGCGTCATCTCAAACACCGATTTTCGCAATTCAATCGTCGTTACGGCCGGGCCGCAGCCACCTCTTGCAGTATATGACAAATGGAAGTTGGTTCCATTCGGCGAGTACACACCCAAATGGCTTCCCGTTAAAATTATCCCAAGCCTGGTGGCGGGGGGATTCACGCCTGGCACCGGCCCAAAAACCATAGACAACGTTCCTGGCATTCCTCCGTTTGGCGCAATTATCTGTTATGAGGCTATTTTCAGTGGCCAGATTTTAGATGAACACGACCGCCCCGACTGGATTGTAAATGTAACAGATGACGCTTGGTTCGGCGACTCGGCAGGGCCCCGGCAACATTTTGCCGATGTGCGGTTGCGAGCGGTTGAAGAAGGGCTGCCAATCGTTCGAGATGCCAACTCCGGGATTTCCGCCATTATCGACCCGTTTGGCCGCGTTACCGCCAGCATGCCGCTCGATTATGCAGGCGTGCTCGTGGCACCACTACCCAAAGCTCAGCCAAAAACGCTTTATGCGCGCCTGGGACTGGCTTTTCCCATAAGCCTTTCTATCCTTTGCCTTTTAATAGGCTTAATGTGGAGACACGTAAAGGTTGTCCGTGATTCTAAATTTTTGTCTATTTAATGAGTTTTTCGCTGAAGTTTTGTATTGCGTTGACGGTTAACGCCTGTTAACCTCCTAAAGACTATTATCGCGGAGCTTGTCTGATATTTTGCTATCTGCACGCAAAAAACGTGCAACTTACAGGCGATCCGACAGAATATTTATGGCGAAAGCCGTAATTGGAGAATTTTTGTTTATGGCTGAAGAGAACGCCGAACGCCCTGAACGTGAGAGCCGCCCTAGCCCGATTGATGTTCACGTGGGCTCTCGACTTCGTCTTCGCCGAACCTTGCTCGGCATGTCTCAGGAACGCTTGGGGGACGCTCTCGGCCTCACTTTTCAGCAAGTACAAAAATACGAACGCGGCATGAACCGCATTGGAGCTTCCCGCCTATTTGATATATCGCGCGTGCTGGATGTTCCAATCTCCTATTTTTTTGATGACATGCCGGAAGGCATGTCGGAGAGTCCGGTTTCCGGCCCAAGAGGCCGCACATATGGGTTTGCCGAGCAACAGGAGCCTTTTAGCGCGGGCGTTGACGATCAATTGACCAAGCGTGAAACACTCGAACTTGTTCGAACCTATTATCGTATTATTGACCCTGCCATGAGAAAGCGGATCTTCGATTTGATGAAATCTTTGGTCCCCCCTGACGCTCCCTTTGAGGGCGGCTAGACCAGATATTCTCTGGAACGGGCAACTCGACAATTCTTCAAACCATATGATAATGAGCCGTGCGTTAGCTCAGGCTAACTGGCCATCCAAAATTATTACGTTAGATGCGCAATGGAAAATTTTTAGGTCTGCCCAAATTGGGCCGTTACCAGCCATGCACGAAAATTCACAGTTGCTTCTGCATAATCACCACGTCCAGCCACCGGTCAAATTTGTAACCGACCTTTCTCATTGTTCCAGAGTGTTGAAAGCCCAAACTCGCATGCACCCCTATGGACGCCGTATTTTCGGAGTCCCCTATTAATGACAGCATTTGAGAAAAGCCCGCTTTTTTGGCCGATCCCAAAAGGCTATCAACCAATATTTTCCCAACACCCTGCCCGCGAACGTCGTCACGAACATAGACACTATCCTCCACGGTCCTCGCATATGCGCTTCGAGCCCGAAATGGAGCATAATAGCCGTATCCCAATATCCGTTTTTTATTTTCGGCCACGATCCAGTTAAACCCAGCCTCTCGGTTCACTCGAAATCTGGCATCCATTTCTTCAAGAGATGGTGGAATCGTTTCAAAAGAACCCGCACCATGCAAAACATGGTACGCATAAATCGCCTGAATCTGCAGAAGATCACTAGCAGTGGCAATTCTGATGTCCATGGGTCCCTAATATTATACTGCCCCACTCCTGGCCAGACATAAAAAAATAAATGAAAATATAAAATAATACAATAAAGAATTTTTTATCATTTTTAATGCAAAGGCGTATTACATTGCATCTACAATCACAAAGAACCTGACCGTTGTGCTGGCAATGTTTTTTCAGGCATAACACGCTCCGTGGGTAGGTTATCCGGAAGTCTCTGCAGGAATGAGGGTTAGACCAGAATGAACGATTCACCGCATAACCCGGAGCCTGGACTGGGCACAGATCAGGCCTCGGCCAACCCTGATGTAGCTTATCTGAGGGACGCGCAACTTGGTTTAAGGCCGCAATGCGAGGCGCGTTTAGCCGCACTTCTGAATGTTGCTCGCTATCACGGCGTAGAAATGAATTTAGAGGCCCTCCGCCTCAGGCCAGGGGAGCACGCCCCCAATCCCCCTGAGCTCATTGCCTGGCTACAGGAGGCCGGGCTTTGGTCCCGCGGGGTGCATATGAATTTTCGGCAACTCGTGAATATCGATGCGCCGGCACCAATCGTTCTTTTATTAGACGACGGTGGCGCGGCACTTCTGGTCGGCCGAGACAAGGGAAGAAACCTTCTGGTAATTAGAGACCCTCGTCAATCAGGATCTGCATCGCCTGTGCTTGTCGACGAACTCAGGCTCAAACAAGTTTGGAGCGGAGCTTGCCTGCTTATACGCGCCAGCCGGCACGGCACAATTGAAGAGCAGCCCTTCAATTTAAGTCTCGTGGCAAGATTGGTTTGGGGTGACCGCAAAATTTTACGGGATATTGGCATTACTTCAGTAACCCTGACAGCCTTGAGTCTGATTCCGATTCTTGTGGTAATGCAAACGATTGGCAAAGTCTTACAATATCACAGCGTCGACACACTAAACTTGGTTATTATCCTTCTTTGTGTCGCAATTTTTTTCGAAGCCATTCTCACGTGGAGTCGAAAAATCATGGAGGTGGTGCTGGCGGCAAAGCTAGATGCAAGACTCAACTTGATGATTTTTGATAGGCTGGTTGCCCTCCCGATAGATTATTTCGAACGTGAACAAGCCGGCCAGATCACGCATAAAATTTCGCAAGTAAACCGCGTGCGGCAGTTCCTGACCGGCAAATTGATGAATGCCTTCATCGATATCTTCATGTTAACTTTGCTGCTTCCTATTTTGTTTTACATGAATGCCGCATTAGCGTGGACAGTATTGATTGCTGCCGCCCTTATCGCCGCCATAATCGCAATCTTCTTGAAGCCAATCGCGATCATGACCGGCAAGATAATCATGGCTGAATCGGCAAAAGGTTCAATTCTTGTCGAAACCATATTCGGAATCAGAACTGTCAAGGCTCTGGCGCTTGAAAATACCCGCGCTGCCCAGTGGGACCGCAGAGTTGCTGAAGTAGCGGAACTACATGTCGAAGAAAGCAGGCTCGCGAATTGGCCCATGACGCTTACGCTCCCGCTTCAGCGATACTGCAGCTACGGAGTTATCGTCGTCGGCGCTTTCATCGCATTGCACAGCAAATCGTCGGTCGATTCCTCAAGTTTGTTTGGATTTATGATGCTAGGCGGGCGCGTCGCTGGTCCTTTGGTCAGTCTTGCTGGGCTTCTGGAAGAGGTGCAAGAGGCAAAGGCATCAATTGGAATGGTTGGCGATGTTCTCAATCGGACAAATGAGCGCCATGCCCTTACAAATGGATTGCGCCCGCGGTTTGAGGGTAGCGTCGAATTTAATGATGTTACCTTTCGCTATGAGGGAACAAAAACGCCTGCCCTCGATAAGATGAGTTTTAAAATTCCCGCCGGCACGATGCTGGGATTGGTAGGGCGCTCCGGGTCAGGCAAGTCTACCGTAACACGGTTGCTACAAGGCATTAATCGTGATTATAGCGGCTCAATCCGCATTGACGGCACCGACATGCGGGAAATTAATTTACGCCACATCCGCAAAAATTTTGGCATGGTTCTGCAAGACAATTTCCTGTTTCGTGGAAGCGTCCGGGATAATATTATTGCTGGCCGGCCAGGCTTGTCGTTTGAAGATGCCGTAAGAGCTGCCCGGCTTGCCGGAGCCGAGGAGTTTATTGAGCGTTTACCGAACGGCTATGATACTTTCATCCAGGAAGGCTCGCCTAATCTTTCCGGCGGACAAAAACAGCGTCTCGCGATTGCGCGTGCATTGATTTCTGATCCCAAAATTCTAATTTTGGATGAAGCCACAAGTGCACTTGACCCCGAAAGCGAAGCGTTAGTTAACGCCAATATCAAACGAATCGCCGCAGGCCGGACCATGGTGATCGTTTCACATCGCCTTTCTTCGCTTCTCGATTGTAATTTGATCATGGTGCTCGACCGAGGTTGCACAATCGATATCGGTACACACCATGAATTAGTGGAGCGTTGTGCAATCTATCGCCATCTTTGGTTCCAGCAAAACCGCCACCTTTCTCCTGAAGGGTTTGACGATGCTTCGTCTCAAACAGCCATTGTTTAATATCGCAAAAAGCAAATCCGTGCATACGGATATTGATAGCGCCTTGCCATTGGCTGTTCTGGAATTCCAGTCGCCAACAGCTGCTGTTATCGCGACACCTCTTCCTGGTATTACCCGGTCAACAAGCTATATCTTAAGCGCGCTTGTCTTGAGCTTACTGCTCATTGCAGCGATTTTTAAGGTAGACAAACTGGTGGCGGCAACAGGCGTTCTGAATTCGGTAACGCCGGATATCAGCGTTCAGGCATTTAATGCTGGTTCTATCGTTCGTGACATCAAAGTACAACCGGGTGATTTTGTTGCAAAAGGCCAACTTCTGGCAACTCTCGATCCAACCTATACATCGGCAGATCTAAAAGCTCTTACCTTACAAGAACAGAACTATTCAGCACAGGTTGCACAGTTACAAGCACAAGAGAACGACACGCCATACACACCAGATCCATCAAATCCCGCGTCGGCTTTGATGCTGCAAACATACGACCAGCAAGTTGGGCAATATCACTATACACTGGAAAATTACGATCAGCAGATAAGCCAGTTAAAAACCCAAATCGAAGGCTACAACCAACAGGCGGATTATTATCGTCAGCGGCTGCAAATTGCTACAAATGTCGAAGATATGCGCAAGAAGCTGCAAAAACTTCAGGTCGGCAGCCAGCTCGATTCCGAAGCAGCAACGGATGAGCGTGTTAGCGTACAGGCTCAGCTTGCTTCCGCTATCTCTGAGGCTGATGCTGATAAGAGACAGCTTGCCTCAGTACAGGCGCAACGAGACAGTTTCTCTCAACAGTTCAAAGCAACGACTTCAACTGATCTGGCTACAGCCTTGAACAATTTGGCACAGGCCAGGCAAGAACTTTCCAAGGCGCAGTTTAACAACAACCTTGTGGATTTGCAGGCGCCACAGGACGCAGTTATTCAAAGCGTTGCCCCTGTCTCAGTTGGGTCTGTGCTACAAGCTGGGCAGCAGCTTATGGAACTGGCTCCCGTCAATGCACCTTTTGTTGTTGAAGCCGACCTGCTGGCCAGTGAATCTGGCTTCGTTCATGTAGGAGACAAGGTAACTATAAAATTTGCCACGCTGGATCCATTACAATACGGCTCGGCAAAAGGAACCGTTACCTCGATAAGTCCCGAAAGCATCAACCCTCAAGATCAACAGAATTCCGTTGCGATGGGAGCGCCTTTGCCTACAGCTCCTCAAACTCTATATTTTAAAGTACGAATCTCCTTTGACGTAATGAACCTCCATAACGTGCCTGCCGGCTTCCGTTTGGTGCCTGGTATGCCGATCGAAGCAGATATAATTGTAGGAAAGCATTCAATTCTTTCTTACTTCCTATCGCGCATGACCCCTGTTGCATACGAGAGCCTACATGAGCCCTGACAACTATGTCTGCTAAGCTCTCTCTCAGTGATAAATTTGCTGCGCGAAGCCATCAGAAAGCTTTGCTTCGCGCCCGTGAATTGGCGGCCCAAGCAGAGCATGGGCGAGCATTTAAACTTTATGCCGTTGCCGCGGAGGCGGGAGTGGCAGAAGCCGAGCGCGAGCTTGGCTTATATTATATTCATGGAAATGCAGATAATTTTCGCAGTGCGGTTGAGGCTGCTCGCTGGCTAACACTGGCCGCTGAAAAAGGTGATATTCAAGCTCAAAGCGCTTTGGGCGGATTATACGCACACGGGTTTAACGAAGGTGCCGCAAATGATCTATTTGGCGAGGCAAAGCAGGGCCAACCGAACCTTGAAGCCGCTCTAAAATGGACGCTGGCTGCCGCCGAAGCGGGTGATGTTAATTCACAGGCTCTCGCTGGTTTTTTGTTTGCAACCGGGCCTCAAGAAATTCAAAACATAGAGCGCGCCAAATATTGGTACCAGCTTGCAGCTAAAGCTGAAAAGGCTCAAGGCCATTTAGGTTTGGGAACCTTGCTGCTACTTGAGGCAACAACGGATGAATTAACCTTTACTGCTGTTGCACATATTCGCGCGGCCGCTGATGCCGGCCTGGCGATGGGTCATTATTTTCTTGGCCTCGTGTACGAGCGAGCAATTGGCGTTCATGCCGACGCTAAACTTGCGGCTTACCATTATCAGTTTGCAGCGGAAAAAGGTGTCCGCAGTGCTCAATTTCGTTATGGAGTCATGCTCTATAATGGGGTTGGCGTTTCCAAAAACAAAACCGAGGGAGAAACCTGGCTTCGCCGAGCCGCGGTTGCCGGTGAGAGTGAGGCCGCGGCACTCGTGGGCGAGATATATGCCCGTGGTGACGACGGCTTGCCACCAAACTACGCTGAAGCGGCTTTGTGGTTTCGCGCTGCTGCCGATTCTGGCCATCGTTCTTCGGCGCGCGCGTTAGGGCTGCTATATCTAACAGGTGCAGGCTCTGGCGCAATTCCACGAGACCCAGATGAAGCTGCTAAATGGCTGCGAATTGCAGCAGAACAGGGCGACAGTATCGCACAGGCAGATCTTGCCGGTTTGCTACTCAAACGCCAGACAAATTTAAGATTTACTGAACCAGCGCCTGTACATGAATGGTTTGAACAAGCCGCAGAATCGGGCGATGCGATCGGCGCGTATAATTTTGCAGTTTGCTTAATGGAAGGTATCGGCATGGACCGCGACGAAGCGCGCGCGGCCCGCTGGTTCCGTAAGGCGGCCGAAAATGTCGTCAATGCCCAATATCGCTACGGCCGGATGCTCGCAGAAGGCCAAGGCGTTGAGCAAAACTTTGAAGAAGCGAGGCATTGGCTACAAGAAGCCGCCAACAAGAATATGCTTGAAGCTCTTCTGGACCTCGCCGCCCTTAAAATACAGGGATTGGGTGGCCCCCGCGAGGACGCTGAAGCCCGGGACCTTTTTGAACGAGCCGCCGCCCAGGGAAATGCCAATGCGATGTTCGCCCTGGGAGCACTCTATGGAGGCGGCCATGAAATTGAGACTGATCGCTCAAAATCACTGGAATGGTACCGCAAAGCAGCAAGTTTGAAGCATCCGCGTGCCGCGCTTATGCTTGGAAAATATTTATGCGCGGGAATAGCCACAACCCAAGATATTGAAGAAGCCAAAAAATGGTTTGCAGTTGCGGCCACGGCGGGCTTACCAGAAGCGGCAACTGAACTGGAAACGCTTACACCCTCCACGGCAGCAACTGAGTAGATTACGCGCGGTATCACATTGGCAAAATCGTCGGATGACCCCAGCACAGCGACCGCAGCTTATTTAAGAGGTGTGCAGAATGGTCCTAACGCATTATTCTGGCTAAATCGGGCACGCAGGCTTGCGCCGAATGACCCAAGAATTGAACTGGAAATTGCGCGGCAGGAATTATCTGCAGGTCTGCCACGCGCAAAGCTCGCACATGCGGCATTTCTGCGATTAGCCGAACAATATGACATTGCTCCCGCATGGATTGGTGCTGCCGTTGCCGCCCAGGTTTTGGGAGATGCCGCAGCCAGCGCGCGAGCTTTGGAGGCATTACTCAACCGCCATTGTATACCGGATGAAAAAAGCTTTTCTGCATTTGCGCAGCATATCGCTATCGCGGCTGGCTATAATGGCTATCAGGGCTATAACGCCGCAGGAGAATTGGTTAGCACAGGGTCTGGTCGGCTCCTGGGAGCCAATCTAAACCATCAGGCCATTCTACGCATAGAAGGCATGGTGGAATACAAGGCTGGCGGTTTAAGCGGCTGGGCGGTACGTCCCGCCTCGCCCGATCAGCCTCCTTGCCTAACGTTAAGGGACTCACTAGGCCGCTCGTTCATCGTCAAATGCACCACCCTTCTTCCAGCAGATACTTCCAACCCGCTTTTACCTCGCTATAAATTTCGCGTACCTCTTTCAAGGATAAACGGCCTCCTTCCGCCCTTTATTCTGTCTGGTTCAGGGGGCAGCCAGCTTATGGGCTCACCCATAGATCCGAATCAGATACAATGTTTACCCGTCGGCGCCTCTTCTAGAGGGAGACCTCCCGAAGTCATTCCGAAATCCGCGCCGCTTGTGCTGGTTATGCCTGTTTATGGCGGCGTTAGAGAAACTCAGGTGGCCATTCGTTCAGTCCTCAAGGCTGCTCCACCAGGCATCAGGTTCGTTGTGGTAAACGATGCATCTCCGGAACATGTACTTAACAAGTGGCTTACAAAGCTAGCCGCCGAGCGCAAGATCGAATTGTTTCAGCACGCTCAAAATCTCGGCTTTTGTGCCGCAGCCAACACTGGCTTTGCCGAAGCAATCGGGTGTGATGTGCTTTTGCTTAACAGTGACATTCTCATGCCCGCCGGTGCAATCGAGGCTTTGAACCGAACTGCCTATTCCGACCCCGCGATCGGGACAGTAACTCCATTTTCGAATGAAGCAACAATTTGCAGCTATCCAGATGTTTATTCTGGAAACGTAATGCCAGATTTGATAACAACAAATCTATTCAACCACCTGGCTGCAACAGCCAATCACGCAGCACGCGTTGAAATTCCAACTGGCGTTGGTTTCTGTATGTATATCCGGCACGACTGTCTATCCGCGACAGGAAATTTTCGAGCAGAAGTTTTTGCGCAAGGATACGGCGAAGAAAATGATTTTTGTATCCGCGCACGCCATCTTGGCTACAAGCACGTAGCCGCCATGGATGCATACGTTGCTCATCAGGGTGGCGTGTCATTTAAAAGCTCTACGAAGGCATTGGTTAGCCGGAATTCAAAGCTACTAAATCAATTCTATCCCGGCTATAATGACTTAATAAAAGAGTACGTAAAGAAGGATCCGGCGGCTCCATTCAGAACCGCGCTAGATGAAGCCAGGCTACGCCATATTCAGAAGGGCAAAAAATCTGTTCTGTTTATTAGTCATGCACATGGCGGTGGAGTTACAAAATATGTCGATCAAGAAATTTCAAATGCTCGCGATAAAGGATTAAACCCCTTACTTCTGACAACTGAATTTCCAAAAGATACCAGCAAGGCACCATACCCGTGGCCTTCCCTATTATGCGCCGGGAACCCCAAAGATTACCCCAACCTTACATTTATAATGCCGCGGGATTTGACAGCCTTGCTTTGCCTATTACGACAGCTCAATGTTGTGCGCGTTGAGCTGCATCATATGCTGGGTCAACACAAGGTAATCCGCGGCATTTCCGAGGCTCTCAATGTTCCGCAGCGCATAACGATTCACGATTATGCCAGCTTCTGCCCACGGGTTAATCTCTTAAATCGGCCGGAACCATCCGCACCTCTCCGGTATTGCGGTGAACCTGATATCGCCGGATGCGAACGATGCTGCTCTCAAGAAAAAGAGGGGGTTTTTGAACCACTTCCCATTAAAGCCCTTCTCGCGCGTTCACAGAGAGAATTAAAGTCGGCGGATCGCATAACCGTCCCTTCTGAGGATGTCGCGCGACGCCTTACCCGGCATTTTCCTTCTATTTCTGTAAATCTAATGCCGTGGGAATTAGATTCCGAATCCGTAACATTAAAAGCACCTCGCTCCGGGAAACGGCGTATCGCAGTAATTGGCGGAATTGGGCCCCAGAAGGGTTTTGATGTTCTACTTGATTGTGCGAACGATATTAAAAGAAGATGTCTGCCGCTGGAATTCGTTGTAATCGGAAACAGCGCCGACGATGCTCTGCTTCTGGAGGCTGGGATTTTTGTTAGCGGCGCCTACAAAGCTGACGAGATTCATAATTTAATCATCGAATCTCAAGCTGACCTTGCATTCGTTCCATCAATTTGCCCCGAAACTTGGTGTTTTGTATTGTCCGAAGCCTGGCAAGCGGGGTTATACACTGTTGCTTTCGACCTGGGTGCACAGGCTGAACGTATCCGCGCAACTGGCCGTGGCGCAATTTTGCCTCTGGGTCTTCCTCCTGAGCGTATTAACAATTCCCTAATGAGCATCACGTTTTGATCACGCGCCCCCCTTTAGCGGAAAATCTCTTTTTCTCTTACATTAATTCGCCAACGCTTTGCGCCTGAAGTAATTTCTGCAACAATACCAGCCGACGGTAACTCATACTGCCCTTAAGGAACGATAATGGCCGCTGTTAAAACTGCTTCTGCCCAGCCCAAGAAAGCACCGGTTGTTGAGCCAGCGAATCATGGCACTTCGGAAAAATTTGGAGCACAGGTTCAGGAGCTGAAGGTTACAGGGCACTTGATGGCTCTTCCCCCGGGCCTGTTTTGCTTTGTGAATGAGCTTAATGCCGGCGCCGGGATGCATAATGGTATGCCTGGCGTTCGCGTTTCTCCCCCCCCCATTGGCGGTCAAAATGTTGAAATCTCCGGTTTTCGCTCTGATGGCTGGCTAAGCGCTGAAGGCGACGCCGTACTTGTGCGCATAAAAAACCAACCGGCTCAGGTTCTTGTAACCATTTATCAACTCGCCAACATGCCAGATTCTTCGCCCCGGTTACAGGTCCGGCAGTTGTTGGGTGAAGCTCATATCGCCTCCAACGGTGCTCCAGCTGCGGCCGCCACGCCTGAACGCCCTGCCGCACCTGAAAGCCCCGCAGATATTACGGCTCACATTCAATCTCGTGGAGACGTCGGCATTAAATTTGGCGAGTGGATGGGTGAAAAAGGCAGCCAAAACTGGATTGAGGGGTTTGCAATTCATGCCCCTGATGGGATCGCGCCTGCAGAGTTAACCTATCAGGCCGTTCTCGGCAGAGGGTGGCTATCCCCTTGGGTAGATGCCGGTCAATATTGCGGCTCGCGCGGTATGGCCTTGCCTCTCCTAGGGCTTCGCGTCCGCTTAAGCGGCGGTGCCGCAGAACAATATGATATCAGCTACGCCGCGACCTTCATTGGCGGTGCAAGTAGCGGCCCGGTAGGTAATGATGAAACTTGCGAAGCGGAAAACCTGGCGCCACTTGAATCTTTTCAAATTATCCTCACGCCTCGCGGCCGAAAAGGCACAAAGCCAAAAGGCAAAGGGGCGGAACCGAGGGCACTGTGAACTTTCTGTTCGTTCACCAGAACTTTCCTGGGCAATATGTTCATCTTCTGCGGAGCCTGCTGGCTGACAATTTGGCGCGGCCAGGCACGCACGAAATTGTGTTTATGACGGAGCCAAACCAAAATTATATGGATGGCGTCCGCAAGGTGACTTATTCCCGCCCCCCGCCGGCTCCAAAAGCGCTGGCACCCGCGGCATGGGAATTTGAGAGCGCGGCGCTGCGCGCCCAGGCTGGATACCAGGGCGCACAACAAATTAAGGCTCTGGGTTTTAAACCTGACATCATCATCGGTCATCACGGCTGGGGAGAGATGTTGAATTTGTGTGATGTGTTTCCTGGCGTACCCATTCTTGGCTATTTTGAATTTTACTACAGAATTTATAATTCAGACGTAAATTTTGACCCTGAATTTCAGATGGATGAACCACGCTTCGGCGCGGTTCGCGCCAAAAATACAATCAATCTTTTGGCAGTAGCCCTTGAGCAGTGGGGACAGACCCCCACGCACTGGCAGTATGCAACCTATCCAGGTTGGGCAAAGGATAAGATTCGCATTATTGAGGAAGGCGTAAACCTTGAGCAGTGCGCGCCAGAACCGGCACTGCGCAAGAAAAAAATTACCGTTGGCCCTTTAACGGTTACGCCTAAACAAAAATTGCTAACATTCGTTTCACGTAACCTGGAGCCCTATCGGGGCTTCCACACATTAATGCGCGCCCTGCCAAAAATTCTCGATGAATGTCCAAATCTTGTTGTTTCAATCGTCGGGGGCGATGAAGTCAGCTACGGCGCTCCACCACCTAACGGCGGCAGTTGGAAGAACGTGTTCTTAAAGGAGGTTGAAGGTCGAATTGATCTTTCTCGTGTTCATTTCATGGGAAAAGTTAAATATCAAGATCATCTGACTCTATTGAAAAGATCGGATGCTCATATCTATCTAAGCTATCCGTTCGTGGCTTCGTGGTCGCTGAGAGAAGCGTTAGCATGTGGCTGCGTTATTATCGGGGCCGACAGCACAACGGTAACGGAATTTATAAAGGATGGTGTAAACGGGCTGATTACACCCACCCTCGACTCAAACAAATTGGCTGATAATGCATTAAGGGTTCTGGGTGACAGTACCCTATCCGCTAAACTGCGCCTGGGGGCTCGGGAATATGCCGAAAAACATCTGAGCATGGAAAATTATCTTCATAGATATCGCGCCTATATTGAAGAAATCGTTGGCCAGCCGCTCATTAAAGCTCTTCCGGGAACGCCCGCAAAAAAATCACGCTCCCAGGCCCGCGCCTAATGCCGCAAACATTGAAGCAATCCGTTGAGGAGAATTTATCGTCCTTGAATTTTATTCTGCTGCAAACGCCATTTTGCCACTGACAAGGCCATAAGCGTGATAATGGATGTAATAATCAGGTACATTGCCGGGCTACGCGGATCCCCCGTTGCAGAAATCAAATAAGTAAAAATGAATGGCGCTGCACCACCAAAAATGGCGATGCCAAGAGCATATCCCATGGATAAACCTATGCCCCTCTCCTTAACCAAAAACACCAGCCCCATAAAGCCATTTAACGGTGCGTTATAGGGAAGCCCCAAAAAGGCGAACATTAGGGAAAGCAGGAACAACGCCAAACTTGTTGGCCACACCTGCAGAGCATAAAAGGCTGGGTAAGCCATGGCAGCCATTGCTAGACAGGAATACAGCATATAGCTGTGGCTGTGAGATTTATCGAAACGCCTTGCAATAGCCAATCTTAGCGGCGTTAAGAATAAAAGCACCACATAAAGCAAACACACAATAGCCAGAGTTTCTTTTACCTGTACGCCAAGTTCCGTTTTCCCATAGGTAGGCAAATAAAGAACTAGATAAGTCTGTGCTGTACCAATCGCCACCATCCCCGCCGCGATAACGATATTTGATAGCACCACACTTGGCCGTTGCCGGGGCGCCTCTTTTTGTTCAAAAAATAGTGGTGCATCTTCTATTCGGCGCCTTAACAGCAATGCAGCTATGCCACCCATCGCTCCCACGGCAAAAGCAATCCGAAAAGGTTGAAAACCAAGCGCCGCCCCCTCCCCTGTAAGCATCCAGGCAATGCCGGCGGCCAATAAACCAGACAGATTTTGGCTAACACCCTGCCAGGCCGCCGCCTCGGTTTCCATCCCGGCCGAATGTTCAATCATCAAAGCCGTCGAACTTCCAAACTCTCCACCCAATGCAAAACCTTGCATCAGGCGCGCCAAAAGCACGCCGAGGGGAGCCAGGAGACCAATGTGCTCATAGCCCGGCAGCACCGCCAACATCAAAATCGCGATCGTCATTATCGAAATTGACAGGATCATGCATGCTGAACGCCCTCTTGAATCAGCATAAGCGCCAAGTATGGCTGCACCCACAGGCCGTGCAAAAAAAGACACTCCAAAAGTCCCAAACGTCAAAAGCAATTGCGACGTCTGACTCTGCACTGGAAAAAATATCTTGCCGAGATTGAGTGCGAAAAAGCCATAGATAAAAAAATCGTAAAACTCTAAGGCATTTCCGGCCGAAGCGGCGCTTATCATTCTTATCCGCTGTAGTTTCAAAGGTCGCATCGGCGCGGCTTCCTTACTTTAACTGCACCACAATATGGCGGCAAAACGCGTAAACGCAAAAACGGCGCCTCACGGCGCCGCTTCTGTTGGTCGGGCAAGAATTGTTCAGCCTTCAGCCTGTGCTTCCCGTTCTTTCTTGCCTTTATTAACGCCCACCTTATCGGTGATATCCTCACCGGTTTCCTGGTCAACTACGCGCATGGAGAGCTTCACCTTGCCGCGGTCATCGAAACCGATAACCTTAACCTTAACGGCATCGCCCTGCTTCACTACATCGGTAGTTTTAACAACGCGGCCCTGAGCCAGTTCAGAGATGTGAACAAGGCCATCTTTAGCCCCGAGGAAGTTTACGAAAGCGCCAAAATCAGCGGTCTTCACAACCTTGCCATTGTAAATGGCGCCAATCTCAGCTTCAGCGGTGATACCTTTGATCATATCAATCGCCGCCTGAATCTTCTTGTCGTCAGAGGCGGAAACCTTCACCGCGCCGCTATCATCGATATCAACCTTGGCGCCTGTCTTCTCCACGATATCGCGGATCACCTTGCCACCGGTGCCGATCACATCACGGATCTTTTCTTTGGGTACCTGGATGGTCACGATCTTCGGCGCGTTGGCAGAAACACCATCGCGGTTGCCGGTGAGCGCTTTGGCCATCTCGCCCAGAATGTGCAGGCGCCCGCCCTTAGCCTGCTCCAAGGCGATCTTCATGATCTCTGGAGTGATGGAAGTGATCTTGATATCCATCTGCAGTGCGGTAATGCCGCTCGCAGTTCCAGCCACCTTGAAATCCATGTCGCCGAGATGATCCTCGTCGCCCAGGATATCCGAGAGCACGGCAAAGCCTTTGTCTTCCTTAATCAGGCCCATGGCGATGCCCGCCACCGGGGATTTAAGCGGCACGCCGGCATCCATCAGCGCCAGCGAAGTGCCACAAACTGTTGCCATGGAGGATGAGCCGTTCGACTCGGTAATCTCAGAAACAACGCGCAGCGTGTACGGGAAGGCTTCCTTGGAAGGCAGCAGCGGGTGAACCGCGCGCCAAGCCAGCTTACCATGGCCGATTTCACGGCGGCCAGGCGAACCCATGCGGCCCGTTTCACCAACCGAGAACGGAGGAAAATTGTAATGGAGCATGAAATGCTCTTTGAACTCACCCTCGATCGCATCAACCAGCTGTTCATCCTGGGCGGTACCCAACGTGGCGACAACCAGCGCCTGTGTCTCACCACGGGTAAACAAAGCAGAGCCATGGGTGCGCGGCAGTACGCCAACTTCCGACAGAATGGGGCGCACGGTCTTGGTGTCGCGGCCATCAATGCGCAGGCCGGTATCAAGAATGTTATTACGGACAATGTCCGCCTCCAACTCCTTGAACAGGCCTTTTGCCGCATCGGCGTTCAGCCCCTCTTCGGTCAGCGCGGCAGCGGCAGCCTTCTTGGCGGCTGCCAGCTTCTCATACCGCCCCTGCTTCTGGGTTTCCTTGTAAGCATCGGCGATAGAGGCACGAGCCAGCGCGTCCACACGCGCCTTCAGGGTCTTGGTCTCCTCGGATTCCTCCGTCAGCGCCCATGGCTCCTTGGCGGCAGCCTCGGCCAATTCAATAATCGCCTGGATCACCGGCTGAAAACCAGCATGGCCAAACGTTACCGCGCCCAGCATAACCTCTTCGGAGAGTTCGGAGGCCTCTGACTCAACCATCAGCACACCCTCACCGGTGCCCGCCAGAACCAAGTCAAGCTTGCTCTCGGTACGCTCATCCGTGGTCGGGTTCAGCACATATTCGCCATTCACGTAACCAACGCGGGCGCCAGCCACCGGGCCAAAGAAAGGAATGCCGGAGAGTGTCAGCGCTGCGGAAGCAGCCACCAAGGCGACGATATCAGGTTCGTTTTCCATGTCATGGCTCAACACCGTGACAATAACCTGCACCTCATTGCGAAAGCCCTCTGGAAATAGCGGGCGGATCGGGCGATCAATCAGGCGGGAAATAAGCGTCTCGCGCTCAGTGGGGCGGCCCTCACGTTTGAAAAAACCACCAGGAATGCGTCCCGCCGCGTAGAATTTCTCCTGGTAATTCACGGTCAGCGGAAAGAAATCCTGCCCCGGCTTGGCTGCCTTGGCGCCAACCACGGTGGCCAGCACCACCGTATCACCGTAGGAAGCCACAACCGCACCATCAGCCTGGCGTGCAACTTTACCGGTTTCCAAAATAAGGGTCTTGCCGGCCCAATCCATTTCCTTGCGGAAATATTTGTCAAACATCAAACAGCTCCAACTGCGGAATCACAGTGCCTGCCGACGGGAATAAGCGCGTTAGCCGGTTTTTCAGGCGGCGCCTCGGGCGGCATGGGTCTGGCTGGGGCATTCACCCGCAACCACGGACCATGTGGCCGGAAACGCCGCGGAACTAAATTTCCGGCGGCGGCGCGGATCATCCCGATGGCGTCTGCCCCGTTATGCCGCTTTTTACACGCGCCAAAAGCGGCACGATGCGCGGTCTGTAGCGAGTTTTTCTTTCTTTGCCTAGCAGCTAGGTGTTTAAGGCCACCAACCGTCTGAAATTATGAGGTTTGTGCCGCCAGAGGGGCAATAAATTGGGGTTCCGTATCCCAAGGAAACAAAATCCAGGTATCTTGGCTGACTTCAGTGATGAAAGTATCAACCATTGGTTTGCCGGCTGACTTGGCATAAATGCTGGCAAAATGCGCCCTTGGCAGCAAACCACGCACCTTCTTGGCGGTGGTGCCAGAATCAACCAGATCATCAATAATCAACCACCCATCCCCATCACCCGCCGCAATGGCGGCTTTCATAATCATGGGCTCGCCGCGCTGCTCGCCGTCATATGTAACGACGCAGACGGTTTCAACCAGTCGGCATTCCAACTCCCTGGCCACGATCGCGGCAGGAATCAAGCCACCGCGCGTAATGGCCACAATACCCTTCCACGGCCCAACACCGTGCAGGCGCCACGCCAACGCTTTGGCATCGCGGTGAAGCTGGTCCCATGTAACGGTAAAGTAATGGCTTGCCATAGATTGAGCCAATAATGAACTGTTGTGCTCGCGTCTACCGTCACCATAAACCGGCCATCCATCACCCGGCTCAAATGGCGAATAATTGTAACGGGCATCGGGTCTATGTTAGCTTGCTGTAAATTGAGGATCGATATGCGGATTGCCGTCATTCAAATGTCGCCGGGAGCTGAAAAAGGGCGAAACATCGCTCAGGCTCGGGCATTACTTGAACAAATGCTGGCCAGTCAGACGGTGGACCTGGTTGTATTTCCAGAGATGTGGACATGCCTCGGCGGCACCCGCGCTCAGAAATTCGCCGCAGCCGAAGCTTTTCCCGTCCCGGGTGAAGTGGGGCAAGAGGCGTATGAGTTTATTCGTCAGGCCGCGATGCAATATGGCCTTTACATTCATGGCGGATCCATCGGCGAACTTGAGGGCGACCGTATCTTCAACACCTCCATCGTCTTCAGCCCTGATGGAAAAGAGCTAGGCAGATACAGAAAAATCCATCTTTTCGATATTTCCACGCCAGACGGGCAGGGTTACCGGGAAAGTGCCGTTTTTGGTGCTGGCGAGCAGGTGGTCACTGTTGAGATTCTCGGCATGAAGGTCGGGCTGGCGATTTGCTATGACCTGCGTTTCCCAGAACTGTTTCTGGAACTACGGCGAAAAGGAGCTGAAGTGATCGTGCTTCCCGCGGCTTTTACGCTGCAGACCGGCAAAGATCATTGGGAGATATTATTGCGTGCCCGCGCAATCGAGACACAGTGCTGGGTTGCTGCCGCCGCCTGCACCGGCATGCATACAGCCGGCGATGGAGAAGCACGGTACACATACGGTCACTCATTAATTGTTGATCCATGGGGGCATGTGGTTGCTAAAGCGTCAGATGGACCTGGATGGGCAATCATGACTGTTGATTCAGCATTAACCGCAAAAATCAGGGCCGATATGCCAGTGCTTGAACACCGTAAGCTAGCATGAAACTGGCTTTCATCGCGGCGCGAAGTTTGGCTGCCTCATCCGCCAAAGAAAGGCTGACCGCCCGATATGGCGACTGCCCCATAAAAGAGGCAACGGTTATTGTCGCTTTGGGCGGTGACGGGCTGATGCTTGAATGCCTGCACCAGGTGCTTGGCGGCTCAATGCCGGTTTACGGCATGAATTGCGGCTCTGTTGGCTTTATGATGAATGAATATCATGAAGATGACCTCCCGCTTCGAATAAGCCAGGCTCTTCCTTCTGTTTTGCATCCGCTTCGCATGCACGCGGTAACGGCTTCGGGAATTGTTGAAGAGGCAATGGCGTTAAACGAAGTTTCCTTGCTTCGTGAAGGCCGGCAGGCCGCCAAGATACGTATTTCCATCGACCACAGGGAGCGTTTAAGCGAGCTTATTTGCGATGGTATTTTGATCTCTACCCCGGCCGGGTCAACAGCCTACAACCTGTCGGCTCACGGCCCAATTGTTCCCGTCTCTGCTAATTTGCTGCCTTTAACACCCATTTCCGCATTCCGCCCGCGCCGTTGGCGGGGCGCTTTATTGCCCTCCACCGCCGATGTTTTGTTCGAGGTATTAGAGCCTGACAAAAGGCCCGTTGCCGCTGTCGCGGACTTTACTGAAGTCCGAGACGTGATCTCGGTTACGGTTCACGAAGACAGAACCGTTGGAGTCACCGTTCTTTTCGATCCGGATCGTGCATTATCTGAACGGATACTCACTGAACAGTTTACCGTTTAGCAAACGGGTTGCGGCGGAACCCAACTGCCCATTTATTTTCGCGGCAATTCAAGGCCGGCCGCCCTAATCCGGGCGGCCTCCTCATCCCAACCAGGGCGCTCAACAACTCTTAGAAACAAATCAACCTTACCTTCCAGCAGCCGTTCCAATTCACGCCGCGCCCTGCTCCCAATCTCCTTAATCCGGGCACCCTTTGCGCCGATTAAAATGGCCTTATGGCCCTCTCGGGCTACATAAATCACCGCATCAATCCGGGTTGCCCCATTTTTCTGTTCTTTGAAACTTTCCGTCTCCACTGTCGCTCCGTAAGGCACCTCGTCGCGCGTTTGCAGAAAGATTTGTTCACGCACAATCTCCGCCGCCAGTTGCCTATCAGGCAAATCGGTCAGATCATCTTCGGGGTACAGAAAAGGGCCTTCGGGCAAAATGCCCGCACAATAATCCAGCAAGGCATCAATGCCATCACCTTTTTGAGCCGATATCATAAACACCTGCTCAAACGGCGCCAACTGCGCCGCTTCCTGTGTCAAGGGTAGCAGGTCTTGCCGGTCAATCAGATCAATCTTGTTAAGCAAAAGCGACATTTTAACGCTATCGGCCGCAAGCCGGCTGGCGATCTTGCGAAACTCGTCACTCAAGCCGGACTTCGCATCAAGAAGCAGAAAAAGCATGTCCGCCTCTCCCGCACCATTCCAGGCTGCCTCCACCATGGCTTGGTCCAATCTGCGCTTTGGCGTAAAAATTCCCGGCGTATCAACAAAAATGATCTGTGATTCGTCACGAACCGCAATGCCGAGCACACGCGCCCTTGTCGTTTGCGCCTTAGGGCTCACAATCGAAACTTTAGCGCCCGTAAGCCGATTCAGAAGCGTCGACTTCCCCGCATTTGGCGCGCCAATCAAGGCAACAAAACCACATCTTCTCATTTTGTTAGCACTTCCAGCAGGTTGCGCGCTGCCTCCTGCTCTGCCGCCCGCTTTGCTCCTGCGGTAGCCGATGCAGTTGCAGCGCCAATTGTAACACTTATCACAAATTTCGGCGCATGAGAGGGGCCAGACTGATCCATAATCTGATAATTCGGAAGCGGCAGAGCTCGCTTCAGCGCCCATTCCTGCAATGCGGTTTTCGGATCTTTTGGCGGAGCTGCCTGTCCTTCTACCGCCGAACCCATTACGCGGCGAATAAATGGCCTGGCAGCAGGCAAACCCGCATCAAGATACAAAGCGCCAATCATGGCCTCCACGGCATCGGCCAGCACATTCGCCTGGGAACTCACCCCTCGCTTCGCCTCGCCAGGCGCCACATTAAGCATGGCCCCAACATTATTTGCTTGCGCAATTTCAGCTAGGGCAGGCTTGGAAACAAGAGCCGCCAATCTAGGCCCCAGCTTGCCCTCCTGTTCATCGGGAAATCGTTCAATCAGCCACTCGGCAACAACCAGGCCCAAAACCCTGTCACCTATGAATTCCAGCCTCTCGTTCGAGCCCGCCCCCTTCGCGCCAGCGGCGGAGCGGTGCGTTAACGCCTCCGCCAGCAAGCCGGGGTGCTCAAACTGGTGCCCCAGAAACCGGGAAGCGTTCTCAACCTGGTTCACCGGATGGTGTGGAACATCCGCCCCCAGCGAATCTCGAATGGCCACTCCCAAATCTCCCAAAACGGATGCTTCAAATCGATTGAAAAAAATATCAGCTCAGCGGGCCCAACCACATTTTCTATTGGCACATAGCCAACAGGCCCATCCATAAACCGGGAATCCTCAGAATTATCCCGGTTATCGCCCATCATAAACAAGTCACCCGCCGGAACAGTATATAGTGGAGTGTTATTCGGATCGACCCCCCCATCATTTTCAGGGGCATTGGTCAGCTTCAGAATGGAATGCACAACCCCGCCGGGCAGCGACTCTGTGTAGTCCCGCGCCACAACCGGTGCGCCAGAACTAGTGTCCACATAGTCCCCAGCATCTACGCGCGGCACAATCTTCCCATTGATATAAAGTTGCCCGCCGGTAACCTGCACCGTATCTCCCGGCAGGCCGACTACGCGTTTAATAAAATCCTCATTCGGGGCACCTGGCGGACGAAAAACCACAACAGCGCCGCGCTTTGGCACCCCCCCGAATATGCGGCCCGCAAACCAATCCGGCGCAAAAGGTAGCGAAAACCGTGAATATCCGTAGGCAAATTTGTTAACAACAAGATAATCCCCAACCAATAGCGTGGGAACCATGGAACCGGATGGAATGTAAAACGGCTCCAGGAAAAATGTATGAATGCCCACCGCAATAAGCCCGGCATAGACAATGGTTTTAACAAATTCCGTTAACCCGCCTTGGCTTTGTTTATGCTGCGCCATTCTTACCTTGATCCTTTAAGATTGGCGCATCAAACCCGTGCCGGAACAGATGTCAAGAAAAGCCAGCCTTTGCCGCCCGGCTTCCCTCGCATTGCGGCCTGTTACATGGCGTTAACACACCCCGGCTTGCGAAAATGCGCCAATCAGGTGCAGAGAGACCTTGCCTTACTGTGCTTGGAGTATGAGTCGCCCATGTTGAAGACGTCTGGCCTTTCGAGAGTTGCCCTTGCCGCTTCCCTGGTACTTGCCTCTCCCGTTTTAGCCAAAGCAGCGCCAACGCCCCCTGCGGGAGATACCGGTAAAATTGGCGCCACGCCTGCGCCAACTGGCCCTGCACCAGTGCCGGAAAGCCCCGCGGGCGACACATCAACCCCGTCCCCTCCCGTTTTGCCAGACGTCACCGCGTATGTGCTGATGGATGCCCAAACAGGAGCGATTTTAGCCGAGGCCGCACCCCATCTTGAAATTCCGCCGGCCAGCCTGACAAAACTCATGACAGCCCATCTCGTCTATCAAGCCATCCATCATGGCAGCCTGAAAATGGACCAGACAGTTCCGATCTCGACCAATGCCTGGCACCAGCAAGGCTCAACAATGTTTGTCGATCCGAATTCGGTGGTCACCGTAGATCAACTGCTCCACGGGCTTATCATCGATTCTGGCAATGACGCAGCCGTTGCTTTAGCCGAACAAGTTGCCGGCGGCACAAATGCGTTTGTTCAGATGATGAACACAACCGCTTCCAAAATCGGCCTAACCGATACTAATTATACAAATGCCACGGGCCTCCCGGACCCGGATCTGCATACCTCTGCGATGGATATAGCTCTGCTTTCACGCGTCATCTTGAACGATGAACCCGAAATATTGCAGATATCAAAACTACAAAGCTACACATATGGCGGCATCACACAAAGAAGCTGGAATCCCGTTCTGTTCAAAGATCCCACAGTGGATGGCTTAAAAACAGGCTTAACCAGGGAAAGCGGGCATTGCATCGATGCAACGGCAGAACGCGGCAACATGCGGCTTATCGCAGTTGTAACCGGCGGCCCAACCTGGGCATCAAGCACCGCCGCGATTGAATCTCTGCTGGATTACGGGCAGCATTTTTTCACGGACGTCCAGATTACCTCAGCTGGCCAGCAAGTGGGTATTGTGAAGAGCGACGCGTTTAACAGCGGTGAAGTTCCGGTGGGTATAACCCAGGATGTCACGGTCACGATGCCCACGGACGCGCAAAAATCCGTCACTCATACAATCTCTGTTACAACGCCTCTCACCCCAGGCGTTCACAAGGGTGAAATCCTTGGTTCGATCACATACAGTGCCAAGGGCAAAACCCTGGCTGTCCTGCCCCTGATTGCAATGGCGGATTCCCCGCCCGCCAGTTTTAGCACGAAGCTTTCCCGCAAGATCAGGAGCATGTTATGAGTTCCACGCCTCCCGACCGTTTATCCTCCGATCCCGACAGCAATTTTTTTCAACAATCATTGCTGGAACGCGGCATTGGCATTCGTTTTAACGGATCAGAAAAAAACAACGTTGAAGAATACTGCGTTTCAGAAGGCTGGATACGTGTCGCCGCGGGCAAGGCTTTAGACCGCAAGGGAAAGCCTCTCACCGTTAAGCTCAAAGGCGCCGTGGAAGCCTATTTCAGGGATGCACAGGATGTAGAAGGCTAAAGATCAACCCGGGTCATAATCCGGGAACGATCTGCAGGCAGCTGCTATAACGGGGGCGAGAGTTTGAAACTCTCCCGCTCTGGCGCTCCCCGCCCTCCACGCCAAAGCAATGCTTCGCCCACCCGCTACGCCTTCCAACTTGGTGGTTTGAACGCCTGTACCGCTCAGAAGCCCCGCGTCGACAGCAAGCTTTGGCACCAGCGTCACGCCAAGCCCTCCAGCAACCATCTGTATCAAAGTGTGTAGCGATGTAGCAGCGAATTTCTGCTCGCGCTTAAGGTCAGTGCTGCAAGCGGCCAGAACATGCTCACGCAAACAGTGCCCGTCTTCAAGCAGCAAAAGTTGCTCAGAAACAAACTCCGCACCCCCTATGCTTCTCTTCCCTGTAAACTCATGGCCGGGTGGAAAGGCCACAAGAAAATCATCCTGTGCCAATGGTAAAACCTCTGCTCTCCCGCAAGCGCAAGGTTGCGCCAGAATAACTAGATCGAGCAACCCGGCATCAAGCTGATCAAGCAAGCGTTCAGTCAAATCCTCGCGTAAAAACAGCCTTAAAGCCTTATACCTCTCTCTAAGTTGCGGCATCAGGCAGGGCAGCAGAAAAGGCCCAATCGTCGGAATAATCCCAAGCCGCAGCGGGCCAGACATAGGCGCACGGGCCGCATCCGCAGCTTCAGCAATCGCTGACAAAGCCGACAACGCAGCACGAGCTTTAACAACCAATTCCTGCCCAAGCGGTGTAAAAACGGGATGCTTTGCTACCGCACGATCCAGAATTTGGGAATCCAATGCTCTTTCAAGCGCTAACAGCCCCGCCGAAAGGGTAGATTGTGAAACCGCGCAAGCCGAGGCAGCCCGGCCGAAATGCCCCTTCTCTGCAAGCATCACCAGATAACGAAGCTGCTGCGGCGTGGGCAAATAAGCCATGCATCAGCTCACGCGGCTTTGGCATCCGCCGGGGCGAGCCGGATGAGATAATCGAATGCCGAGAGAGCCGCCTTCGCGCCGTCCCCCGTGGCGATGATAATCTGCTTATACGGCGTCGTCGTTGCATCGCCCGCCGCGAACACCCCCGGCAGCGACGTCTCACCTTTCGCGCTCACTTCAATTTCGCCACGTGGCGTCAGGTCAAGCGTTCCCTTCAACCACTCCGTGTTCGGCACAAGTCCAATTTGAACAAATATGCCTTCCAGATCCACGCGGCGCAATTCGCGGGATTCCCGGTCTTCGTAGGAAATGGCAACCACTTTTCCGCCATTCCCATGCACTTCGGTAACATTTGCGGCGGTAATAACCGTAGCATTTTTTAGGCTTCTAAGCTTAGCCTGCAGAACAGCATCGGCGCGTAATTGCCTGTCGAACTCAATCAACGTCACATGAGAAACAAGCCCGGCCAAATCTATCGCTGCTTCAACGCCCGAATTACCGCCCCCAATCACGGCAACACGCTTGCCTTTAAACAATGGTCCATCGCAATGCGGGCAATAGGCAACACCTTTGTTACGGTATTCAGCTTCACCTGGAACATTCATTGTCCGCCAGCGTGCGCCTGGCGCAAGCACGATGCTCTGCGCTCTAAGCATCCCGCCCCCCGCGAGCCTTACCTCATATGCGCCATCACCCTTAACAGGCGGAATAATCGTCGTTGCAGTCTGTGCTTTTATAATATCAACATCGTAGTCCCGGGTATGTTGCTCCAACGCGGCGGCGAATTGCGGCCCTTCCGTATGCCGAACCGAAATAAAATTTTCGATTGCCAAGGTATCCAGCACCTGCCCGCCAAAACGTTCTGCCACAACACCGGTGCTGATGCCCTTCCGCGCGGCGTAGATCGCGGCCGCGGCACCTGCAGGCCCTCCACCAACCACCAACACGTCAAATACACCCTTGGTCGATAGCTTGCCGGCCTCACGCGCAATGGCGCTTGTATCTATCTTGGCAAGAATCTGCTCAATATCCATCCGCCCCTGGCCGAAAATATTTCCATTCAGAAGAACCGTAGGCACAGCCATTATCTTCTGTGCCTCAACCTCTGCCGGAAATGCTCCGCCATCAACCGCCACATGCGTGATTTTCGGATTAAGGATCGCAAGCAGATTCAGTGCCTGCACAACGTCCGGGCAGTTCTGGCAAGATTGAGAGAAATACGTGACGAAATGAAATTCGCCATCCAGGGATTTAATCTGTTCAATAATTTCAACCGGCACCTTTGGGGGGTAGCCGCTTGCCTGCAACAAGGCCAGAACCAGAGATGTAAACTCGTGGCCCATCGGAAGCCCCGCGAAGCGTACACCTTGCGATGCTTCTCTCCCGCGAATTTCAAAAGATGGCACCCGCGCATCATTTCCATTCAGGCGCAACGCAATCTTGTCGGTTTGCGCTACAACATCCTCCAGAAGGCCACGCATTTCCTGGGAAATTTTGTTACTATCCAAACTTGCAACCAATTCAATCGGCTCAGCAAGTCGAGCTAAATAAGCCTTTAATTGAGACTTCAGGCTGTCATCTAACATAGCGGCCCCCA